>JBOFCQ010000345.1:0-7052 GCA_051646145.1 Hyphomicrobium sp.
TGTTGCGTCCCGCAACCTTGCATTTTGTTAAGGTGCGGGCTTCGTGGCCCATGTTAGTCTTGGACCATGACAGGACAGGTTCCGACGAATTCCGATCCGCGCATTAGCCGGGCTTTCGCGCGCAAGGTGCGGCTTGGCACATGGGCGCTTTTCTTCGAGCGTGTCTGGCCGCGTGCGTGGCTGTTGCTCGGCCTCATCGCGCTTTTCGCCGTGCTGTCTCTGTCAGGCATGTTCCTGTCCATTTCGGCGCTCAGCCATAAGCTCGTACTGGCAGCCTTCGCCGTGGCGGCGATCGCGGCGATTGTCTATGCCGGCCGTGCACCATGGCCGACGCGCGAAGAAACCATCCGCCGCATCGAGCGCCGCTCCGGCGTCGCGCATCGTCCGGCGACGTCCTATGAGGACACGCTCACCGCGTACTCGGAAAATCCTGAAACCAAGGTGTTGTGGCAGGCGCATCGCGAACGCCTTGCGCGTGCCATCGCGCGCCTGCGCGTTGGCCGTCCGAGCCCGCGCACCGATCGCTTCGATCCGATGGCGCTGCGCGCGCTGGCGCTGCTGCTGCTGATCCCGGCCGGCGCGCTCGTCACCGGCAGTCTGCCGGAACGGCTGTTGTCGGCATTCAGCTTCGGCAAGGGCGAGGCGCGTCTCGATACGCGCGTCGATGCCTGGGTCACGCCGCCGCCCTACACCGCCCTGCCGCCGGTCATGCTGGCCGATGGCGCCGTTGCTGGCGGCGACGCCGACACGGCTGAAGCTGCCGAGGCAACGGCAAGCACCGAACCGAAGCTGTTCGAAGTTCCAGCCAACAGTCTGCTGACGCTGCGCGGCACCGGATTTCGTGGCGCGCCGCTGACGCTCGAAATTCTGAGCGACGGCGCCAAAGAACCGGTTCGCGTGACTTCCGAACCTCCAAAAACCAAGTCCGACAAGATCGACGTCACTGAAGTGCGTTTTGATCTGAAGTCGTCGGCGCGCGTGCGCGCGCTTGCCGGCACAACGGAACTCGGTCGCTGGACGTTCGACGTCACGCCCGATCAGTTGCCGACCATCGTCATCGGCAAGGACTGGTCGCGCACGCCCAAGGGCTCGCTCAAAGTCACCTACAAGGGCGAGGACGACTACGGCGTCACTGCGGCCATCGCCAAGATGCGTCAGATGAAGCCGAAGCCCGGCGATCCGTCGAAGGCTTGGGCGCAGCCGCCGCCCCTCAAAGGCCCGCGCCTGCCGCTCGAGCCGCCGCCGGAATTGGCGCTCAAAATTCCGCGCACCGGCGCAAAGACCTTCGAAGCCTCGACGCTTCTCGATCTCGGCGCGCATCCGTGGGCCGGACAAATGGTCGAGATGTGGCTTGAGGCAACCGACACCGCCGGCCAGGTTGGCCGCAGCGAATACATCGAAGTGCAATTGCCCGCCCGCCGCTTCGTCAAGCCGCTGGCGCGGGCCTTGATCGAACAGCGGCGCAAGCTCGCCGAGGATAGCCGTCATCGCCCGATGGTGGCGAAGGCCATCGACGCGCTGACGATTGAGCCGGAAGGGTTCATCGAACCGGTTTCGATTTACATCGGTCTGCGTTCGGTCTTCCACCGTCTCGAGCGCGAGAACACGCGCACCGCGATTGCGAATTCGATTACCGATCTGTGGGAGATCGCGCTCAAGATCGAAGACGGCGCGCTGTCCGACGCGGAATCGATGCTGAAAGCGGCGCAGGATCGTTTGGCGAAGGCGCTGGAAGAAGGCGCCGACGACGCCGAGATCGCCAAACTTCTCGAAGAGATGAAGCAGGCGCTGAGCAATTACCTGAAGGAAATGCAGAAGAACGCCGACAAGGACGGCGATCAGAACAAGCCGGACGGCGAAGAACAGCAGCAGCAGGTCGGGCAGGAAGACTTCGACCAGATGATGAAGGATCTGGAAGAGAACGCCCGTAATGGCTCGCGCGAGGAAGCCGAGCGCATGCTCTCTGAAATGCGCGAGATGATGGATCGCCTGCAGGCGCAAAGTTCGCCCGAAGCCGAGGCCGAGCGCGAGCAGGCCGAGAAGATGATGAAGAAGCTGAACGACCTCAGCGATCTTTCCGGCGAGCAGCAGAAGCTCATGGACGACACCTTCGGCGAGCAGAGCAAGGAAGACGGGCAGAAGTCGCAGCAGAGCAAGAAGGGCAAGGCCGGCGACCAGGCGGGCCAGCAGAAGCGTGGCCAGCAGGGCCAGCCGAACCAGATGGGCTCACAAGAGCAGCAGCAGGGCGGCAACGAGCCCGGCTCAAAGCCCGATCAGTCGGGTCGCCAGCGGTCGGAAAACAGCGCGCCGGATGGCAAGGGCGGCCTCAAGGATCGCCAGTCTGCGTTGCGCAAGAAGCTCGAAAAGCTGCAGCGCGAACTCGACGAGATGGGCGCCGGCGACGCAGAAAGTCTGCAGCGCGCCGAGAAGTCCATGCAGAACGCCGAGGAAGCGCTCGAAAGCGAAGAGCATGGCGACGCCGCCGAGGAGCAGGGTCAGGCGCTGGAGCAGATGCGTCAGGCCGCGCAGCAGATGGCCGAGCAGATGCAGCAGAACGCGCGTCAGCGCGCCAGCCGTGGCGAGAACAGCAAGCGCGATCCGCTGGATCGTCCGCAGCGGTCCGAGGGCCCGGATCTCGGTAATTCGGTCAAGGTGCCGAATGCCATCGACGCGCAGCGTGCGCGTGAAATTCTGGAAGAGCTGCGCCGCCGCTCGGGCGAAGCCCTGCGCCCGACCATCGAACTCGATTATATCGAGCGGCTGTTGCGCCGCTTCTGATCGGTCAACGGCTATGTTTGTAACGAAGCGCCGTGGCAGTCATCGCAGCGCGCCATGGCCAGAACCGATAAGTGATCACGAAATAAAAACGCGGCCCTGCGGGTCTCATCCGGGCCGCGTTTTTTCATTGTGATGGGAGCGCGATGTTGCGCGCTTGAAAGCGCCGCGCCGCACCGCGTGTCGCCCGAGACGTCTCAGCGCGCCGCAGCGCCGCCTTCCGGCACGAACCGCACGAGGAACCCGCCGATCACCTGATGGCTCGTCAGGCGCGTCGTGACGAAGCCGCCCGGCGGCGCCTCGCCCGAATACCAGCGCGTGAACTGGTTCCACATATCGATCGGATAGAGGCTGCCGTCGCGGTGCGTAATGGGCGCGCGATAATCAGCCAGCGTGAACTTGTACTCGAGGAAAACCGACCCTGTCGCCAGGCGCAGCTCAAGCCCGAACAGCGCCTGCGCATTCGGCCCGGTGTACTGGTATTCGTAGGTGCGCTGCGCATCGGTCGCAACATGCACTTCCGTGTGCGGGAACGATGCGCCGGCGCCAACACCGGCATAGGGCACGATGCGCGTTGAGAATTGGAACAGCCGCACCAAGCCGTTCAGCGTCAGCATGTTGTGGCCGTGCGTGAACTCGAGGCGCTTGAAGAAATCGGAGATCTTCGCCGTCTCCGGCGCCCGCTTGCCGTTGATCATGCCGTCGAACGTCGTCTGCTGATCGAGCGGCGCATACGCTTTCGAATGGGTGAAGTCGATCATCGATCCGAACGTGCCGCCGCTGAACCAGCGTTGGATGCGCGCGCCGTAATAGAGCGGATTGTCGAACGGCAGCGTGTACCATTCGATCTTCTTCACCGAGACATCGTGCGCGCCGGGCTTTTCAAGCAGCAGGTCGCTTGGATAGTGGTAGGGCGCGCCGAGATAGGCGCCGAACGTCGTCTCGCGGCCCGGCACCGACGATGTGGTCGGGGCGGTTTTTGCAGCAGCGGTCGCGTCGTCCTTGTTCGGCAGCGCCGCCATGGCGGCCAGCATGCCCATGGCTGCCAGCGCGGCCAATGTGTCGCACGTGCGTGCGCGGTGGCCGGTTGGCGTATGCGCCACCGCGCCCGTCCAGGCGGACGCGAATTTGGGCCGCAGCCATTGCCCGGATTGTGTTGCTGTCGTTGTCATTTAGGTCCCTCGAAGCCCCGTCTTCTTGGCAGATCGCGGCCTCTACGTAAACCGAGGCGCGCGCAGTTGAACCATGCGCGCGATCAATCTGCGGTTATGTGGATTATGGCCGTCCGGTCGCCGACGACAACGCTTCCAGCATCCTGTGCACGGCTACGATCTGCGGGGCGGTGCGGTTCAAATACTCGGGGCCGGTATAGCCCCACCAATCCCAGCACGCCTGCGGGTTGAACGCGGCAATGGCGGCCTGGGGAAAGAGAATGACGAGCCGGTTGGTATCGGCCCAACGTGCAAATCCCGTCCCCTTGACGAACTGATCGCCGACCTTGGCGCGGCTTTGCGCGCATCCGTGATAAGCCACGTGCACGCGGCAGCCGCCACTCGCGACGCACGCATCCGGCACATAGACGATACCCTCGTCGGCCATGCCGTTCGGCGACAGGCCCCTGGTGAAAAAGCGTTGATCGAACGCGATGTAGCGGCCGGCGGCCGCCGTCGCACGCGGATTGAGCTTGCCGTAGATGTGGCTCAGCAGCGCTTCCGCCTGATCGTAATCGCAATCGACGATATAGGGATCGCCCGTGTGCGTGCAATTTTCGCCCGCGTCCTCGGTGACGAAGGCGTGTCCGGCGCCGACGTTGTCGACAAACTTGATGGCGTCGTCGGCGAGCCCAAGCTGCTTATAGTACTTGGCCGCCGCCGCAACGATGGCCGGCACGACTGTCGTGTCGGCCTTGCCGGAAAAGAGATAGACGCGATCGCCGACGACATCAGCGATCGGGTCGATCTCGCCCTCCTCGGCGCGGCGCTTGGCCTTCAAGGCGAGCGCGACCGGATCGGCCACACCCCACACGCCGAGCATGTTCAACATGCAACCGTTGACGGCTTTCGACAGATTGAGAAACGCGGTGCCCGGTCCCGGCAGCGCATCCGCGAACACGCTTTCCGAGCAGCCATAAGGGCCGCCCGCGATTATGCCGGCGCCGACGACGAGGCGCGCGTGCGCCATCTGGAATTGCCCGGCCATGTAGGCGCCCGACGAGATGCCCGACACGGACGTCTTGGTGATATCGGTGGCCAGCGGCGGCAGGTTGCGCCCGTCCTGCGTCTCGCATCCCGACGCGGCCCACAGCGCCATGGCAGCGAGCATGAACGCGGTCGCGCGCAGGGTCCACGACGAGTGCAGCGGCGACATGCTTGGCCCTTGTGTCTATTGATTGGGTGTCTTTTGATGCTGGGTCTTTTGATCGTGTGTCGGTTGGCGACGTATCGAACGACGTTCGGTCTGGTGGCGGCGTTTGCGGCGCTGGCGGAACAGCGGCGCGGGCCGACCTTAGTCGCTCGCCTCGCCAATGACCATGGCAACGACGCGGCGTCCCGCGCCTACCTTAGGCGCACGGTGACGCGGTCCGTCACCCCCTTGGCGTCGATGACGGTGACCTTGGAGAAGCCGGGGCCGCTCGGCTGCCACATCACGTCGCGCTGGTGGGGATCGGATGCAATTGGCGCGTCATCGACGAGCCATGTGAGCGGCAGCGCGCCGCCCTCGGCCTTGAGGATCAGCGGTTCGGCGTCGGCGCTGCCGGCGGCGATGTCGATTTCCGCGCGGTCGGGCGGAAACGAGATCAGAACGGGCGGCGCGAGGAACGGCCCGGCGGCGATCTCTTCGCCCGGTTCCCGCCAGCGCTTCAGCGGCGGGGGCAGCGTGCCGGCGTTGCCGGTTATGGCGTCGGTCGGAGGGCTGCGCAGCGCCGCGCGCTTCTCGGAGACGCGCTGGAATGCGTCGAACAGAATGGGGGCGGCGGCCGTGCGGCCCATCATGCCGGGCACGCTTTCGCCATCCGCGCGGCCGACCCAAACGGCGATGACGTGCCGTCCGTCGAAACCGACCGCGAGTGCGTCGCGATAGCCATAGGATGTTCCGGTCTTGTAGGCGAACCGGCCACCCTTGGCATCGGCGGGTGGCGGCGCGTCTTTCAACACGTCGGTCACGTACCACGCGGCGAGCGGCGACATCAGACGGCGGGCGTTGACGAGTGACGCGACGCGCGTGGCGGCCAGCGCTTTGGCGCGCGCATCGGCGCGGGCATGCAGCGCGATGGCGTCGCCGCCGCGGGCCAGAGCGGCATAGAGCTGCGTCAATTCAACGAGCGTCAGCCCGGTGCCGCCAAGCGCCATGGCCAGCGTCGGCTCCGCGCCATCGGGAAATTTCGCGGCAACGCCGGCACGGCGGAAGCGGCCGACGAGCTTGCCGGGCCCAACGCGCGCCAGAACGCGCACGGCCGGAATGTTCAGCGACTGCGCCAGCGCTTCGCGGATCGAAATCGTGCCGTGATAATCTTCGTCGAAGTTCTTCGGCGCATAGTCGCCAAATCGTACCGGCCGATCCTCGATCAATGTCTCGGGATGCGCGAGGCCGGCCTCGAATCCGAGACCGTAAATGAACGGCTTCAGGGTCGAGCCGGGCGAGCGCACGGCCGTCACCATATCGACGGCGCCGCGGCGCGCGGCATCGAGATAGCCGGCAGACCCGACATGCGCGAGAATATCGCCGCTGTCGTGGTCGGCGACGACGATGGCGACGGAGATTTTCTCGCCAACGAGGCGCGCGTGCTTCGCCGCCAGCCCCTCGAGCCCTGCCTGCAGCCGCCGTTCAAGCGTCAGCCTGATGACCGGTTCGGCGGGCGTGCGCGCCAGTTCCTGTTCCGACAAATGCGGCGCGTGCTGGGGAAAAGCGATGCGTCCGCGCGGCACAGCTTCGCGCTTGGCGTGTTCGGCTTCGACCGGTGTGATCACGCCCGCGGCGGCCACGCGATCGAGAACGCGGTTGCGCGCCCGCTCTGCCGCCTGCCAATCCTGATCCGGCCGGCGCGCTTCGGGTGCCTGCGGCAGCGCCACGAGCAGCGCCGCTTCGCCGATCGACAAGCGTCGCGGCTCTTTGCCGAAGTACGCAAGCGTCGCCGCGCGCACGCCTTCGATGTTGCCGCCGAACGGCGCGAGCCGCAGATAGAAACGGAGGATGTCGGTCTTGCTGTAGCGCTGCTCAAGTTCGAGCGCGCGCGACATCTGGCGAATTTTGCCAAGGCCGGTGCGTTCGTGGCGCTG
>JBOFCQ010000365.1:0-3617 GCA_051646145.1 Hyphomicrobium sp.
TCCGCAGCGCACAGGCGTTCAAGCGTGCGCAGGGTCGACCGGTCGAGCCGGCCATCCGCACGCTTCGGCCGGAAATGCAGTTGGAACGCCCGTATCGCCTTTTGCACGGATGCATCGAGCGTTGCGCCGCCGTCAACGGCATAGCCGTAACTGGCCAACATATCGAGGACGGCCGCAACATCGGGTGACGTCGCACCGAGCGTTAAGCCCTCGTCGTCGGCATCGAGCGGTGATGGCCGCACCCAACGGCCGATACCCTCGCGCGCCAGCAGCGCCCAATCGAACTTCTCACCCGGATCGATCTTGCGGCCGATCGCAACATCGGAATGCGCGAGAATGTGCGCCGGGGCGATGGCGCGGCGGCGCACGATGTCTTGCATCAGGTCGATCACGCCGCGCATCTGCTTTTTTGAAAAAGCCGGGTAGCCGTGCTCATGTCCTGGGTTTTGAATCTCGATGCCGATCGAATGCGAGTTGATATCGCGTTCGCCCTTCCAGCAGGAGACGCCGGCGTGCCATGCGCGCATCGCTTCCGGAACCATCTGTGTGACATGGCCAACGTCATCGACGACGTAGTGGCACGAGACGCCGCTCTCCACGCGCGCCAGCCAGTCAATGGCGCGGGCGGCGCTCGACATGCCGGTATAGTGCACGACAAGGAGGCTCGGCGGCGATGACGTGCGCCGCGCTTCGACGTTGGCGGCCGGCACGACGTCGGCCACCACGGCGCTGTCGGGCGCGAACGTCAAGGCGCGGGCTCCATGGCGATGGCCGGCGCCAGACCGCGCTCTTTCAGTATCGCCTCATAGGCCGTGTTGACGGCGGCGAGGCGCTGACCCGCGGCCGCGAGGCAGGTTTCCGGCACGCCCTTGGCGACGAGCCCGTCGGGATGATGCTCCCGCACCAGCCGCAGATAGTGCGAGCGGATTTCAGCGGCGCTTGCCTTCGGCGATACGCCGAGAACGTCATACGGGCTGTCGGGATCGTGCACAAACGCGCGGCGCACGGACAGGAAATCTTGTCGCGAAAATCCGATGCGTTCCGCAACCGCTTCCAGAAAGTGATCTTCCGCCGGATGCAGCATTCCATCGGCGCTCGCAATCTGGAACAGCGTTTCCATGACCGACGTTTTGAGTTCGGGCTCGTCCGCGAGCATGTCGCCGATCTGGCGGGCGTAGATTTCATATCCCGCCACATCCTGGCTCGCCTGATCGAAGATGCGGCGCAGGTTCTCGCGCTCCTTCTCGGGCACATGAAACAGATGCTCGAAGACTTCCGCTTCGACGGGGCACGACACGCCATCCGCCTTGCTCATCTTTGCGGCCAGCGTCACGATGGCGATGGTGAACGCAACGCGCCCCTGCACCGATGGCGGCGCGCTATCGCCATCCTGACCGATGACCGCCCAGAACTGATCGAGCGCCTGGCGCAAAACGCCGCCGCCAGACACGGAGATCGCATTTCTGAATTTCTGCCACGACATCGCGCCGGTTCCATAGTTGGCCAACATCCGCCTTGCGGGTGATCGGCGATATTGAGACTATTCGAGGCGCCGCTTCAACACCCCTTAATTTCCGGAAAGTTTGGATAGTTTGGCCCATGCTGCCACCCCCGATGGACACGCCTTGGCAGTTTTGGATCGATCGTGGCGGCACCTTTACCGATCTCGTCGCCCGCGACCCTAAGGGCCGCATCATCGCCCGCAAGCTGCTCTCCGAGCATACCGCCTATGACGACGCGGCGGTCGCCGGCATCCGCGCCATCCTGGGCCTTGCCCCCGAGGCATCCCTGCAATCGGCGCCGCCGTTCACCGTTCGCCTTGGCACCACGGTCGCGACCAACGCGCTGCTCGAGCGCAAGGGCGGGCCCGTCGTTCTCGTCATCACCGCCGGCTTCGAGGATCAGGTGGAGATCGGCACGCAAGCCCGTCCCGACATTTTCGCGCGGCGCATCGTCAAGCCCGACCTGCTCTATGCGCGCGTCATCGGCGCCCGCGAACGCCGACTGGCCGACGGCCGCATCGCCATGCCGCTCGATCGCGATCATCTTCGGGCCAGCTTGCAGACCGCATTCGACGCCGGCATCCGTAGCGCCGCGATTGCCTTCATGCACGCGTTCAATTTCCCCGAACACGAGACGACGGCCGGCGCCATCGCCGCCGAGATCGGCTTCACGCACATCTCACTCAGCCACGCGACGAGCCCGCTCGTGCGCCTCGTGGCGCGCGCCGACACGACAATCGCCGACGCCTACCTGTCGCCGATCCTGAAACGCTACGTCAACGGCGTCAGCGCGGCGCTGCAAGGATCGCGCACGGCGACGGCCGGCGCGCTGCGCTTCATGAGTTCCGCCGGCGGATTGAAATCGGCGGCGCATTTCTCGGGCCGCGACGCCATTCTGTCGGGGCCTGCGGGCGGCATCGTCGCCATGGCGGAGACGGCGCGCGCGGCCGGCTTCGATCGGGTCATCGGGTTCGACATGGGCGGCACATCAACCGACGTCTCGCATGTTGCCGGCGATTACGAGCGCACATTCGAGACGACGGTCGGCGGCGTGCGCATCACGGCGCCCATGTTGAAAATCAACACGGTTGCGGCGGGCGGCGGATCTATCGTGCGTTTCGACGGTATGCGCCTGCGCGTCGGACCGGAAAGCGCTGGCTCCAATCCGGGCCCCGCCGCCTACCGGCGCGGCGGACCGCTGACGGTCAGCGATGCGAATGTCATGGTCGGCAAACTGCTGCCCCAGCATTTCCCGCGCGTCTTCGGCCCAGCCGGCGATTTACCGCTCGATGTCGATGCGGTCCGTCGCGCGTTTGCCGATTTAGCGCAGCGCGTCGGCGACGGACGCACGCCCGAGGCCATCGCCGAGGGGTGCCTGCGCATCGCCGTCGAGAACATGGCCAATGCCATCAAGACAATTTCCGTCGCGCGCGGCTACGACGTGACCGGCTACGTTCTCAACGCCTATGGCGCGGCTGCCGGCCAGCATGTGTGCGCGCTCGCCGATACCCTTGGCATGACAAAGATTTTGATCCATCCGCTATCCGGCCTGCTGTCGGCGTTCGGCATGGGCCTCGCCGCGGCGCGCGCCAGCCGTGAGCAGTCGATCGAACGGCCGCTCGCAGACCTCACGCGCGACGACCTCAACCGGCGCGCGCGTCCGCTGACTGACGCCGCCCGCGAAGAACTCATCGCCGACGGCATCGCCGCCGACGCCATCACCTGCACCGTGCGCGTGCACGTGCGCTATCGTGCCTCTGAAACGGCCATCGGCGTTGCGCTTGACGCCCATGACGCCATGGCGCGCGCGTTTGAGCGCGAGCATGCCGTGCGCTTCGGCTTCACTGCGCCAAAGACACCGCTCGATGTCGCATTCATCGAAGTTGAAGCTGTTGAGCGCCGCGAGGCGTCTATCGCCATGCCGGCTGCCGCGGACAGCGGGCCACCGCGCGCGCTGGAGACAACGCGCATCTACGCCGCCGGCGCATGGCACGAAGCCGGGATTTTCGAACGCACCGCGCTCGGCAACGGCGCTACGATCACCGGCCCAGCGCTGATCGTCGATGCGCACCAGACGATCGCGGTCGAACACGGCTGGTCGGCTCAGATGCAGGC
>JBOFCQ010000118.1:0-2849 GCA_051646145.1 Hyphomicrobium sp.
GCTTTTCGTTTTTCGGTCGATCGTTAAGAGAGAGTTAGGCCAACGGCACTTAGGATCAGCGCACGCGGTTCATCATCCCAAGGCCCGTCATCATGCGCCCCTACGCCCCCGTCGACGTGTCGATCCTGGTCGTCAGTTACAATACGCGCGAGATGACCGCCGCCGCCTTGCAGTCCATCCAGGACGAGACGCGCAACCTGCGTTACGAAATCATCGTCGTCGACAACAACTCGACCGACGGGTCGGCCGACATGATCGCGGCGCATCCGGCAAAGCCCGAACTGATCGCGCTCGATCGCAACATCGGGTTCGCGCGCGCCAACAATCTGGCGGCGACGCGCGCCCGCGGCCGCTATATCCTGCTGCTCAATCCCGACACCCTCGTGCGCAATGGCGCCATCGATGCGCTCGTTGCGTTCGCGCGGCGCAATCCCAAGGCGCGCATCTGGGGTGGACGCACGCTGTTTGCCGACGGCCGGCTCAACCCGGCGTCGTGCTGGGGCCGCATGACACCGTGGAACCTCATCTGCCGTGCAACGGGCCTGACAGGCCTCTTTGCCAACAGCGAACTCTTCAACGGCGAAGCCTTCGGCGGCTGGCAACGCGACAGCGTGCGCCGCGTCGATATCGTGTCCGGCTGCTTCTTCCTCATCGACAAGGAATTGTGGGACGGCCTTGGCGGCTTCGACCCCATGTTCTTCATGTATGGCGAGGAGGCCGATCTGTGCCTGCGGGCGCACGGCTTCTCGGCACGCCCGATGGTGACACCGGAGGCGACCATCGTGCATCACGGCGGCGCGTCCGAACGGGCGCAGTCCTCGAAAATGGTGAAGCTTCTCACCGCAAAAATGTCGCTCATCGAGCGGCACTGGTCGCCGGCGCTTGTCCCGCTCGGCCGGATACTGCTCATCGCCTGGCCATTGTCGCGCGCCATCACGCTTCGCGTCTACGCCGGGTTCGTGCCGACCTATGGCAACCGTGACCGCTCGGACGTGTGGAAGACCATTTGGGCCCGCCGCGCCGAATGGATCTCTGGCTATGCCGGCCCGGCCGTCGCCGAGAGCGCCCCGTCGCACCTTGCGACGCCAGCTTTTTGATAAAGGTGCGCACGATGGCCATGGCATCAGAGCGCTCGGCAACGCCGCCGCCCTTTCTTGCAAAAGCGATTGCGCCGGACATCCAGCGCGCAACGCTGGCATGGAGCCATGCATCGCTACCGGCTTACAGCATCTGCACGCTCGTCTCCGATTTCAGCCAGCACGCCGCCATGCGCGCCGCCTTCGAAGGCGGCGGCTTTGATGCGGCCTCCTGCGAATTCCTCTGGATCGACAACACGCGCGCACCGCAAACGGATGCCTATCACGGCCTCAACGCGCTGCTGAACGCCGCCCGCGCGCCCATCGTCATCCTCTGCCATCAGGATGTGCGCCTCATCGGGGATACGCGCGCCGATCTCGATCAGCGGCTCGCCGAACTCACCACCCGCGATCCCGCATGGGCGCTTGCCGGCAATGCCGGCGGTATCGCGCCCGGACGCCTGGCGCTGCGCATCAGCGATCCGCACGGCGCCGATCAGTGCATCGGCCCGTTCCCCGCGCGCGTCGTCAGCCTCGACGAGAACTTCATCGTCGTCCGCCGCGACGCCCGCATCGGCTTCTCGCACGATCTCGCCGGGTTCCATTTTTATGGCGCCGACATCTGCCTGCATGCGGCACACGCCGGCTACAGCGCCTACGTCATCGATTTCCACTTGCAACACCTCTCGCCGGGACGCAAATCGCGCGACTTCGAGCTCATGGAAGCAGCGTTCCGCGCCAAGTGGAGCAAGGCGCTGGCGCCGCGCTGGATTCAAACGACGTGCGCGCTTATCGGCATAAGCGGCGTGCCGCTGACGGACAAAGCGAGCGCACTGATCGGCCGGTCCTATGCCCGTGTCGCCCGCCGCTTACCCGGCGCATCCGGCTGGGTTCATCGCGGCTCGCAACCGCAATGAGCACGCCTCACATCTCGACATCGCAGATCGCAGCGCCGCTCGATGTCGGTCTTAGACGCCTCATCGAACAGGCTGCCGTGCTGCTCTCCGGTCTCGGCAGCGTGCAGGTGCTGTCGTTCGCCCGCAACGCGCTCATTGCGCACGCGCTCGCTCCCGCCGATTTCGGCGTCGCGGCCACGATCACGCTGCTGTTGCAGCTCGTTGAAACGCTGACCGACGTCGGCGCCGACCGCCTGATCGTTCAGGATCGCAACGGCGATGATGCCGCCTTCGTTGCAACGGCGCACAGCCTGCTCATCGCGCGTGGGCTGTTCCTCGGCGCGCTGATGTACGCCGCAGCCGCCCCGATGGCACACTTTTTCGCCGTGCCGGCGGCCGCCTCAGCCTTCGCACTCGCAAGCCTCGTTCCAGCGATCAAGGGATTTCTGCACCTCGACTGCCGCCGCGCGCAGCGCCGCATGCACAATCGTCCGCAGATGATCGTGGAAGTTCTGCCGCAAGCGTTCGCGCTGCTCTTGACGATCCCGGCGCTCGCCTATGCGCCGAACTACGGCGCCGTCGTGTGGCTGTCGGTCGTGCAGGCGATCGTCAGCGTCACGGCTTCGCATCTGATCGCCGAGCGCCCCTATCGCCTAGCGGCGGAACGCTCAGCGCTCAGACGGCAGTTCGATTTCGGCTGGCCGATCCTGCTCAGCGCCCTTCCGCTCATCGCCGTCTATCAGGGCGACCGCTTTATCATTGCCCACGCCAGCGGCATGGAAAGCCTGGCCGCCTACACCAGCGCCTTCATGATCACCATGGTGCCGGGCTTGATCGCGGCCCGCGTCGGCCACGCTCTCATGCTGCCGCTGTTCGC
>JBOFCQ010000409.1:0-3770 GCA_051646145.1 Hyphomicrobium sp.
ATTGACGATGGACTGCAAGCCAAAGCCGATACCGACCGACAAGGCGCCCGCCACGATGGCGAGGTTGGTGATGTCGAAACCGGCATAGGAGACTGCGACGATGGCGGCGAGTGCGGTGCCGGCATATCCGACAGCGGTCTCGATCGAATGCGCGATGCCGGCATCCATGCGCGGCGCGACGAGAAGGTTCTCGCGCAGGCGGCGCTGAATGAGGCGGGTCACGAACAGCAAGCCCGTGAATAGCACGATGCCCATCAGAATGCGCGCCAGCGAAATGCGGAACTGACCGATCTCGAAGCCGAAGAGCGCGGACTTGAACCAATCGCGAATATCAGCGCCCGAGAAGCCCCATTGCAGGAGCAGGATGGGCAAGGCGAGGATGACGAGGGTCAGCGTCAGCGCCGCCTCGGTCAGCCACGCGAGCTGCTGGCGGCGTGGTGCGTCCATGCCGAACTGACGTTCGAGAATAGTGCCGACGGCATGACGCCCGGTGCCGGTGTCGCGCGTGAAAGCGCGGATGGCCAGGAACAGCAGCGTCGCAATCAACGCGACGACACCCGTCAGCACGATCTGCTGGGCGGCAAACCGTCCAAGCGCGACGTAACCGAGCAAGCAGCCGACAATGATGCCGACGGTTGCCAGCCACAGCGGCACTTTGAGCCAGCGCGGCCGGTCGCGCGGATAAGGTTCGCGCGGGTTGTGGGTGTCGGGCTCGAAGGGGGTCAGCAGAAGCCCCGCCATCACGCCAGCAAACGCCAACGTCGTGATCAGCGATTGTACGACGCTCATCGAGAGCGGGAAGTACAGGATCTGGCCGAGAGCCGAGAAGAACAGATCGGCGCAGTAGATCGCGGCCAAGACCTGCAACAGCCGGCAAATGCGTCGCGCGGCGCGCGTTGAGAGCGGCACGAGGCGGCGTTCGGCATCGTTCGGTGCGAACACCGCCGACAGAAGCGCCGCGATGGCGATGAAAAGCAGCACAGTGCGCAATAGCGCAGCGGCGGCCGGTGCGGCCGTTGGGTAGTACAGTAGGCCCAGATAATCGAAGCCGGCATAGACGAGCAGCGCCGCGGCAACGCCGGGGACGGCCTTCACCGGCCCGATCCACGATGCGGACGCCGCGCGTTCGAAAAACGATTGTGCTTGTGCGCCAGCCACACCGCGATAGCGCGTGGCGCGGACGACGAAGCCCTTCAGCACCAGATAAAGCGCAGCCGCGAAGGCCAGCAGAAAGAATACGCTTTCCTTTTGGCGTGCGATCGACGCGCCCCAGTCACTGACGTTGTACTGGAAGCGCCAGAGCACCGCCGGTGCGTCGCGTGCAACGTCCGCCCACAGCGACGGAAACAGCGGGCTCGACATGCGCTGCGTCAAGCTCTGCACGAAGAGCTGCAGGCGAAGATCGGTGATCTTCTCGATCGCCTGGCGTGCGCGCCACCACGTCACTTCCAGCGTCTTGATGGCGCCGGAAAGTTCGCTGGCTTCGGCGCCGAGCCGCGCGCGTTCGGCGGCGATGTTTGGTGCTTCCTCGGGGGCATCCTTTTCAGGCGCCGGCCCGAGCTGTCTGATTTGACCTTCTACGTCGGCAAGTCGCGGACGAAGGCTGTCGGCGGTCTGCGTGGTCTTTGCAATCACGCGGTCGATGTCGTCGCGGAGCCGTCCGAGATCGGTGTCGACGGTGGTGATGGCCGTCAGCGTTTTCTCGGCGCCTTCCATGACGCCGACGACGTTGCTGATCGTTGAATTGACTTCCGGCGGCAGAGCGGCCGCCACGGGCTTTGCAGGAGCCGGGGCAGGAGCCGGTGCAGGCTGCACGTCCGTTGCTGCGTCTACAGCAGGTTCAGCCGCGGGCGGCGCGTCCTTCGCGGCAGCGGGTGCGGCCTCAGTGCTGGGTGGCGCGGTGGCCTGAGCGGCTGCCGGAGCCTTGGCCTTTGCTGGAGCGTCGGCCGCAGCCGCGAGATGTCCGCCCCCTGACAGCATGGCAATGACGATGAGGCCAACGGCGATCAACCGTGCGGACGCGGATGTGGATGACGATTTCATTGCGCTCCGGGGCTTGCTGGCGGGTGGGTCGATAGGCGGTAGCAGTGTCGAGGCCCATTGGGGTTCAAAATTACGGCATGACAGCGATGCCGGCAAAGCATGTAACGTCATCGCAGGGCGCTATCAATTGCCGCGCTCATTGAAGAAATCATAGATTTTCTGCGCCATTTCGCCCGAAATGCCGTCGACGGCCTTCAGATCCTCGATGCCGGCCCTCGACACGGCTTTTGCCGAGCCGAAATGCTTGAGCAGTGCGCGGCGTCGGGTCGGGCCTATGCCGTCGATGTCATCCAACGGATTGGCGCTTATGGCTTTCGAGCGGCGGGCGCGATGCGTGCCGATGGCGAACCTGTGTGCCTCGTCGCGCAGGCGCTGCACGAAATAGAGCACGGGGTCGCGCGGTTCGAGCATGAGCGGCCGCAACTGGCCCGGAATGTGGAAGTGTTCGCGGCCGGCGTCGCGGTCCGGCCCTTTGGCGACACCGACGAGTGCGATGTCGGTGATGCCGAGGTCAGCCATCACCTGCTGCGCCACCGCGAGTTGGCCGGCTCCGCCGTCGATCAGCACGAGATCGGGACGCGCCGGCAACTCGCTGCCGAGTGAGATTGCCGCGTCGTCGTCGTCGCCTTCATCGCCCTCGATCTGCGGCACGTCGGCGGAAGCAGAGGTCTTGGCGGCGGCAGCGCTCGGCCGGGCAGGGGCGGGAGGCGGCGGTGGCGCCGCAGCGGCTGGGGCGATGGCCGCAACATCCGCAAGGACCTCTGTGGCGCCGTCGCCGGCTGCGAGCCGCTTGAAGCGGCGCGTCAGCACTTCGCGCATCATGGCATAGTCATCGCCCGGCGTCGTATCCGCCGACTTGATGTTGAACTTCCGGTACTGACCCTTGGCGAAACCTTCGCTGCCGGCAACGATCATCGCGCCGACCGCGTTGGTGCCGGAGATGTGGCTATTGTCGAACACCTCAATGCGTCGTGGTGGCCCCTGCAAGCCGAAGCGCTCGGCCACGCCCTGCAGCAGGCGTGCCTGCGAGGAGGTTTCGGCAAGCTTGCGCCCAAGCGCCTCGCGCGCATTCGACAGCGCATGGTCGACGAGCGCTGATTTCGTGCCGCGCGACGGCACGCGGATTTCAACGCGCCGCTCGGCCTTGATCGCGAGGGCTTCCGCGAGGACGTCGCGGCAGGGGATGTCATGCGACAGCAAGATGAGACGCGGCACGGGTTTGTCGTCGTAGAACTGGGCGACAAAGCTGTCGAGGACATCCTCAACCGGCAGCGAGCGGTCGGCCTTTGGATAGTACGCGCGATTGCCCCAGTTCTGCCCGGTGCGGAAAAAGAAAACCTGAATGCACGTCTGCCCGCCGTCTTGATAGGCCGCAAACACGTCGGCTTCCTCGACGCCTTCAGGGTTGATCGCCTGATCGGCCGTGACATGCGCCAGCGCCCACAGACGATTGCGATACTTGGCGGCCTGCTCGTAATCGAGCTTGTCAGCCGCCTCCGCCATCAACGTCTGATACATCGCGCGTACAGACTGGCTCTCGCCTTTGAGGAAGCGCACGGCTTCGTCCGCGAGGCGCTCGTAATCGGCTATCGCGATTTCGCCGGTGCACGGCGCGGCGCAGCGCTTGATTTGATAGAGCAGGCAGGGGCGCGTGCGCGTCTCATAAACGCTGTCGGAACAGATGCGCAGCAGAAACGCGCGCTGCAGCATGGCGATGGCGCGATTGA
>JBOFCQ010000028.1:0-16244 GCA_051646145.1 Hyphomicrobium sp.
GTTCTTCGCCGGCTTCGAAGCGGCGCAGGGCGCGGGCGGCGCTCAGCCCGTTGCCGCGCCGAAGCCGCGCGTGCCGCTGACCGTTCTCTATGCCAGCGAAAGCGGCAATGCCGAAAGCCTCGCCCTCAAATCGAAGAAGACGGCACAGAAGCATGGCCTCGACGCCAAGGTCTTCGATATGGCCGACGCTGATCTCGACCTCCTGGCCAAGGCCAAAAATCTCATCGTCTATGCGGCGACGTGGGGCGAAGGCGATCCGCCGGGCCGCGCTGTCGATTTCTATGGCGCGCTGATGAGCGATGCCGCGCCGCGCCTCGATGGCGTGCGTTTCGCCGTGCTCGGTCTTGGCGATACGGCCTACGTCAATTTCTGTGAGACGGCGAAGCGCATCGATGCGCGTCTCGAGGCGCTGGGCGCGACGCGCGCCGCGCCGCGCGTCGATCTCGATCTCGATTTCGCCAAGGGCGCCGCCGCATGGACGGAGGCGACGCTTGCCAAACTCGCACCCGCCGACGCAGGCGCGAGCGCAACGGTTGTGCATGTCGATTTCAAGGGTGTCGCACAGACCGACAGTGACGACGACGAACCGCAGTTCACCGCCGAGCATCCGCTCGAAGCGGAGATTGCAGCCCTCATCAATCTCAACGGCTCGGGGTCGACGCGCGAAACGTGGCACATCGAGCTTGCGAGCGAAGAGCCGGGCTTCGTCTATGCGCCGGGCGACGCCATCGGTGTGCTGCCGGAGAACGATCCCGAACTCGTCGATCAGTTGCTGCGTGCCGTCGGATTGTCGTCGGATGCGGCGCTGCTGCTCAAGGTGCAGAAGGGCTACGACGTCACCACGCTGTCGCGCTCGGCCGTCGACAATTACGCCAAGCTTACCGGTCGCGCCGACGTCAAGGCGCTGCTCGACGGCGACACCTACGCCCAATTTGCAGCCGACCGCCAGCTCGTCGATCTCTTCGAGACGTATGCCGAAACGCTGACGCCGGAACAGCTCTTGTCGCTGCTCAGGCCGTTGCCGGGCCGCCTCTATTCCGTCGCGTCGAGCCAGCAGGCGCATCCCGGCGAAGCCCACATCCTGGTTGGCGCGGTGCGCTGGGCCTCGCACGGCAAGCAGCGCAAGGGCGTCGCGTCGACGTATTTCGCCGACCGCCGCAAGGTCGGCGGCGCGGCGCGCATCTACGTCAAGCCGAACCGTCATTTCCGCCTGCCCGACGACGACAGCCGCCCGATCATCATGATCGGCGCCGGCACGGGCGTTGCGCCCTATCGCGGCTTCATCGAGGAGCGCGCCGCGCGCGAGGCCAAAGGCAAAAGCTGGCTCGTCTTCGGCGAGCGCAACTTCACCAACGATTTCCTCTACCAGCTCGAATGGCAGGATCATCTCGCGGCGGGCGCGCTGTCGCGCATCGACGTGGCGTTCTCGCGCGATCAGCCGGAGAAGATCTACGTGCAGCATCGCCTGTGGGAACGCCGCGACGAAATCGCGGGCTGGATCGCCGACGGTGCGCATCTCTACGTCTGCGGCGACGAGAAGGGCATGGCCAAGGACGTCGATCAGGTTCTCGTCAAGATCCTCGCCGATGCCGGCAAGGGCGATGACGATGCCGGCCGCGCCAAGCTCAAAGAACTGACGAAGGCCGGTCGCTATCAGCGCGACGTGTATTGAGCCGCGCCGATCGCGTCGCGCGATTGCGCCGGCCGAAGGACGCCGCATCATTTTCAACTGAGACATTCGCATGACCGATAAGCGCGCCAAGAACGAGATCATCAAAGAGAACAGCCGCCAGTTGCGCGGCACGCTCGCGGAAGGTCTTGCCCAAGTCGAAACCGGCAATATCGCCGAGGACGATCATCAGCTCATCAAGTTCCATGGATCCTATATCCAGGACGACCGTGACGTGCGCGGCGAACGCGCCAAGAAGAAGCTTGAGAAAGCCTATTCGTTCATGCTGCGGCTGCGCATTCCGGGCGGCTTCCTCTCGGCGCGCCAGTGGTGCGCGCTCGACGACATCGCGACGATCTACGCCAACGGCACGCTGCGGCTGACGACGCGCGAGACGTTCCAGTATCACGGCGTCATCAAGTCCAATCTGCGGCGCACGATGCAGGCGATCAATGCAGCCGCGCTCGATACCATTGCGGCGTGCGGCGACGTCAACCGCAACGTCATGTCGGCGTCGAACCCGGGGCTGTCGAAGGCGCACAAGGCGGCCTACGATCTCGGCAAGGCGATCAGCGAGCACATGCTGCCGAAGACCGGCGCCTATCACGAGATCTGGCTCGACGGCAAAAAGGTCGAAGACAAGAAGCAGCCCGGCCGTAACGACGAAGAACCGCTCTACGGCGTTCATTATCTGCCGCGCAAGTTCAAGACCGTCATCGCCGTACCGCCGGACAACGACGTCGATATCTTCGCTCACGATCTTGGCTACATCGCCATCATCGAGAAGGGCGAGATCGTCGGCTGGAATGTCACCGTCGGCGGCGGCATGGGCATGACGCACGGCGATCTCACCACGTTCCCGCGGACCGCCGACGTGCTTGGCTTCGTCACGCCCGATCAGGCGATCAAGGTCGGCGAATGCGTGCTGACCGTGCAGCGCGACTGGGGCAACCGCGAGAACCGCGCGCGCGCCCGCCTCAAATACACGATCGAAGATCGCGGCATCGAGGCGTTCCGCGCCGAAGTCGACAAGCGGCTCGGCGGCAAGCTGCAGAAGCCGCGGCCGTTCACCTTCACGTCGACCACCGATGTTTTGGGCTGGCGCCAGAGCGACGACAAGAAATGGCATCTGACGCTGTTCGTCGAGAATGGCCGCATCAAGGATCGCCCGGCGCTGAAGCTGCGGACGTGCCTGCGCGAAATCGCCGAGGCCGATCTTTGCGCCTTTGTCGCCACCGCCAATCAGAACGTGACGCTTGCCAACATCACGGCCAAAGCGAAGCCGAAGATCGAGGCGATCCTCGCCAAGTACGCCGTCGTGCTCGATGTGTCGTCGAAGCTGCGCGCCAACGCCATGGCGTGCGTGTCGCTGCCGACGTGCGGTCTGGCCTTGGCCGAAAGCGAACGCTATCTGCCGGGGCTCATCACCCGGCTTGAGGACGGTCTCGACAAGGCGGGACTGCGCAACGACGACATCATCATGCGCATGACCGGCTGCCCGAACGGCTGCGCGCGGCCCTATCTCGCGGAAATCGGCTTCGTCGGCCGCAACCCCGGGCTCTACAACCTCTATCTCGGTGCGGCCTTCGATGGGTCGCGGCTGTCGAAGCTTTACGCGCAGGACGTTGGCGAGGCGCGCATCATCGAGATCCTCGAACCGATGTTGCTTCGGTATGCGAAGGAGCGTCACGAGGGCGAGCGGTTCGGCGATTTCGTCATTCGCGCCGGTTATGTCGCGGCGACGACGGCGGGCAACCAATTCCACGCCGACATCAAGCTCGCCTGATGCGCGCGGCTGGCGCAGGCATCGCCTAAGCCTGCATCCGCCCGGTGCGCGACACATCCAAGAGGCCGCAGGCGGAAACGCTTGCGGCCGTTTTTTTAAAGCTTTTGGAAGAGCTGGTAGGCGGCAAGCAGCAGCACCAGCGACAGCGCCACGCGCAGCAGCCAGTCTGGCAATTTGCCGGTCAACTGCGATCCGGCCGCGATGCCCGGTATCGATCCGACGAGCAACATGCCGAGCAGCGCCACATCGACATTGCCCATGCCGGCATGTCCGGCACCCGAGATCAGCGTCAAGGGAATGGCGTGCACGATATCGGTGCCGATCAGCCGGCGCGTCAGCAGGCGCGGATAGATCGAAGTCAGCACGACGACGCCGATGGCGCCCGCGCCAACCGACGTCAGCGTGACGATGGACCCAAGCGTCAATCCGAGCAGGAGCGTGCGGCCCGGACGTGCCGGCACGTCGGTTGGCGCGTCCGTCGCGTGACGGCGATGGCGCGTCAGGATCGGATAGAGAATGATGGCGATCGAACTGAAGATCAGCGCGCCGGCAAGCGCCGACTTGATCAGTCGCGACAGGGCGACGGTATCGGGATTGAGCACGTGCAGTGTTGCGAGCATCAGCAGCGCGCCGGGAATGCTGCCGGCGGCCAGCCATTTGACGATCGGCCAGTTGACGTTGCCGAAGGCGTGGTGGCGCGCGGCAGCACTCGCTTTCGTCATGCCCGCGAACAGCAGATCGGTGCCGACCGCGAGTGCGGGCGCAATGCCAACGTGGGAGATCAGGAACGGCGTCATCAGCGAGCCGGCGCCGACGCCCGTCATGCCGACCAGGAAGCCGACGATGAAGCCGCCGCCGATAATGGTGGGCCACAATTCGAGCAATGACGGTTCGATCATGTGGGCCAGGACTTGGGGTTCACGATGGAGATAGGCCTAGGCGAGAACGGGGCGGGGCGCAATTGGCGTTGTTGGCGTCAGTGCAGGGCCGCCAGGATACTTCTGAGGCTCAGCAGCGATACAACGATGCCGACAATGCTCATCAAGGCGCGGTCGGGCAGATGCTTGGTGGCGATGGCCGCGAACGGCGCGGCGATGACGCCGCCGATGATGAGGCCGGTGATAATGGGCCAGAGTTCGAGCCCGATGGTGAGGAAGAACATGCCCGAGATCGTTGCCGTCACGAAGAACTCGGCGAGGTTGACGGAGCCGATGGCGAAGCGGGGCGTGGTGCCGCTGCCGATCAGCGACGAGGTGACGATCGGACCCCACCCGCCGCCGCCAAGGGAATCGAGCAGGCCGCCTACGAAGCCGAGCGGCGCCACATGCTTTGGCGGTTCGCTGTTCTCCGGCGTCTTGCGCAGCGCTTTCCAGACGATGAACAGCCCCATGGCGCATAGATACGCCGACACCCAGGGTTTGATGACGTTGCCGTCGATGTTCGACAGCAGGTAGGCGCCCGCCGCGCCGCCGATCATGCCCGGCACGGCGAGGCGGAAGACCAGCTTCTTGTCGACGTTGCCGAGCTTCCAGTGCGAGGCCCCCGACGCCGCCGTCGTGAACGTCTCGGCCGCATGCACGCAGGCGCTCGCCGTTGCCGGCGGCACACCCATGCTCAGCATCACCGAGGTCGACACGACGCCGTAGGCCATGCCGATGGCGCCGTCGATCATCTGCGCGGCAAAGCCCACAGCGACGTAGAGCAACACATCTTCAAGCATGCGGTCTCGTCCAATACTTCAACTTAGGGTGCAGGCGCGGCCGGCGGTGACCGCGATGCGCGGCAAGGTTCGTGAAGTTTGAATAATCCGCAGGCCCGGGTTGCTGCCTTGGCCTGCGTGTTTGCCTCAAAGGCCTGGGTCGAGGCCGTCGTCGAGCGGCGGCGGCGGTTCGACCGCGACCGACACGCCCGCCGCGCGCAGGATGATCGCCACTTCGTTGGCGCGGCGCGTGAACTCTTCGCGATCGTTCGGGCTGAGCGAGAGATCGCGATTGAGGCCTTTGATTAGCATGTCGCGCGTCAGCACGAAGTGACCTTCGCCGGGCGCTTCGGCGGTCGATTCGACGGCGGTTGCAACGCCGCCCGCGATCGACGCACCGGTGATGGCGTCAACGAGCAGCAGCGTGCCCGTTTCCGGCGTATCGCCGAAGACATCGATGGCGGCCGCGCGGCCAAGCGAAATGCGCGCAATGGCGATGTCGTTGACGTTGCACGACTTGGATGGCCGCGACGACATCGATTCCAGATCGAGCAGCGCCTTGATCTCGATGTTCGAGATCGGAATGAGGTCGGTGACGGTGCGCAGCAGATAGCCGGCGCGGGGATCGAAGGGCGTCTCGGCCAGCCACACGAAGCGGGCTTCGACGGTTTGCGCCGCGACGGGCAGCATTTCAGGCGGCGCCAGAACAGCGCCGCGCGACACGTCGATATCGTGATCGAGTTGCAGGGCGACGGCGCGGCCGGCTTCCGCCGTCTCGAGATCGCCGTCCATCGTGGCGATACGGATCACCTTGGCGCGCTCGCCCGACAGCACGTCGACGACTTCGTCGCCGACCTTGACGGCTCCCGACGAAACCGTGCCGGCAAGCCCGCGGAAATCCTGGCCGTCGCGGAGTACAGTCTGCACGGGGAAGCGGAACACCGAGCCGGCAGTGGATGCGCGGTCGGAGACGCCTTCGAGATGCTGCAGCAGGAACGGCCCGTCATACCAGGGCATGGTTGTCGCGGGCCGCGCGACGTTCTCGCCGAACACGGCCGACAGCGGAATGGCGCTCGCTTCCCAGAAGCTGAACTTCCAGCACAGCGTGCGGAAGTCGGCTTCGATTTTGCGGAACACGTCTTCCGACCAGCCGACGAGATCCATCTTGTTGACGGCGAGCACGACGCGCTTCACGCCGACGAGATCGAGAATGGCTGCGTGGCGCTTGGTCTGCTTCTTCACGCCCGAGCGCGCATCGACGAGCAGAATGGCGACGTCCGCATGTGACGCGCCCGACGCCATGTTGCGCGTGTATTGTTCGTGTCCGGGGCTGTCGATGACGACGAAACGGCGCGTTGCGGTATCGAAATACTTCCACGCGATGTCGATGGTGATGCCCTGCTCGCGCTCGGCAACGAGGCCGTCGAGCAGCATCGAATAATCGGGAAGGTCGGTGCCGGCAGCCTTGCGGCCCGAGCGGCGCACGCTTTCGCGCTGATCCTCATAGAGATCGGACGCATCCCACAGCAGGCGCCCGATCAGCGTCGACTTGCCGTCGTCGACCGAGCCGCATGTGAGAAGGTGTACGATGCCGCCGAGATCGTGCGGTAGATTGAGTTGAACGGGTGCGTTGGCGTTGGCCGCTTCGGCGAGGGCAAGAGACGTCATCAGAAATAGCCTTCCTGCTTCTTCTTTTCCATGGCGCCGACCTGGTCATGGTCGATGAGACGCCCGGTGCGTTCCGACGTTTGTGCGTTGAGCGTTTCGGCAACCACGCTTTCCAGTGTGTCGGCGTCGCTTTCGACGGCGGCCGTCAGCGGGTAGCAGCCGAGCGTGCGGAAACGGATGCGGCGCATCTTGATCTCTTCGCCATCCTTCGGCTTCAGGCGTTCGTCGTCGATCATCAGCAATTGGCCGTTGCGCACGATCGTTGGGCGTTCAGCGGCGAAGTAGAGCGGCACCACGTCCAGCTTCTCGCGCATGATGTAGCGCCAGACATCCTTCTCGGTCCAGTTGGACAGCGGAAATACGCGCACGCTTTCGCCCATGCCGAGGCGGCCGTTGAGCAGCCGCCACATCTCGGGCCGCTGCTTGCGCGGGTCCCAGCGATGGCCGGCGGCGCGGAACGAGAAGACGCGCTCCTTGGCGCGGCTCGCCTCTTCGTCACGCCGGGCGCCGCCGAAGGCACCATCGAAGCCATATTTGTCGAGCGCTTGTTTCAGGGCCTGCGTCTTCAACACGTCGGTGTGCACGGATGGCGCGTGGTCGATCGGGTTGATGCCGCGCTTGATACCGTCCTCGTTGGTGTGGACGATGAGGTCGAGGCCGAAATCGGCGACCGTCTTGTCGCGAAACGCGATCATATCGCGGAACTTCCACGTCGTGTCGACGTGGAGCAGCGGGAACGGCGGCTTTTGCGGCCAGAACGCCTTGCGCGCCAGATGCAGCAGAACCGTGGAATCCTTGCCGATCGAATAGAGCAGCACCGGCTTGCGGAATTGCGCCGCCGCCTCGCGGAAGATGTGAATGCTCTCGGCTTCGAGCAGATCGAGATGCGAATGCTGGGCGGTCATGCGCGCTGTCCTTTGTCGGCGGCGGTCGTGTCGTTGGGTGTGGCGGCGGCACTGCGGCTATGCAGACCGCATTCCTTGCCGTTGTCGTTTTCCCACCACCAGCGGCCGGCGCGAATATCTTCGCCGGGGGCGATGGCGCGCGTGCACGGCTGGCAGCCAATCGAGGGGAAGCCTTTGGCGTGCAGCGCGTTCACGGGCACTTTGTTGGCCGCGATATAGCCGTCGAGGCGCGCCAGCGTCCAGTCGGCCAACGGGTTGACTTTGATAAGCCGCTGCTCGGGATCATAGATCGCGAACGGCACGTCGGCGCGGCCTTGCGATTGTTCGCGCCGCAGTCCGGTAATCCAGGCGGCGGCGCCAGCGAGCGCCTTGTTCAAGGGGCGCACCTTGCGCACGTCGCAGCACGCCTTGCGCGCGTCGATCGAATAGCGAAAGCCGTAAATGCCGTCCTCTGCGACGAGCGTTTCAACGTCGCCTGCTTCGGGAAACAGCACGCGGATCGGCACGCCGTAACGCGCCTGGCTGTCGAACAGCGTGTCGAGCGTCTCGGGGAAATGGCGGCCGGTATCGAGCGTGAACACGTCGAACTTCACCTCAGCGCTGGCAATGGCGTCGAGGACGGCCTGATCTTCGACGCCGAGGCTCGTCGAGAACGCAATGCGCCCCGGGATGCGCGCGGCGATGAGACGGATGCGGTCGGTCAAGCTATCGAGGGCCGCCAAGTCGCGATTGAGCGCCTCAGCGATGCCGTCGGCCGCTTCGGGACTGCGCGACGGCGCCCGCTCGGGCACGGCGTCGATGAGTGTTGTCATGGCGAACCTCCAGAATGGACGGTAGATAATAGAAAACAATTCCGCTGAAAAGGGGTTATATTTCGAGCATTGGAATATAGTTCTTGCCTTATCGCCTATTCTGGAAATTTCTGTGTGCCAAGCACGGTTCGGCCGTGGCGCCGTTTCAGACCTCGCTGGCTGCGACAGAGAGCCCTGCCTTGAACGGCTGTTCGCGCAGCCAATGGTCGATCCCGGCGGCGGCGCGGGCGGCTGTCGCGAAGGCGGCTTGCAGCAGGTATCCACCGGTCGGGGCATCGAAGTCCAGCATCTCTCCGGCGACGAAGACGCCGGGGCGCGCGCGCAACATCAGGTTGCCGTCAACCGCGTTCCAGGCGACGCCGCCAGCGCTCGATATGGCGCGTTCGAGGCCGGCGCTGCCGGTGATGGTGATCGGCACGGCCTTCAATAAACCGGCGATGCCGTCGGGCGTGCGTGAGAGTGTACTGCCAGAGCCATCTGCACCGGCTTCGTGCACGAGGGCGATGGCGGCCGGCGAAAGGCCCGCCGCCTTGCGCAGGGTGTTCGACAGGCTGTCTTTCGACTTGGCGCGTTGCAGACGGTCGGCAAGTTCCGCACGCGTCATGTCGGGCTTGAGGTCGATCGTCAGTGTGGCCGGGCCGGCGCGACAGGCTGCGCGAAGGGCTGACGACAGCGCATAGATGACTCCGCCTTCAAGGCCAGTCGTTGTGATCATCGCTTCGCCGCGCGCCGTTGCGCCGTTGATCGTCACGCCGATGCGCTTCAGCGGCGCGCCGGCATGACGGGTGCGCATGTGATCGGTCCAGGGCACGAGAACGCCGGCGTTGGAAGCGATAAGCGGCGTCACCACAACGCCGCATGCGCGCAGCACGTCAGCCCAGCCGCCGTCTGATCCAAGACGCGGCCAGCTCGCGCCGCCAAGTGCGAGCAGTGTTGCATGCGGCGTCACGCTGACGTCTGCGGTGGTCGTTGTGTCGTGCGTTCCGGCACTCTGCGCCGTCGTGACGGCAAAGCGCAACGCGCCCGCGTCATCGAAACCCATGAAGCGATGGCGTGTCTTGAGCGCTACGCCGATCGCATCGAGACGTTGCAACCAAGCGCGCACCAGCGGCGACGCTTTCATCGCGCGCGGGAAGACGCGGCCGCTGCTGCCAACGAACGTCGCGACGCCAAGCCCTTCGCACCAAGCGATGAGCGCTTGCGGTGGAAAGTCGGCGATCGCAGATGTGATCTCGTCTGCGCCGACGCCGTAGCGCGCGCAGAAGGCTGGCAGGGCTTCGCTGTGCGTGATGTTCAATCCGCCACGCCCGGCCATGAGCAACTTGCGGGCTGGCGAGGGCATCTGGTCGTAAAGCGTCACGGCATAGCCGGCCGTCGCCAGACGCTCGGCCGCGAACAATCCGGCGGGTCCTGCGCCGACGACCGCGACCGTGGCTTTCCGCGCGTTGCCGTCCGCCGCCACCGCTGTAGCGTTCACCACGTGCCCTGATTGCTCATCGACGCCCACGGCTCCTGGCGCGGCAGCGGCGCACCCTTCTGCAGCAGTTCGATCGAGATCAGATCGGGCGAGCGCACGAACGCCATGTAGCCGTCGCGCGGTGGCCTGTTGATGGTGACGCCATGCGCCTGCAGGCGGGCGCACGTCGCATAGATGTCGTCGACGACGAAGGCGAGGTGCCCGAAATTGCGCGCCGTGCCGTAATCTTCCTTGTCCCAATTGAAGGTGAGTTCGAGCATCGGCGCCTTTTCTGCGCGCGCGCGATCGGTGTCGTCGGGGGCCGCCAGGAAGATCAGCGTGAAGCGGCCGGCCTCATTGTCGATGCGCCGGATCTCAACAAGACCCAGCTTGTTGCAATAGAAGTCGAGGCTGCGATCGAGGTCGGCGACGCGGACCATGGTGTGCAGATAGCGCATGATGATGTGCTCATTCCCTAGACAATAGGACCGCCGGTCAGCAACCTGAGATGGATCGTCGGGTCGGCTGTGGCGGACGTGGCGGCGACGCCGCTTTTTTTATGAGCGGCACCTCATTTTAACGGCGACGCGCGCGCCTTCAACGCATGCCGGCATACGTGTTTCTGGTGCGTTGCCGACGAAGCCGCGACGGCCCTCGCACCAAGGAGCGGTTTTGCGGCCACAGGGCAATCACCATCTCATGACACAGTGCCTTGACCCTGCGACAACCTGACGAAATCGGCCGCCCTGCAACGGTGGACAACGCGTGCATAAGAGGTGGCACGCGGCGCACCGTCTGTCGACCAAAACTGCGCCGAATCAGGCGTTGTGACGATTCGTGGAATATCCCGTTTTTTGCATCGCGCAACGCCCCGCCCGGTGGAAAAAGTTGGCGGCACGAAGTTTATTCCACGCGAAGTTGGGGATTTCTCAGACGTCGCAAAGCACACGATATTTCATGACGTTATTGGCAGCGTCAGATGTGGATAGACAGCCAAACACGGGCGTTGCGAGGGTGCACGGCGAATTTCCTGCTAGCCGATGAGGGCTCGAATGATATTCTCCGCCTCGCTTCCGAGTGACGCGTTTGGGGCGCTGGAAAATCGAAGAGGGCTCTTCCGGTTTTCGCGTGTTGCAAGTGCTGAACTCGAGAGCAGTTTTGGTTGAAGACCCAAGTAAGCGGGGTAGTACACTATGGGGGACTCCAAGCGTCCGGATTTTCCGGGCTCTGAACAGCCATACGTGGCTGGTACAGAAGGGTTGGACGAGGCTGGTCTCGAAGTTTTCGAGGTCGCCGGTTCCATCAAGTGGTTCGATGCATCCAAAGGTTATGGGTTCATCGTGCCGGATAATGGTCTGCCAGACATTCTCCTGCATGTGACCTGCCTCCGGGCCGGTGGCTTCCAGACGGCCTATGAAGGCGCGCGGTTGCACTGCGAAGTCCTGAAGCGGCCGAAGGGCATGCAGGCCTTCCGCATCCTCAGCATGGACGAAAGCACCGCGGTCCATCCTTCCCAGCTTCCGCAGCGCACGCACGTCATCGTGACGCCCGAAAGCGATTGGGAACGCGCCTACGTCAAATGGTTCAACCGCGTTCGCGGCTTCGGCTTCTTGACACGCGGCGAAGGAACGCCCGATATCTTCTGCCACATGGAAACCTTGCGCCGGTTCGGCTTCACCGAACTGCGCCCCGGCCAGATCCTCCAGGTTCGCTGGGGTTACGGCTGCAAGGGCTGCATGGCAGCCGAATTGCGCCCCGATGGCGTGCCGACAGGCCTGCCGTCCAAGAACTGACGTCCAGGGACGCGCCCGGTGACGTTTGACGGAGTGTCCCGCGTGACGTTGCAGTGCGTTCGACAACGTGTTCGACAGGGGGCCGCGCTTTATGCGGCCCTTTTCGTTTTTTGCAGTGTCGTCTTTGCGCCCGTGGTGCTCATGCCCGTGGTCTCGCACTCCTCAGCGCGCGCGGAAGCGCGGCTGCCCATGGAAAAGCTGATTATCGAGCCGGCGTCCGGCGGCGGACCTATCGCCTTCGACGTCGAAGTGGCGCGGACCGACGTGCAGAAATCGGTTGGCCTCATGTTCCGCACAGCGCTCGGCGATCAGCAAGGCATGCTCTTTCCGCATGATCTGTCGCAAGAGCTGACGATGTGGATGCGCAACACGTACATCTCGCTCGATATGCTGTTCATCCGCGGCGACGGCACCATCCATCGCATCGCCGCGTCGGCCGAGCCGCTGTCGGAAACGATCATCGCGTCGCAGGGGCTGGTGCGCGCTGTCCTGGAAATCCCGGGCGGGGCTGCGGCCCGGCTCGGTATCAAGCCCGGCGACCGCGTTCGCCATCCGGCCTTCGACGATCCGTAAAACGCGCCGGATCTAGGCCGCCGACGTCGCGCCGCCGCCGCGAGCGACGCCACAGGGCCTTGACCGCGACGGCCGAAACCGGCAATGCAATCGAGCACGGAC
Source organism: Hyphomicrobium sp. (assembly GCA_051646145.1). GTDB lineage: Bacteria > Pseudomonadota > Alphaproteobacteria > Rhizobiales > Hyphomicrobiaceae > Hyphomicrobium_B. The sequence goes on from JBOFCQ010000028.1 coordinate 12,464, forward strand.
GCCGTCGGGGCGTAGCTCAGCCTGGTAGAGCATCTGCTTTGGGAGCAGAGGGTCGCGTGTTCGAATCATGTCGCCCCGACCAAGTCCAACTCCACGTCCATGCGGGGCGCGATGCATCGCTGAGAGCGCGCGCACGGACACATTGCATCGCTCGTCCGCGTGCCTGCCACGCTTCGTCACGGAACGGAACGCCATGACCGCGCGCATCTACAAGCCAGCGAAGACCGCCATGCAGTCCGGCCAGGCGCGCACGCGCGAATGGCTGCTGGAATTCGAACCGCAGGCGCCGCGCGTCGTCGACCCGCTGATGGGCTGGACCGGCAGCAGCGATGCGGCAGCCCAAGTGCGCCTCGAGTTCGACACGCGCGAAGAGGCGATCGCCTATGCCACGCGCAACGGCATCGCTTATGTCGTCAGCGAACCAAAGCCGCGCCAGTGGATCAAGAAATCCTACAGCGAGAACTTCCGCTTCGGCCGCATCGGCACCTGGACGCACTGAGCTCGTCGCACTGGCCTGGACGCATTGGCCCCGTCGCACTGCCCGCGTCAAATTGAGCGGCAGAGCGCGGGTGCACGCCAGGCCCTGCGCCCGGCATTGTTGTCGCGGCGATGATCGCGGACATCATCACACCATGCGCCGCCGGTAAGACTGAGCGTCAGGCGGATGCCGCGCCGGCTTTAACGTCGCGCGATCGCATCACTCAGGTATCGAGCCACGCACCCACAGGACATCAATGCCGTCACGACAACTCAATCGCTGGATCTGGGCGGCCATGGCGGCCGTCATAGCCGTGTTCGCACTCCAGGCGCGCGACCAATTCGAACTGATGTTTGCAGGCGTTGGCCGTCTCGACATCCGTGATGAACCGGAACGCGGCGCCGTTGTGCTGCACTGGCGCGGCCGCATCGAAGCGCCGATGGCGCAACGGCTCAGCGCCGCCTTCGACAAGCTAAGGGACGCACGCACCAGTTTCACCCTTTCGCTGGCCTCTCCCGGCGGTGCGCTCGAGCACGGCGCCGAAGTCGTGCGGCTGATACAGCGCATGCAGGAGACGCACATGGTCGATACGCTCGTCGAGGGCCGCAGCGTCTGCGCCTCGATGTGCGTGCCGGTCTATCTGCAGGGCCGGCGGCGGTATGCGTCGGAAACCGCGCGCTTCATGTTCCATGAAGTCAGTTTCCGCGAGTTCGTGTCGGATGAAAAAGTCGCCGTCCCGCAATCGGCCATCGGCACGGCGACCGATCAGCTCTTTGCCAAGTATTTCCTGCCGGCCGGCGTGTCGCAGACGTGGCTCGCGACGATCCGCACCGCGATCAGCGCCGGCAATGACGTCTGGAAAAGCGGACGCGACCTCGTCGATGAGAATGCCGGCATCGTGCAGAACTTGAAGTGATGCAGCGGCCCGCCTGCATTACGCAGGTCCGCATCACTTAAGTCGTCTCCGCAGTTGAGCGCCGCCATCGCGATCAGCGTTACGCGCGCAATGCATCCGCACGCATGGCGTGCCCGATGCTGCCCCGCGTCGCAAGCACCGCGTCGCTATTGAAAGAGCGTGACGGCCTTTTGCACGGTTTTCCAGACGCCCCATGCCAGCGGGATGCTGACCAGCAGCCAGAACGGCAGCGCCTTGGCGTCGAGCCCGCCCTTGCCGATGCCGAACGATCCCGAGGTCACCGTCGCGTTGGCCGAGCGCAGCTTCGCCTGTTCGGCGGCGACCTCCGCATCCGACATGTGCCATTTCTTGTCGACCGGGCGGACAAGCATGTTGGCGACCCAGCCGACGACGAGCAGGCCGGCGAGAATATAGAAAATGGGGCCATAGATCTGATCGGGCGGCACGCCGGCGGCCTGCCGCGTATCGTGCAGATAGTTCACGACCACGGGGCCGATGATGCCGGCCGTCGACCATGCGGTCAGCAACCGGCCGTGGATCGCGCCGACAAACTGCGTGCCGAAGATGTCGGCAAGATAGGCCGGTATGGTCGCAAAGCCGCCCCCGTACATCGAGGCGATGATGCAGAACGCGGCGACGAAAATGGCGAGTGCCTTCCAGTCTGCCGCCTGCGAGGCCAGCAGATAGAGCGCCGCGCCGAGCGTGAAGAAGATGAAGTATGTCACGCGCCGTCCGAGTTTGTCGGATGACGACGCCCAGGCGATGCGTCCGAAAATATTGAAGAGCGAGATGAGCCCGACGAAGCCCGCGCCGACGGCGGCCGCCGTCGCGGCGAGTGCCGCGTCTTTCTTCATATCGGCATAGCCGACAGCCGATTGCCCGGCGAGCGCGCCGCCGAACGTTTCCTGCAACATCGGTGACGCTGCGCCGATGATGCCGATGCCGGCCGAAACGTTCATGCACAGCACGATCCACAGCAGCCAGAACGCCGGCGTCTTGTGTGCATTGTTGAGGTGCACGTGATTGGACGTAATCATGGCGTTCGTGGCGGCGGGCGGTGTCCATCCTTCGGGCTTCCAGCCGGCCGGCGGCAGGCGGTAGTTGAACGAGCCGATCATCATGAACACGAAGTAGATCGCCGCCATGGCGATGAACGTCTGCCAGACGCCCGGGTCGGTTGGCGTCTTGAACTGATCCATGAGCAGGGTTGCGAGCGGCGAGCCGATCATCGCGCCGCCGCCGAAACCCATGATCGCCATGCCGGTGGCCATGCCGCGCCGGTCGGGGAACCATTTGATGAGCGTCGACACGGGCGAGATGTAGCCGAGGCCGAGACCGACGCCGCCGATGATGCCGGAGCCGACCCACAGCATCCAAAGCTGGTGCAGATAAACGCCGAGCGCCGAGATCAGGAGGCCACCGGTCCAGCACAGCGTCGAGACGACGCCGGCCTTGCGCGGTCCTGCCCGTTCAAGCCAGCCGCCCCAGATCGCGGCCGAGACGCCGAGCAGCACGAAGAAGAACGTGTACATCCAGCCGAGGTCGAACTGGCTCCAATTGCAGTCGGTCGCAAAGAGGGCATTGAGGGTGCCGGCGGCTTTTTCGCCGAACGTTTGCGCGCCGGCCGAGCACTCGGCGAGCGGCTTGCCGTCACCGCCAACGAGCGCGCTCTGCAAGGGCTTCCAGAACACGGAGAAGCCGTAAGCCATGCCGATGCACAGATGGATGCACAAGGCGGCGGGCGGCACGAGCCAGCGGTTGAAGCCGGCGCTGGCGACGATGCGCGCGCGATCGAGTAGACCGTTGCCATCCGCCGCGGCCGACGGTGTGCCTTGCGCCATGTGTCCGCTCCCCCAGTGTCTGTTTTACGTGTCCATTTGATAGACTTGGCCGTCGCCGGGCGTGCCCGATGCGGCCCCCCGTTCTGCCACGGGAGGGGTGGCGCAAGCAATGTCCGCAGCGCATCGCCCTGGCGGCACTTTTTGAGGCGCGGCGGCGGCAGGGTGATGAGCGCCGGCTTATTTTACGTTTCAGCGGGGCGATTGGGGCGCTTGCTGCCCGTTTGGGCGTCCGCGCTGGGCCTGTCATATTTTCAGCTTGCCATATTCTGAGCCGTTCGCCGGCCGAACCGCCGGGCGTCCCGGTTATGCGCAGCGCGACGTGATGTGGACGCTGCCGTCATGCCGAAAGTGATGATAGGATTTCGCGGGTGGTTGGCGCCGCGCGGAACCGTTTTGCGCTTTGCCGGCGAACCGTGTAGCCATGGCCACGAACGGCCCCGTAGCTCAGATGGATAGAGCGCGAACCTTCTAAGTTCGATGTCGCAGGTTCGAATCCTGCCGGGGTCGCCAAGCGTGCCAAGCGGCCAGCATGCTACGCGCGCCAGA
>JBOFCQ010000123.1:0-16402 GCA_051646145.1 Hyphomicrobium sp.
AGCGTCACGCTCAACGCCGACGGCACGCTGACATTCACTCCCGCTGCCAACTGGAACGGCGCACCGTCGTTCACCTACACCGTCTCAGACGGCGCGCTCACCTCGACTGCCAACGTCTCGGGCACGGTGTCGGCTGTAAACGACGCGCCGGTCGCTGCCGCCGACAGCTTCACGACAGCCGAAGACACGCCAATCACGTTCGATGTGCGCAGCAACGACAGCGATGTTGATTCTGCCTCGCTGACCGTCACCACCATCAATGGCACCGCCATCGCAACCGGCGGTTCTGTTGCCATCACCGGCGGCAGCGTTACATTGAACGCCAACGGCACGCTGACCTTCACACCCGCCACCAACTGGAACGGCACGCCGTCATTCACCTACACCGTCTCCGACGGCGCGTTGACCTCGACTGCCAGCGTCTCCGGCACCGTCACCGCGGTCGACGACGCACCAACGATCACCCTTGATGCCAACAACTCCGGCGGCGGCCTGAACAATGCCGGCTTTGAAACGGATCATGATGCTCTCGTTTCCGCCAGCTTCAAACCGATCACCGACAGCGACGCGTTCATTCTCGATGTCGACGACGTCTTCGTCGACAAGCTGACAATCACGCTCTCGAACATTCTCGACGGCAACGCCGAACAACTGCGCATTGCGAACACGACCTTCAGCCTGGCAACCTCCAACAGCACAACAAAGACGGTCGGCGGCACGAGCTTCTCGATCGTCTACAACAGCGCAATAGAAACGTTCACGATCACCAGCGCCGGCGGCGGCGCCATCTCGACCGCTGACGTTTCGACACTCATCCAGGGCATCACGTATCGCGACACGTCTTTGGCCGGCACGAACGGAAACCGCATCTTCGATTTCGTCGTCAGCGACGCTGCTGGCAATTCCAACACCGGACGCGCCATCGCGACCATTGGCGTACCGTCGACGCCGCCCTTCATCGATCTCGACCCCGACAACAGCCGGGGCACGACAGGGTTTGGCACAGCGATCACCTTCGTTGAGAAGTCAGCGCCTATCGCGATCGCAGATGGCGACGCCGAAGTCTTCGATACCGAGGACAACATCACATCACTGCGCGTGACCGTATCGTCGGTACCGGACGACAGCGCCGAAATCATCTCCATAGGCGGCACCGCATTCAACCTCGCCCAATCGAGTTCCGCCAGCGTTGTAGTCGGCGGCACAACTTTCAGCGTTTCGTATAATGCAGGGACGTCGCAATTCTCGATATCGAACGCCGCCGGCGGTGCGATAGCGGACACGGATGCGACCGCGTTCGTGCGCAGCATGACGTATCAGAACACATCCGTTGCACCCACCGCGACGGATCGGAATGTCACCTTCCAGGTGAGCGATGCGTTCGGCGCTTCGGTGCAGGCCGTGGCCAAGATTTCCGTAACGCCGGTGAACGACGCACCGATTGCCGCAGCAGACAGCTTTACGACGGCCGAAGACACGCCAGTCACCTTCGACGTGCGCGGCAACGACAGCGATGTCGATTCCGCGGCACTGACCGTCACCGCCATCAACGGCACTGCGATTGTCACGGGCGGCTACGTCGCCATCACCGGCGGCAGCGTCACGCTGAACGGCAACGGCTCTCTGACCTTTACGCCAAATGCCAACTGGAACGGCACACCGTCGTTCACCTACACCGTCTCCGATGGGGCGCTCACCTCGACCGCCAACGTTTCCGGCACGGTCTCGGCTGTCAACGACGCGCCGGTCGCTGCAGACGATGCCTTCAGCACGGCAGAAGACACGCCGGTCACGTTCGATGTGCGTGGCAACGACAGCGATGTGGATTCCGCGTCTCTGACCGTCACCGCCATCAACGGCTCGGCCATCGCTACCGGTGGCTCCGTTGCCATCACCGGCGGCAACGTCACGCTCAACGCCGACGGCACGCTGACCTTCACCCCGAATGCCAACTGGAACGGCACGCCATCGTTCACCTATACCGTCTCCGACGGCGCGCTCACCTCGACCGCCAGCGTTGCCGGCACGGTCACCGCCGTCAACGATGCGCCGATCGCTGCGGACGATACGTTCACGACGGCCGAAGACACGCCGGTCACATTCGATGTGCGCGGCAACGACAGCGATGTCGACTCCGCGTCTCTGACCATCACCGCCATCAACGGAACGGCCATCGCCGCAGGCGGCTCCGTCGCCATCACCGGCGGCAGCGTCACGCTGAACGCCGACGGCACGCTGACCTTCACAACTGCCGTCAACTGGAACGGCACACCGTCGTTCACTTATACGGTCTCCGACGGGGCGCTCACCTCGACCGCGAACGTCTCCGGCACCGTCACCGTCGTCAACGATGCGCCGATCGCTGCAGCAGACAGCTTCACGACAGCGGAAGATACCGCAATCACGTTCGACGTGCGCGGCAACGACGGCGATGTCGATTCCGCCGCGCTGACCATCACCGCCATCAACGGTACCGCCATTGCTTCGGGCGGCTCGGTTGCCATAACCGGCGGCAGCGTCACTCTGAACGCCAACGGCACGCTGACCTTCACGCCGAATGCCAACTGGAACGGCACACCGTCGTTCACCTACACCGTCTCCGACGGGGCGCTGACCTCGACCGCCAACGTCTCCGGCACCGTCACAGCTGTCAATGATGCGCCCGTCGCTGCAGACGATGCCTTCAGCACAGCCGAAGACACGCCGGTCACGTTCGATGTGCGCGGCAACGATAGCGATGTCGACTCCGCGTCTCTGACCGTCACCGCCATCAACGGAACGGCCATCGCTACCGGTGGCTCCGTTGCCATCACCGGCGGCAACGTCACGCTCAACGCCAACGGCACGGTGACCTTCACCCCGAATGCCAACCGGAACGGCACACCGTCGTTCGCCTACACCGTCTCCGATGGGGCGCTGACCTCAACCGCCAACGTCTCCGGCACGGTCACCGCCGCCAACGATGCGCCGATCGCTGTAGACGATGCCTTCAGCACGGCCGAGGACACGCCGGTCACATTCGACGTGCGCGGTAACGACAGCGATGTGGATTCCGCCGCGCTGACCGTCACTGCCATCAACGGCACCGCCATTGCTTCGGGCGGCTCGGTTGCCATAACCGGCGGCAGCGTCACTCTGAACGCCAACGGCACGCTGACCTTCACGCCGAATGCCAACTGGAACGGCATGCCGTCCTTCACCTACACCGTCTCCGATGGGGCGCTGACCTCAACCGCCAATGTCTCCGGCACGGTCACCGCCGTCAACGATGCGCCGATCGCTGCAGACGATGCCTTCAGCACGGCCGAGGACACACCGGTCACCTTCGACGTGCGCGGCAACGACAGCGATGTCGATTCCGCCGCGCTGACCGTCACCGCCATCAACGGAACCACCATCGCAACGGGCGGCTCTGTCGCCATCACCGGCGGCAATGTCACCCTCAACGCCAACGGCTCGCTGACCTTCACGCCAACTGCCAACTGGAACGGCACGCCGTCGTTCACCTACACCGTCTCCGACGGAGCACTGACCTCGACCGCCAGTGTCACCGGCACCGTCACAGCCGTGAACGACGCGCCGGTCGCTGCTGCCGACAGCTTCACGACAGTCGAAGATAACGCTGTCACGTTCGACGTGCGCAGCAACGATAGCGATGTGGATTCAGCAGCGCTGACCGTCACCGCCATCAACGGCACCGCCATTGCCACGGGCAACTCCGTCGCCATCACCGGCGGCAGCGTCACGCTCAACGCCGACGGCACTCTGACCTTTACGCCGAATGCGAACTGGAACGGCACACCGTCCTTCACCTACACCGTCTCCGACGGCGCGCTCACCTCAACCGCCAATGTCTCCGGCACTGTCACCGCCGTCAACGACGCACCGATCGCTGCGGACGATACGTTCACGACGGCCGAAGACACGCCGGTCACCTTCGACGTGCGTGGCAACGACAGCGATGTCGATTCCGCCGCGCTGACAGTCACCGCCATCAACGGCGCTGCGATTGCCACGGGAGGCTCCGTCGCCATAACCGGCGGCAGCGTCACACTCGACGCCAACGGCACGCTGACCTTTACGCCGAACGCGAACTGGAATGGCACGCCATCCTTCACCTACACCGTCTCCGACGGCGCGCTCACCTCGACCGCCAATGTCTCCGGCACGGTCACCGCCGTCAACGATGCGCCGGTCGCTGCAGACGATGCCTTCTCAACGGCCGAGGACACACCGGTCACATTCGATGTGCGCGGAAACGACAGCGATGTCGACTCCGCCGCGCTGACCGTCACCGCGATCAACGGAACGGCCATTGCGACCGGCAACTCCGTCGCCATCACGGGCGGCAGCATCACGCTGAATGCCGACGGCTCGCTGACCTTCACGCCGAATTCGAACTGGAACGGCACGCCGTCCTTCACCTACACCGTCTCCGACGGTGCGCTCACCTCGACGGCCAACGTCTCTGGAACCGTCACAGCCGTCAACGACGCGCCCGTCGCTGCAGACGATACGTTCACGACGGCCGAGGACACGCAGGTCACGTTCGACGTGCGCGGTAACGATAGCGATGTGGATTCAGCAGCGCTGACCGTCACCGCGATCAACGGCACCGCCATCTCCACGGGCGGCTCCGTTGCCATCACCGGCGGCAGCGTCACACTCAACGCCAATGGCACGCTGACCTTTACGCCGAATGCGAACTGGAATGGCACGCCGTCGTTCACCTATACGGTCTCCGACGGCGCTTTAACGTCGACCGCTAACGTCTCCGGCACGGTCACCGCCGTCAACGATGCGCCGGTCGCTGCCGCCGACACGTTCAGCACGGCCGAAGACACGCCGGTCACGTTCGACGTGCGTGGCAACGACAGCGATGTCGATTCCGCGTCTCTGACCGTGACCGCGATCAACGGCACGGCCATCGCCGCTGGCGGCTCGGTTACCATCACCGGCGGCAGCGTCACGCTCAACGCCAATGGCACGCTGACCTTCACGCCCGCCGCCAACTGGAACGGCACGCCGTCGTTCACCTACACCGTCTCCGACGGCGCACTCACCTCGACCGCCAACGTCTCCGGCACGGTCACCGCCGTCAACGACGCGCCCGTCGCTGCGGCAGATACGTTCAGCACGTCCGAAGACGCACCGGTCACCTTCGACGTGCGCGGTAACGACAGCGATGTCGATTCCGCCGCGCTGACCGTCACCGCGATCAACGGTACGGCCATTGCGACGGGCAACTCCGTCGCCATCACCGGCGGCAACGTCACGCTCAACGCCGACGGCACGCTGACCTTCACGCCGAACGCCAACTGGAACGGCACACCGTCGTTTACTTATACGGTCTCAGACGGCGCGCTCACGTCCACCGCCAGCGTCTCAGGGACGGTCACGGCCGTGAACGACCTCACGCCGCAACCGGTATCGCCCACGCAACCAGTATTGCCCACGCAACCGGCATCGCCCATCGCGACGCCGCAAATCGAGATGCCGGAAAAGACACCCCTCAAGCCCGCAGATGAGATCCAAGGCGACTTCTTGTCCGTCGATGGCATCATTCGGCACACGGTCGAGGAACTCGCGGATCTCAATTCGCTGTCCGACGGGCTAAAGACCACCGGCATCATCGTTCACACGGTCAATCGCATTGCTTATCTCGGCGGCAGCACGACTCTCGATGACGACGGCCCCGTGGTGCGCTCGCTGAGCGATGGCCGCTCGAATCTCCTCGATCGGCAACTGTTCCAGACGCCGGGTCCTATCATCGAAGAGGCCATGTCATGGAGCGGCAATTCGCTGAAGATGCCGATTGGCAGCGCTATCGGCGGCGGCCCGGATGGTCCGCAGATGATCATCGAAACCATCGTGCGCAACAGCGAACTGTTTGTCGACGTGTCTCACGCTGGCATGACGGACCGCGGTCTTGAATTCCGTGTCACGTTGCATGACGGCGCGCCAATACCGGCATGGCTCTCTATGACTTCGAACGGCACCTTGACCGGCCGGCCGCCCGCGGATGTCGAGACGATCAAGCTGCGCATTCACGCCGTCACCGATGACGGCCATTCCGTTGCGCGCGACATCGAGGTCAACACAAACTCGGGTCGCTTCGCCATGTTGGAACAGCGCCAATCGAGCGCCGCGCCGCACCTCTTCTCCGACGATCTCGATGAATTCACGATGATCACGCCGGACGATATTCTTGATCTTGCGAGCGCTATGCCGCCCTCTTCAGAGGCCGCCGCTCGCGCGCCATGAGGTTGCTTCTTAGCGCAAGCTAGAAGCCTGTCTCACGGATAAGAATATTTGCGACCGCGCGGCCCGCGCGCACGATGGCACTTTCGCGCGTGCCTGCCAGCTGCACGACGCCGCGCACGACTTGCGGTGCGACGGCATCGGCTCCGGCGACCGGCGCCAATTCGATCCGATAGACCGCGCGCACCGGGATCACGCCCCGAGGACTGGATTCCGCAGCGATCGGGCCGCCGAAGACCGACGCCAATTCGAGAACGTCAATCGTTGTCGCGCCCGCTTCCGCCACCGACGTCAGCCGCACCTCGGTCGAAGCTTGCATTGGATCATCGGGGATAAACGTACCCTGCGCGGGGCTGACAATACGCGACAGCGCATCGAGAGCAACGTATCCTTTGACGGCAGCGCTATCTCGTTGGCTGAGACTTGCAATCATGAACGTCTTTGGAACCCACAACCCCACCTGCAAATCGCGCGACACCTCCATGATGACGCCGTCGGTCGGCGCGCGCACGGTCAGCTTGTTGCGTTCGTCGATGAGACCGTCATAAACAGCACGCAGCGCCTGATGATCGCGGCGGAGCACCAGCGTTTCTTCGCGATCCTCGATATCGGCCGACGTGCGATTGAGACGCATCGCAAGCCCAAGCAGGCGCTGCTCGATAATTCTGATTTCGTGATCGAGTTCCGGCGCGTCCAGGCGCAGCATGGCTTCGCCCGTTTGCACACTTTGACCTTGGGCGACGTGGATTTCGGCAATGCGCGCGGCGCGGGGCGGATAGATCAGGGCCAGACTGCCCCGACCAAGCGTTGCCGGAACGTGGATCGACGACGACCACGGCACGACAAGCAGAAGCACAAATGCGCCGACAAACGACAGCGAGAGCGCCGCACGCCGTGGCGAGACGACAGCGCGGCCGAGCTGGCGCCATGCGCGGAACTCATGCGCGATCGGGCGCACGAGGAAGAACCAGATTTCTACCGCAAACAGGAGGAGGCCGAGAACCTTGAAGAAATACGAGTACACCAGCAACGCGATACCCGTGTAGAGCACGACGCGATACAGCCACGTCACCCACGCATAGGTGATGAGGATCGTGCGCAGGCGCGACGACAGAAGTTCCGGCGGCGGCAGATCTGGCGCAAAGAGAATGCGCCGCATCTTCCATTGACCTAATGCAAAGGCGCGCTGCTGAAGATTGTCGATGCCGATCAGATCGCAGAGGATGTAATAGCCGTCGAAGCGCATGAATGGATTGAGGTTGATGCCAACGCTCATAATCCAACCGGTCGTCGCCACGAGTTGGGCGACACTGCGCAGCGTTCCGTCCGGCAGAAAGGCCCAGGCCGCACTGGCGATGCACGCGAGGCCGACTTCAACAATGATACCGGCGCCGTCGATGAACAGGCGCTTACCGCGATCTGACAAGCGCCAGCTATCCGACACGTCGGTGTAGAGCAACGGCGTCAGCATCATGAACGCGACGCCCATGGTCGGAACGCGGCAACCATAACGCACGGCCGTATAGGCGTGGCCAAGTTCGTGAAACGTTTTGACGACAGCCAGCGTCACGGCCAGCGCCGCAGCGCCGGCGGGCGTATAGAACGCCGGCAACGTCGCTGAGAACGAAGACCACTCCCGCGACACCAAATAAAGGCCAAGAATGCCGATAAGCGCCACGACGACGGCCGTGACTTTCGAGAATAGAAACGCAACAAAAGGCAGCGTGCGCGTCAAAAACCCCTGCGGGCGAAACAGCGGAACTCTGAAGAACAAATACCCGTGCAGCACGCGCATGAAAGCGGAGCGATGGCCGCGTGTCGCTTCAACCGCAAGCCTTTGCCAATCGCGCTCGGCCGAGCTCTCCACCAAATGATGGCGACGCATGAACTCCACGAGTTGCGTGACGACCGCGACATCGGCCGTCGCGCCATAACGAGATGTGGCCGCGTCGATCAGCCCGCCGACGGTACTCGATACACGCCAGGCAGCCAGCAGCAGCCGCGTTTGCCCGTCGATCTGAATGTACTTGTGCGCGATCGGATCGCATATGACCCACATCGCTTCGCCCGTGGCCGACGCCGCGGACGGCTTGATGTTGATATCGTCGCGCAGGCGCGGCAGCGCGGCGGCCAGTGGCCCGCCGGCGGGACTCATAGCCCGATCCATTGGCGCAAGACCGACAGCGGCCTGCGGAAAACGTAATAAGCAAGCGCAGCCTTGCTGCCATAGATTTCGGCAACGCCGCGCGACCCAAGACGCGGCAGTTCACTGCCATCATGCAACGCCGCGATGGCACGATAGGTCAACTGATTACCTGTGTGCACGCGCGCCTGATAATCAGCACTCTTGATGACGGCTTCGCGGGGATGCAGTGGATCGGTATCCAGGAACAGCTTCACACGCGCGCCCTCATTGAGCAGAATAGCGTCCGCGACGGGGACGTCGAGCGACACCTCAACGTGTGATGGATCGGCGATGCGCATGATGCGTTCGCCAACGCTGACGGGCCGGCCGAGCATCTCGTTCTTATCGGAAAACAGCGCCAGACCACTGCGCGTGGCGTGAACCTCGGCGCGGGCATAAATCTCGCGCGCGTAATCGCGCTCTGCCGTCTTCAAGCGCAACTCCGACATCAGAACACCGAGTTCATGGCGTCCGCGATCGTCGGTAAAGGCCTGTTGTGTGGCGCGCTTCAATCGTGCATCCGCAACGATGCGGTCGCGCTCGGCGACATCGAGCCTGCTTTTTAAAGCGGCGGAAGCAAACGTTACGACCGTTTGACCTTCGGTGACTGTCGTATTCGGATCGATCGGTATATCCTCGATCGTTCCATCGATCGGCGCGGCGACAATTTCAGCGTCCCTTGGTGTGATCTCGAACGGCGCCAACGTCGTGACGGAGACGGGGATCATCAAGAACAGCGCCGACAGCGCAACCGCGGTACTGACATATTTCCAATTGATCGCCGCCGAAAGCGAAAATCGCCGCTCGGCCTTGAGTTCGCGCGTCGCGTGCGCAAACGTTTGCGACAGGCGCTTACCGATCACGATGTCAGCTTCCAGCCACGGATGCTCGCGCGCGAAAAGTACGCCGCCGATCGGCTGCGCCTTGCGATCGAGGAACGGCAGCCACAGCAAGTGGCAGAACGGATAGCCAGACGCGAACTCAGCGTAGGTTCCCTTGTAAGCGCTGATATTGAATTCCTGCTCGCGGGCGATATCGGCAGTGGCCGCGATCATGGCGATCATGTCTTCCATAGCCATGACCATAGGCGCTGCCCGTTCGACGGCCGGGAAGCCCGAAATGGCAATGATCGATTGCGTGCCCTGACGAGACACCTCGAAGACGAAACACTGACGCGCACGGGTCAGCTTGCGCGGCTCGTTGGCAATGAAGAAATTCAGCTCAACCAGCGTCGCAACTTCGCGCGCGTCTGCTTCCATCTTCAACAGCGCCATCAGCGCCGAGCCGGAACTGGCAGGTTTGCCGACCGCGACAGGGGGCTTTGGTTGCGCGTTCGCCAGCATGTTAATCCCGATGAACTTTGAAATGCGCGGATCCGCTCATGCCGGGAAGGACATCGACGGCCTGGTCTTTGAAGCGCGCTGTCACTTTCACAGTCTGGCTGATCGTGTCGACGGACGCGGCGATGCGTACCAGCTTCGCGCCATAGCTGCGTTCCGTCTCGTCGATATTGAATGTGAACTCATCGCCAAGCGACAGCACCGACAGCCAGTGCGACGGCACGATGAGTTCGATTTCGTAGTCGCCATCGCTGAGAATTGTCAGCAGAGGGCGGCCGATCGCGGGAACTTCATGCTCGCGGATGCCAAGCATGGCGACGCGTCCAGAGAACGGCGCGGTGATGCGGCAGAATTCGATCTCGACCGTCAATGCGCGCACTTCGGATTCGGCTTTTTCGGCACGCGCAGCCGCAATTGCCACGTCCTGCTTGCTCGCTGCGTCTCGCTGCGAGAGGAACGCGTTGGACTCGATGGACACCTGCGCTTCCTTGCGCACAGCGGTGGCGGCCGCGAGTTCGGCCTGCTTGCGGCGGCAATCAAAGGCGATCAGGGTATCGTCCTTGCGAAATCGTTCGCCTTCCTTGAAATTCACACTCGCCACGCGGGCCGCGATCTCGCTGGAAATAGTCGCCTCGCCGAGCGCCTTGACGACGCCGCGCACCGGCACGTCGAAATCGCGCCGGAGTATCGTTTTGATCGCGGTCTCATCAGGCGCGGCCGATACGGCCGTTGTCGCAATGACGACCATCATGGCCATGACGACGCGCGGTGTGCTTGTCATGGCGCTCGTGCCTCGCGGACAGTGACCCATGCTGAGTCTGGAGCAGGAGCCGAGGCCTTGGCCAGTGCCTCCTGTGGAGTTGCATCGGCGCCTGCGCCGGTATTCTCGGCCCAGCGCAGTTCTTCAGCGATGGCACCGACGCCCCGGTCGACATCGAGCGCCGAGTAATTGATGTCGAGCCCCATCGACGCCGTCATATTGGCCAATGCGCTCTGCACGCCGGCATTGGCGATATCGTACTGCGCCTCGCCGACCAGCGCGTTCAATTCTTCGCGGATGAGCGTCTGCTCACTCACGGCGTCGGCTGCTGCTTCCAATCTGATTTGCTGCACGAGCTTGTTCTCAACATCGCGGTAGTTGGCGGCAATCCGCAATTCCTCAGTGAAATGAACGTAGCGGATGTGGCTGACATGAACCTGGGTCATGATGGCCATCGTCAGCGCGCGGGCGCGAACCGAAAGAAGTTCACCCTGCTTTTCCAGCGCGTCCGCCTTCACCGGATACATGAAGACCTTGATGAGGTTCGAACTGACGAGAGACCCCCAATCGGTCCAGTTATTGCTCAAGAGAAATGAGTTGCTGTCGTAGTTTGACGTGTGCGTCAGGCGCAGCCCAGGCAGCAGATCCAGCAGCGCCGCGTGACATTCATTGACGTTGATGCGCTGCTGATAAAGATTCTCGCGCACTTCCGGACGATTTTTTACCGCGATGTCGATCGCGGTCTGCAACGAGATGAGCTTGTCGGGGCTTGGCCCTTGCGGCCATCGCGTCTTCTTCAGCGTGAACGGTATGCCGGGCGGAACGTTCATCAAGGCCGCAAGCTGCGATTTTGCCGACATCAGCTCGCGCTTGATGTCCTTGACGCGCCGTTGCACCTCGATCAGTTCGCGCTGCTTGGTGAGGGCTGCAACCTTGGAGACTTCATTGCTCGACGCCACGGCTCCGGCGTTTTCCTGAGCGATGACCGCGCGACCTTCGAGCTGCCTCATGCGCTCAGAGAGCCGCTCAAGGCTGTAGGCTCGGGCATAGGCGGCGCGCACGTCCTCAACGATGCGCTGCATCGCTTTTCTCTTCAGTTCCTCGCCGATGAGGGCCTTGTCAGCGGCCTGTCGCGCGCGCACGTACGACAGCCCGAAGTCGAGAATACTCCAGCTAAACTCGATATCTGCGGTTTTGAGACGCTTGTCTTGAGAGGTCGACGCCGCGAAATTCTCGGTGCCGGTCGACAAGTTCAGGCTGCTCGACGCGCTATAGACATTGCGGCCGCGAATGCCGGTATTGGCGACAACGCTTGGCAGCATGGCGAGATTGGAAAGATCGAATTCGGCCGTCCTCAAGGACGTCTGCACCGCTTCAATCTGATAGTCGAGGTTGTATTTGATGGCGCGCGCCATCGCTTCATAGATGTCAATCGGCCCGCGGATAGGCTCCTGCTCGACGGCAACGGTTTCGATCAATGTCTCGGCGGCGGTATCGATGACGGACGTTTCAAGTGGCGTGACCGGAACGGCGCACGACGCCAGTGCCAGTGTGGCGGCGACAGTGATGACGACGAACATATTTAGCGGTTTCGCCATGCAAACCGTTGTCCCCCTCGTCGCGCAAAATGCCGCGACCCGCCCGATGGTGAATTGCAGTCACCATCATGCGCCCCCCACAGGCAGCATGAATTATAAAGGACTTAGCGAGCGACCCTTGCACCAAGCTTGCCCGGCGGTGACCAGGATCATCTGCGATCGGATTGTATGAGCATGACGGCAATCACGCCTGCGGAGAGGCGCGCGTCGACTTGAGTGCGATCATCTGAGGGGGATGCAACCCACCTCAGGCGCTGGCGAGAATTTCAGTAAGATCCGTGATCGACTGGACAGTGTGATCATCGAGAATGCGCACCGCAAAGCGGTCCTCGCGCTTCCACACCACGCTGCAAAGAAACTCGCCGACATCGTCGATGGCAAGTCGCACGGTATCGTTGACGGTGCACGCGCACGCGCCGCTGATGCCGAAATTTCCGTCGGAACAATCGACGATAGAGACGCGCGTATCTTCGCCCTTGGCGTCGCGGCACCAGGCCTGCCAGTCGACCCGATACCGGCGGCTGGTTCTCTGTTCATGCTCCATAGGCCCGCACTTTCTACGCCATATTAGCGGTCCCGTGCCCCGACACAGGTGTTGCCACCGCATATATCTGCGCGCCGAAACTACCGGTGCGAGCTTGTTCGAGGCTGGGCCCAACGCTTTGCTGACGGCATCGACACCATCTCACAGACCATCGGATGCCCTCAATCGTCCCGACATCGAACGGACTTAAGCATCGGTTCACCGTGTTTCCGTAATCTGAAACGACCGACACGCTGACGGCGGCCATTGCGCCTTCGTCGTCAGAGGCATGATGCCGTCGTTGTCGACCGGAAGAGACCGGCTTTCCCATTTCAATCCAACGCATTCAATGGCCCGCGCTTCCGCGCGGCCACGTGCCGATTGCTGTCCGCCTCCGCGGTCACAGCACGGTCTGGCGAATGCACGCCCCATTTGGTCCGCCGAGCCTCCGGTCATGCGACGGGACGCAAGCGCAGTCAGCAGAGACGATATTCGATGACGGTTCATCACGCCGCCGCCGACTTCACACACAATCCGAAAGAGGATCTTTTTGTCCTGGCGCTGGTCATGCAGCCCGAAGTCGTCCGCACATGCCTGCTGGCCGCGCTCGAAACGTGTGCGTCGCGCGGCTTGCTGGCCGATACGCCCGGATTGTCGCCGAAAGCCGTCATCACATACTTCCCGCGCGAATCGGCCACACTTCTCGATGCCGCGACACGGCTGCGCCGGCGACACTATGAGACCGAACTCGCCGGAAATTTCCGCGCCTATATGAAGTGCATGGATCTCGCCAAGGCCAGCACGCTGCTGTTCGCGTCGAGCGGCTTCGACATGTCGGCTGAGAACCGCGACACGCTTGTGCGCCTGCACGACCATTGGGTTGCAAGCTGCAAAGCTGGAAGCGCGCTCTTGACGGCGCTGCACCGCGAATTCACAAGCCATCATCTGACCGCCACAGCTTCGCAGGATACGGAACTCAATAGACTGCTCGCCGCCATTCTCGCCGGCGAAAATCCGCTCGTGCGCGCGGACGGTTCGATCCCCATGCCGGCCTGGGCGGAGCGGCGCGAATTCAAACGCGTGCCCATTCGTTTCAGCGCCCTGCTGATCCGCGATTCGGGCAAGACAGAACGCGTCACCGTGCGCGACATCTCTCTGTTCGGCATCGGACTTGAGATCAACGCCCCGTTGACTGTCGGCGATCGCGTGATCGTGCGCCTCGCGCTCGACCGCATGCAATCCGGCACTGTGACGTGGGCCAACAACGGGCGCGCCGCCGTGCAATTCACACACCCGATCCAGACACGCGAAGGCATCGAGTATCTGTTCTAGGCGTCTTGATGCCGAACCGCGCAAATGAAGAGGGGGCCGGCTCTTGCCGACCCCCTCTTTCGTTTATGGCGACAATTGTGATGCGCCGCCGAAGTGGCTAGCCCGCAGGACGACTGTCGATCTCGACGCGATTTCGCCCACTCTTCTTGGCGTCGTAAAGCTTGCGGTCGGTACGCTCTATGAGCTGCATCGCAGTTTCATGATCGCGAATTTCAGCCACACCGAACGATGCAGTGACCGGGCCAATCGAGCGACGGCCGCCCGCCTCGTTCCATTGGATGCCCGACATATCGCTGCGCAGTTGTTCCGCGAGGCAGGCCGCATTGCCAAGCGGCGTGCGCGGCAGAACGATTGCGAACTCCTCGCCGCCGTAGCGCGCCACGAGGTCTGTGGAGCGGCGACGCTCGGCCAGCATCTTCGAGAACTGCTTCAGAACGGAATCGCCCGTCGGATGACCGAAGCGATCGTTGACCTTCTTGAAATTGTCGATGTCGGTCATGACCAAGCACAACGGCGTACCGGCGGCATGCGACTTGTCGATTTCGGCGCGGATGAATTCGTCGAAGCGGCGACGGTTCGGCACCATCGTCAGCGCATCCATCGTGGCAAGCGCTTCCGCGTCCTCGAGCTGCCGAGACATCGCGACCGTCTTTTCCTGCGCCTGACTGAGAAGGCTACGCATCTCGTCGGCATCGTTGCGGGCGCGCGCTGTGTTGTCCACGAGAACGCTGACGATCGCACGGATTTTTTCGACGTTGTCCGCATTCTCGAGACTGCTTTCAGCCAGCGACAGAGCGGCGCTCTGCTCGTTGTTCGTCTCCAGGAACTTGGTCACGAAGGAAATGATTTCCGCCAGTTGCGCTTCGAGCAGCTTGCCAACGTTCTCGATCGCTTCCTGTTTTTTTGCGGCCAGAGCGGCATCAAGCGGCGGCTCGTTCGGCGCGACAGCTCGCACTTCGCGCGACGCAGGCTTCGTTTGCGCGGAGGTCGTCGCCGGCAGAGCGTAGAACGCAAGAAGCAGCGCAGCCACGATCAGTACGACCGTGATCACCACCGGCATATTCAGCGAGAAATCTAAGGCCGTATCTGGCAATTCCGGGCGCGCAATGGGCCGGAACTCAGGCAGACGAGCCGGCAGCAGAGACCACAGCAGCGCGCTGATGATACCCGCGGAAAATGTGAAAACATAAATAGACGCTTGGCGCACGCTGGCGTTGAGTTCAGTCGACATAGCGGCCTCAATGCAAGTTGTCTCGCGGAGGCGGCCGCTTGCGCGAACAAAAGTCGCTTCATGCCCATTCAGCGCGGACGTCAAATGACCACCCGCGGCGAGCCATCATAGCTCAACTCGCATCTGAACGTCTAAACTCTGACTGAGATGCGCCACGACGATTAAGCGCCAAACCCGTGAAAGCGTCGTTAACGTCGCATTCTCCAACCGGTACTTCCGTCTAATTTTGTCGTGCGCGACGAAGTTCAGTTGTGACGCAGCAGCGGTCGATGCCTGAGGTTCGCAACAATCTCTAGACTTCAAACATCAGTGTTTTGCCGCAAGCCCCGCCGCATCGAAATGCGAGTCTGGAATGCGCACCTTCCAGCGCACGCCGGCATTTTCGAATGCAAGATTGGCGACACTGTCGAGCAGATCCGGCGTCAACGTCTCGACGACCAGACGCCCAAAGCCTTGGATCTGCGACTGAGTGATTGGCGGCCCACCCTTCTCAACCCATTCCAGATGCACGACGCCCGCGCCGTCATTCAATGTTTCGAGAGCCCACGACACTTCGATGCGCCCCGAAGCGTTCGACCATGCGCCATAAGAGACCGCATTGGCGGCGAGTTCATGCATCGCGATGCCAATCATCTGCGTCGCTTGCGGCTTTAGAATAATCTCCGGCCCCGCGATGTCGCAGCGATCGAACTTTCCGTTGCAGAAGGGATGCAACTGGCAGCGGATCAACGGGTGAAGCTCTGCCCCGCGCCAATTCAATTGGATCAATGCATCGTGTGAGTTGGCAAGACTGCGAATGCGCGACGATAGCTTCGCCTCATAATCCTCAACAGACGCGCTGCTATTGACTGTATTGCGCGCGATTGCGGAAATAACCGCGAGATTGTTTTTGGCGCGATGCGAGAGCTCGCGCATGACGAGATCATCTTGCTGCTTCTGACGACGATGCACCGTCAGATCGCGAATGATGGCGCAGACGCCGCCGCCGTCCGCATCTCCGCCGACCAGGCGCGAGGCGCATACCGTCACATCTATGACGTCGCCGCTCTTGACCGTCATCTTGGCATCGAACTCGCTTGGCGACCCCAGATGCTCCCCGCGCCAGAAGGGAAGCGCGCCGGACTTATCGCTGATGGCGAGGAACGACACGTTGCGGCCCAGCGCCTGCGCTT
>JBOFCQ010000034.1:0-4421 GCA_051646145.1 Hyphomicrobium sp.
GCGCTCAGCCCGAGCCGAGGCTCAGCTTCGGCACCGATTTCCAAGCCTTCGACAGCCACGAGTCGTCGTCCTCGCGCGGCGCCAGGCCATCCGACTTCAGCAGCGCGTAAGCATCGCGGTACCATTTGCTGTCGGGATAGTTGTGGCCGAGAATGGCTGTCGCATTCTGTGCCTCGCGCGTGATGCCGAGCGACATATAGCTCTCGGTCAAACGCATCAGCGCTTCTTCGACGTGCGCCGTCGTCTGATACTCAGACACGACCGTCTTGAAGCGATTGATGGCCGCCACGTAGTTCTTGCGCTTCAGGTAATAGCGGCCGACTTCCATCTCTGCCGCGGCCAGATTGTCCTCGGCGAGACGAATGCGATTGTCGGCGTTGCGCGCGTATTCGCTTTCCGGATAGCGCGTCTTCAGGATCTTGAGCTGATCGAGCGCCTTGCGCGTCGCCGACTGATCACGGTTCGGACCCTTCATGTCGTCGAAGTAGGACGAAGCGATGATGTGGTGCGCGAGCGGCGCTTCCTTGGTGCCGGGATGCAGCGCCACATAGCGTTCCGCCGATGCGATGGCTTCCGGCGTCTTGCCGCCACGGTAGTAGGCATAGGCCGCCATGACGATGGCGCGGCGGGCTTCCGGCGAATAGGGATGCTCGCGATCGAGGCCTTCGAATTTCTGTGCGGCGTCTTCGAACTTGCCGGCCTGCATGTACGCATCGCCATCGGCAAACATCTTGGACGGCGGATCAGGATTGAGGGCTTGCGTGGTGTCGATTGCGGTCGAGGCGCAGCCCGCCAGGGTCATCGTCGCCAGCGCCAGCGCCACACGCATGGCGCTTGCCCGTGCTCCCAGAAGACCCTTTGCGCGCACTGTCATGCAAACCGACGCCTTATGTATCATCACGTGCTGAAACGACTTTCAGCGTGCCTGAGACGCCTAGCACACCGGACTGAGCCTGTGAACGCGTTCCAGTCGATTGCGCGGTTTACAACCCGCCCCAACGTCCATGATGTCGGAAGAAAACGGCAAAAACGTGTGGATGCGGCGCGCGCTTAACCTCAATGAGCAATGAGATCAGGCAGTTGAGAGATCTGCTGAAGCGCCGCCGTCAAGCCTGTCGCGGCGCTTATTCTGCGGCCGCGATGGCGGGACGGATGACCGAATGAACGGAGGGCGCACGCACCGAACGGCTGCGGGGCGCTTCCACCATGGTCCAGTTGTTTTCGTCGGCGAACAGCGCCTGGAGAACCATCGAGTTGAGGCGATGGCCGCCCTTGTAGGACGAATAAGCACCGAGCAGCGGCGAACCCGACAGCGACAGATCGCCGACGGCATCCAGCATCTTGTGGCGCACGAATTCCTGCGGATAGCGCAGTCCTTCGCGGTTCATGATCTTGTCTTCGCCGATGGCGACCGTGTTGGTGAGGTCAGCGCCGAGCGCGAGGCCCATTTTCCAGAGCTTTTCAACGTCGCTCATGAACCCGAAGGTGCGGGCGCGCGAGAGTTCGTGACGGAACACGCCAGGGCTCATTTCGAAGGCCAGACGCTGGCGGCCGATGAGCGGGGTCGGGAAATCGATCTCGACGTCGAGGCGGAAACCCGAATGCGGTGCCAACTGGCCCCAGCAATCACCTTCCTCAACGCGGACTGTCTTGAGAACCTTGATGAATTTGCGCGGCTCGGAGAGCTCGCGAATGCCGACCCGGTCGATGGCTTCGACGAATACCGCCGAACTGCCGTCCATGATCGGAACTTCTTTGCTGTCGATTTCGATATAGCAATTGTCGATCGACAGGCCGCGCAGGGCGGCGAGAAGGTGTTCGACGGTTCCAACCGTCACGCCCGTGTCGTCGCCGATGACGGTGCAGAGCGTTAAATTCTTGACGTGGGAGACACTTGCCGGGATTTCAGCGATCACACGACCGCGCTTGGTGACGAGAAAACGGAGCCCGATATCAGCTTCTGCCGGATGCAGTGTCAGCGATACCGGTGCTCCGCTGTGCACCCCCGTGCCTGACAAAATGATCTCGCGCGCAAGCGTGGTCTGTCGCGCCCCGATAAATCGATTCGACATTCTGCGCCGTCCCTCGTTGCTTTGGCGGACCGCTGCTCCCCAGCGATGCGATCTGCCACCCCCGAAACCCGCTCGCCAACCCCGCCTTAGGCTGTCTCTGGAAGGGCGGTTGCCGCCTTCTTTCGCCAGAGACCGGGAGGTTTCGAACCGGTTTGATGATTGAACGCTAACTGCTTCGTCCCAGACCGACAAATCACGGTTTCTTACGTTGTGTTACGCTTTAGCAACCATGTGGAGGGAGAAAAATTCCTCCGCGAATCCACGAACTTACGCGACTGCCTCAGCGACGTTCACGGCCGAAAAACACGGGCAGCGGCGGTTCATCGTCTGGCGTGCGCTGCTCGCTGCCGGCTGATGGCTTTGCCACTGCAACGTCATCCGCTTTACGCCCAATTCCAGCGATTCGTCCAAGTATTCCAGGCTTCTTCGGCGTCTGGTGGACAGGCGTTGTTGTCGCGGCGGGCAATGCCGGCGCACCTTGGCGGGCTTGCCACTCGCGCTGCGCGACAGGCGGAAATTCTGCAACATCAGGCATGCGACGCGGTGCGCGGCGAATGTCGGCGGGTGCTGCCGGCTCGAAACCGCGCGGCGGCACCGCATATCCAGCAGGCGCTGAGAGCTGGGCCGACGCATCCGGACGCGCGGCGTGCGACGCGAACGGCGCCAATCCATCCTCGATCATCACGTTGCCGGGCGCGCGCCAGCTTTCGCGCGGCGCGGGCGTCGGCTCGTAATGCGACGGTTGCTGATAAGACGGCACGGCGGCGGCGCTGGCGGCACTAGGTGCAACGCGCGATTGTCCGTAGCCGTTCGATCCCGTGGCGTGACCGCCGGCCGACGGCTGCAAGGCTTCCGCGAGCCTGCGTTGCATATCCTCCGCGACCCCCGGATGGAACTGCGTTTGCGGATGGCTGTGCGCCGTCGTCGGTGATTGTGCGGGTACGGACGGACGCTGCGCCGGAATGAAGCCGCCGCCTTGGGTGCTCGGTGCGGCCGCTTGCGGCTGATGACCGTTACGGGGATCGCCGAGGCCACCGGCTGGCGCGAGAGGCTGCGTGCCCTGCGCTTCCGCAAGACGGCCCATGCCGGACGCCACGATCGACACGCGCACGCGGTCGCCGAGATTATCGTCGAACGTCGCGCCGACGATGATGTTGCACTCGGGATCGACTTCCTCGCGCACGCGGCTCGCGGCCTCGTCCACTTCATAGAGCGTCAGATCCTGGCCGCCCGTGATCGACAGCAGCAATCCGCGCGCACCTTTGAGCGACACGTCGTCAAGCAGCGGATTGGCAATGGCTTCTTCGGCGGCGAGAATGGCGCGCCGTTCGCCAGACGCTTCGCCAGTGCCCATCATCGCCGTGCCCATGCCGGTCATCACCGTCTTCACGTCGGCGAAGTCGAGGTTGATCAGGCCTTCCTTCAGCACCAGATCGACGACGCAGGCGACACCCGAATAGAGAACCTGATCGGCCAATACGAAGGCTTCCGCAAAGGTCGTGCGCTCGTTGGCGACGCGGAATAGGTTCTGGTTGGGAATGACGATCAGCGTATCGACGTGCTGGCGCAGCATGCGCACGCCGCTTTCCGCGATGCGCATGCGCCGTGCGCCTTCGAACTGAAACGGCTTGGTGACGATGCCAACCGTCAGAATGCCCATCTCACGCGCCGAGCGCGCGACAACCGCCGCAGCGCCGGTGCCGGTGCCGCCACCCATGCCGGCGGCGATGAATACCATGTGCGATCCGGCGATGTGCGCGCGGATTTCCTCGATCGCTTCTTCGGCCGCCGCCTCGCCGATCTCGGGCTTCGACCCGGCGCCCAGCCCCTCGGTCAGGTTGGCTCCGAGCTGAATGCGTGTCTCGGCGCTCGAAGCGGCCAGAGACTGCGCGTCGGTGTTGGCAACGACGAAATCGACGCCTTGCAGACCGGCGGCGATCATGTTGTTGACCGCGTTGCAGCCTGCGCCGCCGATGCCGACGACCGTTAAGCGCGGTGCGATCTCGACGAGTTTCGGCAGTTGGAACTTCATGGCCATCACGCCCCCCGGGTGTGATTAGTGGTTGAACTGCCGCCTCCCGAACGGAGACGAGCTCGTTGATACGCACGGCGACTGAAATCACGAACACGGCCAATACGCGGCCAACGCAACGTCACGGCGCGGCAACGGCCGCGCAGGCTGCAAGGCTAGAAGCCCTGCTTCAACCATGAGCCGACGCGGCCAAGATAACCGCGCGACGCCTGTTCTCGTTCGCGGTCGGCAGCATAGGCGCCATCTCCCGCGTCGACGGCCGCCACCATGCCAGCGAGCGTCGCAAAATGCGGACCCGCGACAGAGCCGGTGAGGCC
>JBOFCQ010000049.1:0-3244 GCA_051646145.1 Hyphomicrobium sp.
GGGGCGAGACGGCCATCGATCAGCGCTTTGGCGCGCACGGCAAGCATCAACGCTTGGCTCGCGCGCGGGCCGGGGCCCCAGGCAACGAACTTGTCGGTCTCGGCATTTGCGCCGGTGCCGGGACGTGCCGAGCGCACGAGTTTCAAGATGGCTTCGACGACCTTGTCGGGCACCGGGATCTGGCGCACGAGGCGCTGCGTCGCCATCAGTTCCTGAGCCGAGAGCACCGGCTCGATCTTGGCGGTGTCGGTGCCCGTCGTCGCATATAACATGCGGCGTTCTGCGACGAGATCAGGATAATCAACGTCGATCTGGAGCAGGAACCGGTCGAGCTGCGCTTCAGGCAGGGGATAGGTGCCTTCCTGTTCCAGCGGGTTCTGCGTTGCGAGAACGTGGAACGGCGCCGGCGTATCGTGCCGCTGGCCCGCAACCGTCACGTGATGCTCCTGCATGGCCTGCAGCAACGCCGACTGCGTTTTCGGCGAGGCGCGGTTGATTTCATCGGCCATCAAAAGCTGCGTGAAGATCGGGCCCTTGATGAAGCGGAAGGCGCGTGCCCGGCCAGGCTCGTCTTCTAGGACTTCCGAGCCGATGATATCCGACGGCATGAGGTCCGGCGTGAACTGGATGCGCTTGGCGTCGAGGCCGAGCACCTTGCCGAGCGTATCGACAAGCAGCGTCTTGGCGAGGCCCGGAACGCCGATCAACAGCGCGTGCCCGCCTGACAGCAGCGTCAACAGCGTGCGTTCGATCACGACATCCTGTCCGAAGATGACGCTGGCCGCCGTCTTGTGCGCGCGCTGCACGCGTTCTGACGCTGCTTCGAGGCGCGGTACGATATCGGACTGGGTGTCGACGAGAGTGCTCATGCGGCTTAAGCCCCTTGTTTATTGGCACTCGCTCAGTAACGTCGGCGGATTGGGCGACGTGCGACTGATGCGAAAAATGGAACGGCAGGCCGCACGCAGGGCACGGTCAACGTTGCGGACGATCCTGCCCAAGTCCGCGACGGTCAAGTGAATGTTACGTTAGGTTCATATCCCGCGCGAATGACGTACGACCTCCGGGGGATAAGCGCGCAAAACGGCGTTGGACTGCGGAGCATTGGCGCTCAGACAGCGACGGCTATGTGGGCCGGGGTACGTGAAAGGAGTGCAGTCTGAGCGGTGAGGACATGAGACGTGGGTTGGAGGCGCTGATCAGCGCGGCTGGCGACGGCGTTGCGGCGCGCCCGGTCGAGGCATGGAACCCGCCCTATTGTGGCGACATCGGCCTTGCGATCGCCGCCGACGGCCAATGGCACTATCGCGGCACGCCGATCGGCCGGCCGGCACTCGCGCGCCTGTTCGCGTCAATCCTGCGTAAAGACGAGGACGGTCGCACGTATGTTGTGACGCCTGTCGAGAAGATAGACGTGGCGGTCGCCGATGCGCCGTTTCTGGCGGTCGAAATGGCGCGCACGGGCGAGGGCCGCGCGCAGGTTCTGACGTTTCGGACCAATGTCGATGATCTGGTGACGGCGGACGCCGACCATCCGCTGCGCTTTGCCGTGCAGGCCGAAACCGGCGGATTGAAGCCGTACCTGCGCGTGCGTGGCCGCCTTGAAGCGCTCGTGTCGCGCGCGGTGATGATCGATCTCGTAGAACTAGCGGATATGGGTGAGGAGGGTGCCCGGCCCGGGGTCTGGTCCGGCGGCGTATTCTTTCCTTTTCCGTAATCGCGCCGGCTGTTCACGCGCTTGGCAATCAGCGGATAAACCGGCGCGCCTGATGGGCCACGATCTCGGCGATACCATCGACGACGATGCGGATGCGGCGCGCTTCGGCGAGATCCTCGTGAATCACCATCCAGTAATCGCGCGCCACTCGGAATTCCGGCACGACGAGGACCAGTCCGTGGTCGGCCGCGATGGCGTAATCGTGCAGCAGCGCGACGCCAGCACCCGTCCGCGCTGCTTCGAGTTGTCCGAGCGCGCTGGCGCATTGAAATGTCGCCGCCGGCGCAATGCCGGTTTCTTTCACGGCATCGAGGGTCGCCGAATAAGCGAGTTCCGGCACGTAGGTGATGAGCCGGTGCCGCGCCAGATCGGCGAGGCCGGCAAGCGGCGGCGCCGTTTCGAGATAGTGCGCGCTGGCATAAAGCGAAAGCGTATATCCGGCCAGCCGACGAACCATGAGCCGGCCTTCACTCGGACGATCGACCGTGATGGCGATATCGGCGTCCCGGCGTGCCAGTGAGAACGTGCGCGGCACCGGCACAAGCTGCAGCGTCAGCATGGGATGCGACGCGATCAGCGCACTGAGGTTGGCGGCAAGAACGACGGTGCCGAAAACGTCCGGCGCACCGATGCGCACCGTGCCCTTGATCTCGGCCTCGCTGGCGTCGAGGTCGGGGCGTCCGCGAAGCCAGGCGCTTTCCATTTCCGTCGCCGCCGCCACGATCCGACGGCCGGCGTCGGTCAGCGTCACGCCCGCCGGAGAGCGGTCGAAGAGCTTGGCCCCAATAGCCTCTTCCAGCGCTGAAACGCGCCGGGCTACCGTTGCATGGTCGAGCCCCAAACGCCTGCCAGCGGCCAGGAATTGGCCTTCACGGGCCACTTCCAGCACGATCCGGGCGTGGTCCCAATTTACCTCTTTAGCCAATTCGCGCACAACGGTTCCTCTTATTTGTGCGCTGACAGGCTATCACGGCCTTGGCATGGTTGTCTCAAACACATTCGGGACTTTGGGAGGATGATCATGCGCGACATCGGACATTTTATCGGTGGCAAGCCGGTCGCCGGCACGTCAGGCCGCTACGGCAGTGTTTATCAGCCGATGGACGGCACGGAGATCGGCAAGCTGGCGCTGGCCAGCGCGGCCGAGGTCAGGGCTGCGGTCGAGAACGCCGCTGTCGCGCAGAAGGGCTGGGGCGCCACCAACCCGCAGCGCCGGGCCCGCGTCATGATGAAGTTTCTGGAACTCGCGGCGCGCGACAACGCCAAGATGGCGGAGTTGCTGGCGCGCGAGCACGGCAAGACGATCAACGACGCCAAGGGCGACATTCAACGCGGCATCGAGGTCGTCGAGTTCTGCACCGGCACACCGCACCTCATGAAGGGCGAATATTCCGTCGGCGCGGGAACGGGCATCGACGTCTATTCGATGCGCCAGCCGCTCGGCGTCGTTGCCGGCATCACGCCGTTCAACTTCCCTGCCATGATCCCGCTGTGGAAAGCCGCGCCTGCGATCGCCGCCGGCAATGC
>JBOFCQ010000050.1:0-14673 GCA_051646145.1 Hyphomicrobium sp.
CTACGGCCACACGGTCTCGTTCGAAACGATGACGTCGGGCATTCACACGATCGCGCGGGTGAAAGGCCGTCTCGAAGGCGGTGTCGATCCAAGACGCGAAGGTGCCGCGCGCGGCGATTAGTGCTAAACGGCGCGGCGCATGCCGGTGCGTGACGCTGATAGGGGCGCGGGGCCAACCAAGCGCTGGGCGCGCACGCTCGATACAGGTTCGATTGAGACAATAGGACACTCACGGTGAAATCTTCGCGCGTTACCATTGCCGGCGCCGGCGTGATCGGACTTTGGCAGGCGCTGACATTGGCGCGCGCCGGACATCGCGTGCGTGTGCTGGATGCGGCGCCGCGTCCGTTCGTCAACGCGCAAAGCCGGTGGGCGGGCGCCATGCTTGCGCCGGATTGCGAAGCTGAAAGCGCGCCGCCCGTCGTCCGCGACCTCGGCCGGCGGTCGATTGCGTTGTGGCAAAGCGTGCTGCCGAACATCGCCGTCAACGGTACGCTCGTTGTCGCCGCCGCGCGCGACCTGCCGGAATTGCATCGCTTCGCGCGTGCCACCGATCGGCATCAGATGCTTGCGAGCGACAGCATCGCGGCGCTCGAACCCGATCTCGCCGGGCGGTTCGACGCGGCCTTGTTCTTCGCCAACGAAGCGCACTTCAGCGCCATTGAAGGGCTTGAAGCCTTGCTCGCGGCATCGGCGGCACTCGGCGTCGAGATCGCATTCAATACGCCGTGGGACGGGACACGTGAGGCCGGCGAACTGGTCATCGACTGCACAGGCATTGCGGCGCGCCGCGATCTTCCAGGATTGCGCGGCGTGCGCGGCGAGCGCGTGCTGCTGAAAGCGCGCGACGTCACATTCGCACGGCCTGTTCGTCTGCTGCATCCGCGCCAGCCGATCTATGTCGTGCCGCAGGGCGGAGCGCTGTTCGTCGTCGGCGCGACGGTCATCGAGCGCGAAGACGACGGGGCGATGACGGTACGCTCGGCGCTGGAACTGCTGGGATCGGCGTATGCGCTGCATCCCGCCTTCGGCGAGGCCGAGATCGTGGATTTCGGCGCGGGCGTCAGGCCGGCGTTTGCCGACAACGTTCCGCGCATCATGTCGGATGCGAACGGCGATATCATGCGCGTCAACGGCGCCTATCGGCACGGCTTTCTGCTGGCGCCAGTTCTGGCTGAAGCACTCGCCGCGCGTCTCGCGGGCGAGACGGCCGCGCACCCTTTGATCGTCTGACGCTTAATCGAGTTCCGGAGTTTGCGCCGCCGGCGCAGCGCGCGTCCGTGCGTGGTCAGCCGCGCCCAAAATTTTCTCGAACATCGTTCCGCCCGGAACAGCGGAAGGCCACGCGGCGTTGTGATCTCATCGGGTGACCCAGGGTCATCCGCCGTCGGGGCGCATGAGTGGATCACGCGAGCGAGGAGTACGCGTCATGATCGAATTGATCGTTTCCGTTTGCCTGTTGAGCGCCCCTGAGCAGTGCAAGAATGTAGCTTTGTCATTCGCGGAAGATGCGGTGACGCCGTTCCAGTGCATGCTGTACGGCCAGTCCGAGATCGCCAAGTGGAAGGAAGGCCATCCCGATTGGTCGATCCGCAAATGGTCGTGCGGTCCGGCGCGTCAAGTCGCCAACATCTAAGCGCGGTGATCGAAGAGCGGACGTTCGCTGCCGGCGTTATCGTCGGCCACGTGCGAATAAGCTCCGCCTCACGCGGCCGTTCGTTTCGCCATATGCTCTCTGGCGGTCGCCAACGCCGCCACATAATCGGGTTTGCCGGACCCAAGCAGCGGTATCTTCTCAACGACGAAAATATCCGCCGGCACCATCAATTCCGTCGCGCCCTTGCGCCGCGCGAACGCCGAGAAGGCGTCGCGCGTGCACGTTGCATCCGTCGTCAACAGCGCAAGCCGTTCGCCTTTGCGCTGATCCGGCAACGCCACGACAATCGTGATCAACTGCGGCCAGAGCTCGGCCGATAGCGCCTCCACCGCCGAGAGCGACACCATTTCGCCGGCAATCTTGGCAAAGCGTTTGGCGCGGCCTTTGATGGCGATGAAGCCCTGCGCGTCGATGGTCACGATGTCGCCGGTGTCGTGCCAGCCATCAGTCGGCGGTTCGAGAACGCCTGGATTTTCGCTGCGATAATAGCCGAGCATTACGTTCGGTCCGCGGACGTAAAGGCGGCCGCCCTCGTCGATACCGGGCACGGCTTCGAGGCGCGCTTCCATCAGCGGCGACAAGCGGCCGACGGTGCCCGCCTTGTTCGACAACGGCGTGTTGATGGCAAGAACGGGCGCCGTTTCCGTCACGCCGTAGCCTTCCAGAATGCGCACGCCAAAGCGATCCATGTAGAGCTGGCGCGTGCGATCCTTGACCGCTTCGGCGCCGGCAAGCACCAGCCGAACGCGCGCGAAATCATAAGGGTGCGCGGCGCGGGCATAGCCTTGCAGGAACGTATCGGTGCCAAACAGGATGGTGGCGTTCGAGCCGTACACGAGTTCCGGGATGATGCGGTAGTGCAGCGGTGTGGGATAGAGAAATACCGGAATGCCGCCGACGAGCGGCATCAGCAGGCCCGCCGTCAGTCCGAAGGAATGGAACACCGGCAGCGCGTTGAAGACTTTGTCGGAGCCATTGCAGGCAACGCGGGTCAGGCTCTGCGCGCAGTTGGCGAGCAGATTTTTGTGTGAGAGCACGACGCCTTTGGGCGTACCCTCCGAGCCCGACGTGAACAGGATCGCGGCCGGCGCATCCGGGCGGCATGAGACCTGCGGGCGGCCGCCGAGACGCACGCCAGCGATCTTGTCGAGGAACGAGACCGAGGCGCGCACGTCTTCGAGGTAGACCACCTGCGCATGTTTCGCGATCTCAGCGACGAGGCTGTCGAAATGCCCCTTTTCGACGAATGTGCGTGACGTCAAGACGACGTCGATCTTGGCGGCCTTGCAGGCCGCGACGACGTTAGCGGCGCCAGCGGTGAAATTCAGCATCGCCGCTACGCGGCCGATGGATTGCAACGCAAAGAACGTCACAGTCACGCCGGCGGAGTTTGGCAGCAGAATGCCAACGGCCGCGCCTTCGGGGGCGAGCGGCGCCAGCTTGCGGCCCAAAACCTGCGCGCCAAGGATGAGCTTTTTGTACGAGAGACGCGCGCCGAGTGCGTCTTCAATCGCCGGCCTGCCGGTGTCGCGTGTGGTCTTGGCCAACACGAGCGCTTCGAACAGCGATTGGTCGAGCGGCGTCGTCAAGACCGCGCTGTCGGTCATGATGTCTTGCAGCGCCAGACCGGCCGCCTGCCGGCGTGCCTTGCCGCGCAGCGCATCGTCGACCTTCAGATGCACCGGCGGCAGGATGGTGACGGTCGTCTTCGGGAACCACACTTTCTTCGTCTGCGCCGAACTCAAATAGCCAAACTTCGATCGCTCAAGGCCGTCGATGCGGACAGGGATGATCGGCGCGTCGGCCTTGTCGGCAATCATCGCCGTGCCGTCATAGACTTTCATCAGGCCGCCGGTGACGGTGAGCCGTCCCTCGGGAAAAATGGTGAGCGAGCGGCCATCCTTGACGAGTTGAATGAGATGGCGCGTGCCGAGCGGCTTCGTCGGATCGATCGCGAACGCATCGGCGAGTTTGAGAAATGGTTTCACCCACCACGTGTTCGCCATGCCGGTGTCGATGGCGTAGGCGGAGTGCGACGGCAACAGTGCGTGCATCAGCGCTGCGTCGAGAAGGCTGACGTGGTTCGGCGCGATGATCGCCTTCTGGCCGGGTTTCGGCAGATGCTCGAGGCCGCGCACATCGAGACGCAGGAACGTCTTGAACAGAAACGCCGCCAGATCCTTGACGCCGTCACGGCCCCACGTCTTCAGGATCATGCCGAGCGCGATGAAGTTGCCGAGCGCCAGCGCGTTCAGGATCGCGCGCGGTCCGAAGGCGAAATACTGCAGCATCGCAACGGTGAGACTGGCGGCCGTCATGAAGGCTGCCGACAGCACGTTGCAGGCGCCGATGACGCGGGCGCGCTTGTCTTCGGCGGCCCACGCCTGCACCGCGGCGAACGAGGGAACGATATAGAGACCACCTGCAATCGCCAGCCCCGCGAGATCGAAAGCGAGGCGCATGCCGGTGAACGTCGTGAACACCTCCGCCGGGTTTCGCGTCGGGGTGGTGATGTCGAGGCCGCGCGCGATGAGCCCGAGATCGATGCTGAACAGCGCCATCAGCAGCGCGGCGCACGGCACAAGCGCCAGGTTGGGCCGCATCCGGCTTGCGCTGGCGGCAAGCAGCGATCCGACGGAAATGCCGACCGTGAATATCAGCAGCGATGCGATATAGACGCCTTCGGTTCCGCCGATGCGCTCTTTGATGAAGGGCGGCAGGATCGACAGCATCACCGCGCCAACAAGCCAGAACCAGGCGGTGATCAGGCCACCCGACCACAGGCGTGGGTCGGTCTTGAGTTCGCGCAGAAGATCGCGCGTCGAGGCGAGGATGTTGCGGTCGATCGTGAGCGATGGGGCGGCGGCGCCGGTCTTGGGAATGAACCGCGCGCTGAGCCAGCTCGCGACCGCAAGCGCAATGGCCAGCACGGCGAGCAGACGCGGCGCTTCGCTCTGACTGGCCGAGAGGCCGCCGAGCACGGTGCCGACCAGAATGGCGATGAATGTCGCGGCTTCGATCAGCGCATTGCCGGCGGGCAATTCTTTGACATCGAGGTGTGCCGGCAGAATGCCATACTTCGCCGGGCCGAAGAGCGCGGCAATGATGCCGTAGCCCGTCAAGGCAACGAACAGCAGCCCGACCGATTGGGTGTAGAAGCCAACCGCCGAGATGAGCGCGATGGCGATTTCGATGCGCTTCAGGCGTTCAATGACGTCGGCCTTGTCGAAGCGATCGGACAATTGCCCGCCAAGACCCGACAGAAGCAGAAAGGGCGCGATGAGCGCCGTACCCGCCAGCGTCACGAGGCTCGCGCCGTGCTCCGATCCAATCCGGTACAGGATGAGGACGACCAGCGCGTTGCGGATCAGATTGTCATTGAGTGCCGACAAGAACTGGCACCAGAACAAGGCCGCAAATCGCCGGGCAGTCAGAAGCGACAAAAACATCGTGGACCTCGGGTGCACCCGTCCGAAAGGATTGGATGAAGTACGGCACTTTGTGGACTAATGGACCGATTAAGCGGCAAAAGACCCTAAAAATTCACTGCCAGGATTGTGCCGGGGGCGCTAGATACCCATTTCAAAGGCGTCGTGAGCGCGGCGTCGCCGATAGCGCTGAAGCGGCGTCAAGAGTGGCGGACGAGACTGGAACATGGACGCGATGCAGGTGGTGGTGAACGGCAAGGCGACCAATACAACCGCGCGGCTGCTGAGCGACCTCGTCGTCGAATTCGCGGGCGCTGCGACGCGTGTTGCAACGGCCCTCAACGGGGCCTTCGTGCCGGAGACCGCGCGTGCCGTGACTGCCCTCAATCCAGGCGATAAGATAGAGATCGTGTCGCCGCGCCAGGGCGGATAGGCGTTGTCCATTTGGACCGGCGCGCTGGCGCTTCAGTCATGCGATGATCGGCGGCACGAACCGGTTTGCAGACGTGAGCGGCAGACTTGGGCGTCGCAGGTGAGCAGGTGGAGCCATGAACATTCGAGATCAGGCCTTGCATCAGGGCGACGGCGTGACCTTCTACGGTGAGACGCTGCCGTCGCGCATGCTGCTCGGCACCGCCGGCTATCCCTCGCCCGACGTTCTGCGCGAGGCGGTCAGCGCGGCGCGGTCGGATATCGTCACCGTGTCGCTGCGCCGTGAAATGGCCGGCGGCGATACGGGCGCCCGCTTCTTCGATCTGCTGCGCGGGCTTGGCGTGCGCGTGCTGCCGAACACCGCCGGATGCCGCACTGCGCGTGACGCGATCACGACGGCGCAGATGGCGCGCGAACTGTTTGAAACCGATTGGATCAAACTCGAAGTCATCGCCAACGACGACACGCTGCAACCGGATGTGTTCGGACTGGTGGACGCTGCCAAGGTGCTGTGCGCCGATGGCTTCAAAGTTTTCCCCTATACGACGGAAGATCTGTCGGTTGCGGAAAGGCTGCTCTCGGTCGGCTGTCAGGTCGTGATGCCGTTGGGCGCCCCGATCGGAACCGGGCGCGGCCTCGCGAACAAGCCGGCGCTGGCCACGCTGCGCGCGTACTTGCCGAACGTGCCGCTCGTCATCGATGCGGGCATGGGCGCGCCGTCGCATGCCGCGGAAGCCATGGAAATGGGCTTCGACGCGGTCCTCCTCAATACGGCCGTGTCCAAGGCGCTGCATCCCGTTGCCATGGCCTCGGCCTTTGCCGATGCGATCATCGCCGGACGGCGGGGATTTGAGGCAGGCATCATGCGTCCGCGTGATATGGCGCAGCCGTCGACGCCGGTCGCGGGCACGCCCTTCTTTGATCTCGACGGGGGCGCATGAGTTCAGTTTCGGTTCGCCGCGATCTGCTCGATCGCTTTTATCCGATCGTGCCGGATGCCGCGTGGATGGCGCGCATCGCGCCGCTCGGCGTGAAGACGGTACAACTGCGTCTCAAGGATGCGGACTCAAGCGAGGTTGATCGCCAGATCGCCGACTGTCTTGTGCTGGCGCGGCGGCACGGCTGCCAGCTCATCGTCAACGATTACTGGCAGGCGGCCATCAGGGCTGGCGCGGATTTCGTCCATCTCGGTCAGGAAGATTTGGCCGGCGCCGATATCGCGGCGTTGCGCGCTGCCGGGATCAGGATTGGGATTTCGACCCACGACCGACGCGAGCTTGCGATCGCGCTCGCCGCGATGCCCGACTACATCGCCCTCGGACCGGTCTACGAAACCAAGCTCAAGGTGATGAAGTGGCGGCCGCAGGGCCTCGAGAAAGTGCGCTTCTGGAAGGAGGCCATCGGCCAAATTCCGCTGGTCGCCATCGGCGGCATCACGCCCGCTCTGGCCGACGGCGTGTGCGCCGCCGGCGCCGACAGCATTGCCGTCATCACCGATTTCATCACGGCGCCTGATCCGGAAGCCCGCGTGTCGGCGTGGGTTGCGTGGTCGGCCAGCACGGCATGATGGCGCGTTCGGCAGGGGTGCGTTAACCACGTGCCGCCGGCCCTCTCGATTGTGACAGCGGGGTATGGTTTCGCTGTGGGCTGCGCGCCGTCACTCGACAGGTGTCCGCAAGCACGCTTGAGCGAACCCGGTCCATGGCCTTCCGATATAAACTGCGCGAGCCCGTCCAGAAGGGTTTCCGCCGCATCGCCCGCGAGCAGATTACGCGCGCCATCACCGAACTTCGCGGCGATGCCGTGCATCCCGCGAGCGTGCATCAGTGCCGCAAGGCCATGAAGCGCCTGAAGGCGCATCTGCGGCTGGTCCGCGGCGGCGTGTCGGAAAAGACGTTCCGCGCGCACTATGATGACGTATCGGAAATTGCCGATCTGCTGGCCGGCGCCCGTGCCGAACACGTGCTTGATGAAACGATCGACAATCTCGAACAGCGCTTCGGCTCGGACGTCGAAGCACTTCTTGAGCCGTTGCGTGCGCACCTCTCATCCGCCGCGCGGCCGCCGGACGCTCTCTTGGCGCCGGCGGATGCCGCCA
The DNA here is from genome assembly GCA_051646145.1 of Hyphomicrobium sp. Taxonomy (GTDB): domain Bacteria; phylum Pseudomonadota; class Alphaproteobacteria; order Rhizobiales; family Hyphomicrobiaceae; genus Hyphomicrobium_B. The sequence goes on from JBOFCQ010000050.1 coordinate 7,616, forward strand.
AGGCGATGCAGCGGCTTGCCAAGGCGGAAAAGCGATTTGCCAAAATCCGCATCAAGCGCAAGCCTGCTTTCGGCGTCATTGCCGATGGTCTCGAACAGACCTATCGCCGTGCGCGGCACTATCAGGCGCGCGCCTATCGCAGCGGCGCCAGTGAAGATTTCCACGAACTCCGCAAGGCCGTGCAGTGGCATTGGCGGCATATGGCCTTGATCTGGCGGGCGTGGCCGGAACTGCTCTCGGTGCGCATCGACGCGGCACGCGAGATTTCGCAGATTCTCGGCGATGACCACGACCTCGCCATGCTGCTCGTCAAGACGCAGGAACTGGCACCCGTTCTCGGCGACGCCCGGGGCGCCATCGACCGCTTGGCGCGCGCGCGTCAGGAAGAATTGCGGGAGGCCGCCGCCTCGCGTGTCGCGCGTCTCTTCGCCGAGAGCCCGAAAGCGTTCGCGCGGCGCATGTCGGCGTATTGGGACGCCGCGCGGCACATGCAACCGGTCGCTGAACAGCCATCCGCGCCCGCAAGCGACGCCGATGACGATACGCCGAGCCCGCTGCCATCGGCAATTTCGACCGAGTAAACGCCGCTTGCCGCCGATCAGACTGAAAAATCGCCGCCGAGCCCGCGCGGAATATGCGTGATCGCTGCTGTGCCGGAGACAATGTGCCGTCCGCAGACCTGTCGCACCCCGCCCTTTGATCCGGTAAAGTCGCCCTGCCGTTAGTTCTGACGGCGAGGAGACATTGATGACCGAAGTCGGCAAGACGTCAGAATTCTTGGTCGATACGACGGCGTGGCCCGCGGGACATCCGGCCGTCAAGCTTGGCCGCGTTGGCGTGCTGCTGCTCAACCTCGGCACACCCGATGGCACGGGCTATTGGCCGATGCGTCGCTATCTCAAGGAATTCCTCTCCGACGAGCGCGTGATCGAAGAACCGCGCTGGAAATGGTGGCCGATCCTCAATCTCATCATCCTGACGGTGCGGCCGGGGAAGAAGGGCAAGGATTACGCCACGATCTGGAATACCGAGCGCGACGAAGGTCCGCTGAAAACGATCACACGCAGTCAGGCCGAACAATTGACCGAGCGCTTTGGCGGTCATCCGCGCATTCTCGTCGATTGGGCGATGCGTTACGCCAATCCGACGACCGAGAGCCGCATTCGCGCGCTGCAGGAGCAGGGGTGCGATCGCATTCTGCTGCTGCCGCTCTATCCGCACTACGCCGCGGCGACGACGGCGACCGCCGCCGACCAGGCCTTCCGCGCCTTGATGAAAATGCGCTGGCAGCCGGCCGTGCGCGTGGCACCGTCCTATCACGATGATCCGGTCTATATCGATGCGTTGGCGCGCTCCATGCGCAAAAGCCTTGCCGCGCTCGATTTCGAACCCGAGAAAATCATCGCCACATTCCACGGCATGCCGGAAAAATATCACCTCGCCGGCGATCCTTATCACTGCCAATGCCAGAAAACGTCGCGGCTTTTGCGCGAGAAACTTGGAATTGCCAAGGATCGCTGGCTGACAACATTTCAGAGCCGATTTGGAAATGATCCCTGGTTGCAGCCATATACCGATAAAACTGTTGAAACGCTGGCCAAATCCGGCATCAAACGCTTGGCGCTCGTCGCACCCGGATTTTCGGCCGATTGCCTGGAAACGCTGGAAGAACTCGACGGCGAAAATCGCCACATTTTCGAGGATAATGGTGGCGAGAAATTTGCCTATCTGCCGGCCTTGAACGATAGCCCCGAAGGCATCGACGTTATTGAGGCGATAGTGCGCCGCGAGTTGATGGGTTGGATTTAGCCGCCGCGATATACGTGTCGGTGTCATTGGCACGCTTTGGAGAATAACCGGATATAACCCAGAAAATACCGGTTAATTCCTGAAACTGGTCGAATATTCACGAAATATAAGGATGTTGCCCTTCAAAAAAGGCACGGTCTCGATCATGTGATATGCATTGCGGACCTTTTTTGGAGAAACGGTCATGGACGCTTTTTTCACCGGCTTTGAATCTTTCGGCCTGGTTTTGTTGGCGTTCGCGGTCTGGGTTTTGTGGTCCACGATCAAGATCGTGCCGCAGGGTTCGAACTTCACCGTTGAAAATCTCGGTCGCTACACCCGCACGCTCGGGCCCGGCATGCACATCCTCATTCCGGTGATGGAGCGCGTTGGCCATCAGATCAACATGAAGGAACAGGTGATCGACATTCCGAGCCAGGATGTCATCACCCGCGACAACGCCATGGTGCGCGTCGACGGCGTCGCCTTTTTCCAGATCCTCAACGCCGCCAAGGCCGCCTACGAGGTCGATGCGCTCGAACTGTCGATGGTCAACCTGACGATGACCAATATTCGAACCGTCATGGGCTCGATGGACCTCGACGAGTTGCTGTCCAACCGCGACAAGATCAACGCTCAACTTCTGAACGTTGTCGATGCGGCAACGGAATCGTGGGGCGTGAAGGTCACGCGCATCGAGATCAAGGACATTGCTCCGCCGCGCGATCTCGTCGACAGCATGGCCCGCCAGATGAAGGCCGAGCGCGAAAAGCGCGCCCAGATCCTCGAATCGGAAGGCCTGCGTCAGGCTGCGATTCTGAAAGCTGAAGGCGAGAAGCAGGCGCGCGTGCTTGAAGCCGAAGGCCGCAAGGAAGCCGCGTTCCGCGATGCCGAAGCGCGTGAGCGCGCCGCCGAAGCCGAAGCCAAGGCCACCGAACTCGTCAGCAACGCCATTGCCTCCGGCAACGTGCAGGCCATCAACTACTTCGTCGCCAACAACTACGTGAAGGCGCTTGAGGCGCTGGCGTCGGCGCCGAACCAGAAGATCATCATGATGCCGCTTGAAGCGTCGTCGGTCATCGGATCGCTTGCCGGCCTGGCGCAGATCACCGGCGAAGCCTTCGGCGGTCCGGCGCCGGTTCAGGCGACCAAGCAACGTCCGCCGTCCAATCAAGGCGCGCCGCGCTGAGTGTGTCGCCCCAAGATAACGGCATCGTCAAAATTTGCATCGGGTCACGGGTAAGGTCACGCCATGGATACGATCATCGCCTTCGTCGAGCATCTGGGAGCCTGGGGCTGGTTCGCGCTCGCCGTGGTGCTGTTCGTGCTTGAGACGATCGTGCCCGGCATCCATTTCCTGTGGTTTGGCATGTCGGCCGCCATCGTCGGGCTCATCATGCTCGTCGCGCCGATTGCCTGGCAGTGGCAGCTCATCGCCTTTGCCGTCATCGCCATGGCAACGGTGTTCTGGGTGCGCCGCACGAATAGCCCCACTGCACAGCCGAGCGACGAGCCGACGCTCAACGTGCGCGGCGCCGAATTCATCGGGCGCACGGTCGTCGTCGAAGATGCCATCGTCAACGGCCGCGGCCGCGTGCGTGCAGGCGATACGCTGTGGGGCGCGCAAGGTGAAGACGCGCCGCGCGGCGCACGCGTCGAGGTGACGGGCGTCAACGGCACGACGCTCGTCGTCGCAGCGCCCGACGCTGAATAAACCGTATCCGCTGATCTTCAGACGTTCAGAAATTGTGCGCGCACGCTGGTCCTAGGCGACGCCTGCGCGCAACAGATCGTGAATGTGCACGATGCCGACCGGGCGTCCGTCCGCCACGACAAACAGCGCGGTGATGCGCGACGCATTCAGCACCTCGAGCGCGGCCGACGCCAGCGTCTGCGGGCCAACCGTCTTCGGGTTGCGCGTCATGATCTCGCCGACCTTCGCCGACAGCAGTTGTGCACCCATGTGACGGCGCAAATCGCCGTCGGTGATGACGCCCGCGAGCCGTCCCTTGCCATCGACGATGCCAAGGCAGCCGAAGCTCTTGGCCGTCATGGTGACGAGCGCGCCCGACATCGTTTCGCGGTCATGCGCGATCGGCAAGTCATCGCCCTTGTGCATCACGTCGGCGACGTACTTGAGGTTGGCGCCAAGCGATCCGCCCGGATGGAAAACCTTGAAATCGTGGGCCGTGAAGCCCTTGGCTTCAAGCAGCGCGATGGCGAGCGCGTCGCCGAGCGCCAACTGCATCGTGGTCGATGTCGTCGGCGCGAGGCCGTGCGGACAGGCTTCCTTGGCACGCGGGAGCAATAACGCGATGTCCGATTGCTGGCCGAGCGCCGATTCCGCGCGCGATGTGATCGAGATCAGCGGCACCTTGAAGCGCCGCGAATAGGTGATGATCGGCTTCAGTTCCACCGTCTCGCCCGACCACGACAGGGCCAGAATGACGTCCGCCGGCGTGATCATGCCGAGGTCGCCGTGCGAGGCTTCGCTCGGGTGCACGAAGAAGGCCGGCGTGCCGGTCGATGCGAACGTCGCCGCGATCTTCTGCCCGACGTGTCCGCTCTTGCCGATGCCGGTCACAATCACGCGGCCAGAGATGGCGCTGAGGCGCGCCACCGCGTTGAGGAACGGCGCGGCCATGGCGCCCTTCAATCCCTTGGCCAACTGCGAAAGGCCGTCGCCTTCCAGTTTCAGGGTGCGGACGGCGGATTCGAGTGCCGCCTTGTTGGATGGCGCACGCTTGGCGCTGACAGTAGCGGCTTGCGGCTGAGCGGCGGTCTTTGCCGATTTGCTCTTTGCGCCGTTGTTTTTGTGGGCCTGTCGCGACGCGCCCCGTGCCGGGCCGGCCTTCAGCGTGCGGGCAGTTGCGCTGGCGGGTGGCAAGGTTTTCTGCATCTCGTTTCCGGCTCGGGCGGCGTCGCGCCGGTTGGCACAACGCGCGGCACTTTTTGACGCCACAGGCGCAGCGTCACGATATCGACGCCTGTTTAGCAAACCCCGCTTCGCGCCGCCACCCAAAGGGCAGGCCGTTTGGGCAAACGCACAGGCCAATTCAGCGCCAAAACCAGCTTCAGCACGCCGTTTAAGGCGCCATTAACCGGAGTTGCCTAAGTTTTCCGAGCCGTTGTGCCGCGTCCGGCGACTTTCGCTTCAATCAAGGACGCCTTGGGTATGGGCCGCCGGCGACTAGCCTGGTTTTTCATTGGATTCATGGCTGCCGGCGTGCTGGCGGCCTTAGGCCATATCGCGCCCGCACACGCGCAATCCGCCGAGCCCGCCGCCGCGGGCCTTCCGACCCCAACCATCGGCCGCATGCGGTCGGGCGATGTCGATGACGGCTACGCAGCACCCGGCATCCCGCCGCCGATCCCCGAGACCGATCCCTCCGAGACGCCTGAAGAACAGGACGGCCTTGAGCCAACGCCGCGCGCCGGCCAGCGCCCGGTCATCGTAGATGGCGATCCCAATTATCCGGCTGAAATCGCGCAGCCCGTCGATGGCATCGTCGATGTCGGCGAACCGGCGGCGCCTGAAGACGGCACCGATCCTTCCACAATCGATACGCGTGAGCCCGAAGACCTCGCCGTGTTCGAAAATCCGCCGGCTGGCTTTGATCCGCTGCTGTTTCAAGTCGAAGATATCGATCCGATCCGCGATAACCGCACGACGCGCCGCTTGGCGTCGCTCGAGCCCTATGATCCGGTCGGTATCCGCATCGGCAGTTTCGTGCTGTTTCCCGAATTGGAAACGAACGGCTACTGGATGAATAACGTACTGCGGACGCCGAAGGCGGCGACCGATCAGGGCATCGAATTCCGCCCGACGGCGCGGCTCGCCTCGAACTGGACGCGCCACGCGCTCGAGTTTCGCACCAGCGGCATCTTCAGCTTCTATGATGAGTTCGATACCGAGAACGACAAAGCCTACACGTTCGAAGGCCGCGGTCGGCTCGATGTCACGCGGCGCACCAACGTGCAAACGGTGCTGAGCCACGAGGTGGCCCAGGAAAGCCGGTCCGCTATCGACGCCAGTTCGGCCGGCCCGCGCGCCAATGTTTCGATCGATCGCGCGGAAGCCGCGCTCAATCATCGCTTCAATCGCCTGTCGATGCAGTTGCGCGGCAGCGTCGATGATTACGCCTATGAAGATGGCGATGGCGCTATCGCCACGCCCGGCACGACCGGCACGGGTGGTCTCGATAGCGATCGCGACTACACCGCCTACGAGCAGGCCGTGCGCGCGACATGGGAATTCAAGCCGACGCTTGCCGCGTTCACCGAGGTCGAAGTGAACCAGCGCGATTACGATGTCGCGGCGCGCAGCGATGGCATCAATCGCTCATCCGATGGCCAGCGCTACCGCACGGGTCTGGCGTTCGGCAATACGGGCAAGGTTCTGCGCGGTGAAATCAGTCTCGGTTACGGCGTGCAGTCGCCCGACGACAGCCGGCTTGACGACGTGAGCGGCCTGATCGTCGATGCCAACGCCACGTGGCGCGCGACGGAATTGACGTCGTTCCTGTTCAACGCCCGCAGCGATGTTTCGGAAACGACGACCGAGAACGTTGGCGGCGCTTTCACGCGCTATTTCAGCCTGGAAGCGCGCCATGCGCTTCGCCGCTTCCTGATCGCGTCGGCTGGTATCTCTTACACGACGCAGGATTCGCAGGACGGCGTGATCGACGAGAACGAAATCCGCACGACGCTCGGCTTGGAATACTTCGTCAACCGCGAGACGGTTCTGTTCAGCCGCTACGTCCATTCGACGTTCGACGCCATCGGCACCGCCAGTGACTACGACGCAGACGAGATCCGCGTCGGATTGCGCCTGCGTCGCTAGGGCGGCTTTCGCCGCTCTTGGCCTATAGCAGCTTCTTCAGCTCTGATGTCAGCGCGGGTGCCAGATCGTCGCGCGCCATGGCATAGGCGATGTTTGCGGTCAGGAAGCCGATCTTTGAACCGCAGTCATAGATCTGCCCGTCGAAGCGCACCGCGTGGAACGACTGCTTCAAGTCGCTCATCAGGCTGATCATGCTGTCGGTCAGCTGAATTTCGCCACCGGCGCCGCGATCCTGCTGCGCCAGCAGTGCGAAGATTTCCGGTTGCAGTATATAGCGTCCGGTGATGTGCAGGTTCGACGGCGCCGTGCCGCGCGCCGGCTTTTCAATCATTTTTGTGATCGGCGACACGCGCGCCTTGGTGTCCGATACGCCGACGATGCCATATTGGTGCGTCTGATCTTCCGGCACCGGCGAGACGGCGATGAC
>JBOFCQ010000115.1:0-25776 GCA_051646145.1 Hyphomicrobium sp.
ATACGCTGGCGCTCGCGCGGCGCAAGCATCCCGCCGGGCCAAACACGCTCGATGCCCTTTGCAAGCGCTACGGCGTCGACAATTCCAAGCGCACCAAGCACGGCGCCTTGATCGACTGTCTGCTGCTTGCCGATGTCTATGTGGAATTGCTCGGTGAGCGCCAAGCCGCGCTCGGGCTGCAGTCCGGCGGCCGTGCGGGCGCAGCCCTGTCAGGTGCAACCAGTAAGGCGGTCGCAAAGCAGCGGCCGCAGATGCTGCCGTCACGTGTCAAGGCCGATGACGTCGCGCGGCATAAAACGTTCGTCGCCGAGATGGGGGCGAAAGCCATCTGGCAGAAGTTCTGGCAATAGCACTTGCAATGACGTCGCGCGATCCGTCGCCGCCGCTCAGTGCGGCGCGCATTACGCATTACGCGTTGAGCTTAACCGGACCGCCCTTTGCCGCTTCCTTCTGGCGATGGAAATAGAGGCTGGCGAAATCGATCGGGTCCAGCATCAACGGCGGGAAACCGCCTTCGCGCGTGATATCGGCGACGATGCGGCGCAGAAACGGGAACAGCGTCGTCGGCCCCGAGATCAGCAGGAACGGCTCAAGCGCCTGTTCAGGGATCTGCTCGATTTTGAACAGGCCAGCATACACCGTTTCCAGCACATAGATGGTGCCGAGATTGTTGCTCGCGGTTGCCTTGAACTCGATGGAGCTTTCGTAGACGTCGCCGTCGATACGTTCGGCATTGACGTTGACTTCGACCTTCAGGCTCGGCGGTTCGCCAGGGCCCGCCATCAGCTTGCGGATGATCGGATTTTCGAACGACAGATCCTTGACGTATTGGCTGAGAACCTTGGCCTGGATGGCAACGGGCGCGGCCTTGGCGCTGTCTTCGACGGTGTTGCCGTTCTTGCCGTTGGATTTCTCTGCCATGGTGCGCCTTGGGGTGTGAGGAACGTCGCAATCAAATTGCAGCGGCCAGCTAACACGCGCGGGCCTCATGCGCAATCAGCGTCGGCCGTGTTCGGGCAACGGGCGGTCCGGTTATGCGCGGTTGCCGTCTGTATCGTCGTCGACGCGGCGGAATTCGCCGTCGATGGTGACCGGTTCGGAGCGGCCGGGGCGGGCGTCTGACCGGCGACCGGGTGTGGCGTGATCGGGAAATACGGGTTCAGCCTCGGAGGCATCGGGTCTCGACTGTGCGCTGCCCTGCATGCCTGACCGTGATCGAGCGCGCGGGGACGCGACGAGACGACCAAGCCCGCGCTGGATCAGGAAGCGGCGCAGGGGCGGAATGAGCAGCAGCGCGCCGAGCGTATCCGAGATCGGTCCCGGCAAAATGAGCAAAACGCCTGCCGATGCGACCAGCAATCCGTCGAGCATGCCGTCGAAGCCCGGCCGGCCGGCATCTGCCGCCTCGAACGCGCGGCCGAATATCGAGAGGCCGGCGCGGCGGACGATGGCGCTGCCAATCAGCGCCGTTGCGATCACCAGGCCAAGGACCGGCCAAAAGCCGATGCGGCTGCCCAGACGGATCAGCAGGGCAATTTCAAGCAGCGGCAGGGCGAAAAACGCCAAGACAAGCGCGGTTCTCAAGGGGTTTGCCGTCATTGTCCGAGGCTCCGCACCTGCCATGCCGGCGTATCGGGCAATCCGCCCATTCCGCAGTGATTTGAGCGCTTTTTGTCGCCGCGCGGACGGCTGCCCCGTCTCTGTCGCGCCAACTTTAATGGCGCATCAATTCGCGATAACGAGTTGGCGCGGCGCGGTGGAGAGCCTACATTGGGTGAATACGAGAAGCCAGCCGGTCCCTCGCGCCCCGCGCCGAGAGCCGGGCTATCCCCTGCGAAAGCCGATTTGAATGAATGGCCAGTTAGACGTTCTGACGTTGATCTCTCTCATCGTCGCGGTCGTTGCGATCGTGAAGCTGCGAAGCGTGCTCGGCCAGCGGAGCGAGGAAGACGATGCCCGCATCGAGCAACTGAGAACGCGGGAACGCGATGCCGCCGCCGAGGGTAATATCGCCGGTGGCGAGGTCATCACTCTGCCGCGCGCCAAGCGCGATGACGCCGACCAGCCGCAGACGCCGCCGTCGGAAGCCATGACGGCCGACGCGACGGATCGCGTGCGCGCCTACCCAGTGACCAATCCGGCAGTGACGGAGGGGCTGCTGGCGGTGGCCCGGGTCGATCGCAATTTCGATCCCGAGCCGTTCCTTGTCGGCGCCAAGAAAGCTTATGAAATGATCGTCTCGGCGTTTGCCGAAGGCAATCGCCGCACGCTGCGCGATCTCTTGAGCCGCGAGGTTCTCGATGGCTTTGCCGCCGCCATCAGCGACCGCGAGGCCCGGGGCGAGATCGTCGATCAGCAGTTTGTCGGCATTCGCAAGGCCGAGATCGTTGACGCTGAAGTGGCTGGCGGTGCGGCGTCCCTCACCGTGCGCTTCATCAGCGAACTCATCACCGCCACTCGCGACAAGACGGGTGTTGTCATCTCTGGCGATCCGCAGAAAATTTCGGAAGTGACGGACGTTTGGACGTTCAGCCGCGACGTCTCGAGTCGCCGCGCGCTCGATAATCCGAACTGGAAATTGGTGGAGACACAACCTCCGAACTGAGGCATTCTGGGGAGATTGGACATTCCAGCGTGGTCCGGTTTCGGGGGCGGAACCGGGGTTTTGCGTTGGCTGCGCGCGCGTCATGTACGCGGCTAAATTGGCCAGGGGATCGCGGCCGAGAGTACGCCAAGGGGACTGAGGGATGGGGTTTTTGCCAGTCGCGCGCCGAAGCGTGCTGGGCCGTGCGGCGGTTGCCGTGGGGCTGGCGCTGTGCGCCGTGGCGACCGCGCCGGCTCATGACGCCATTGCCGAACCCGCCCTTTCGAGCGAGGCTCAGACGGAGGGCACTGTCATCGCCCCGCCGCGTGCCAAAACCAAACCGTCTTCCATGACCGCAAAAACCGCTCAAGTGACCACTGAGGAAGTCTCGTTCGATGCGCTGCCCGGATGGGCGGCCGACGATCACTTGGCGGCCTGGAAAGCCTTTCTGATCTCGTGCGAGCCGGTGCTGAAATACGCGCGCGTCGGCGCCAAGACCGGTAAGTCGCAGACGCCCGAAGGCCTCATCGCAATTTGCGAGCTGGCGCAGATCCACGCTAAGGCGGTCGGCAAAATGACGGGCGCGGATGCGCGCACGTTTTTTGAAACCCATTTCCGTCCGCATCGCGTCGAGCAGTCGGTGACGCCGGGATTGCTGACCGGCTATTACGAGCCGCTCATCAAAGGCGCGCGCACGCCAAGCGCGGATTTTGCCGCGCCGCTCTACAAACGCCCCGACGATCTCGTCAACGTGGTGCCGGAAAGCGAGCGTGGCGCAAAAAGCCATCAGTTGACGCATATGCAGCGCGTCGGCGCGGCGTTGCAGCCCTATCCGACACGCGCCGATATCGAGAAAGGCGCCCTCAAGGGCCGCAATCTCGAATTGCTGTATTTTCGCGATCCCGTCGATGTCTATTTCCTGCAGGTGCAGGGCTCGGCGCGCGTCGAGCTGCCGGACGGCAGCCAGATTCGCATTACCTATGACGGCAAGAACGGCCATCCTTACACGTCGATTGGCCGTGAACTCATCGCCGACGGCACCTTCACGCCCGACAACATGTCGCTTAAGGCGCTGGCCAACTGGCTGAAGGCTGATCGCAAGCGCGCCGAGCCGGTGATGTGGAAGAACCAGTCCTACGTGTTCTTCCGCGAATTGACCGGCCAGCAATCGCAGGGCGCTATGGGCGCGCTTTCTATCCCGTTGCAGGTTGGGCGCAGCCTCGCGGTCGATACAGCGTTTCATGCGCTGGGCACGCCGATCTATGTTGCCGCGCCCGACATTCGTCATGCCACCAAAAGCGGCGGCTTCAACAGGCTGATGATCGCGCATGATGTCGGCTCGGCCATCAAGGGACCGGAACGCGGCGATATTTTCTTCGGGTCCGGCGATGCGGCCGGCAAGAAGGCAGGCGTGACCAAGCACGCCGGTCACTTCTACGTTCTGAAACCATCGACGTTGATGGCGTCGCGCGGCGGCACCACGGTCGCGAGACAAAGTCCGTGAAGAAGCCGCACGGCAGCGGTGGGCGGCGTCACTCCGATGGCGACGATCACAATCTCTGGAAAATCACGACGCACGCCGTTGAGCCGCTGAAGAAGGCCAAGAGCCGGGTTCACCGTGGGCCAGCGCCGCGTGACGCCGAAGCGCCGGAACCAAGCCCCCGCACTGAAGCGCCCGTCGATCGCAAATCCGCGAAACTCGCGCACGGTCACGCGCTGGCACACACGCATGCGCGAGGCCAAACGCCTACCGCTATCCCGGCCGCCGCAAAATCCGCGACGCCAGCACGCAAAGCGCCGCCCGAGCTTGCCGATTTCGATCGCAAGCGCGCCAAGAAATTGCGGGCCGGCCGCGCCGATATCGATGCGCGCATCGACCTGCATGGCATGCGCCAATCGGAAGCGCACAGTGCGTTGAGAGCGTTCCTGCATCGCTGCCAGGGCCGGGGCATGACGTTTGTGCTCGTCATCACCGGCAAGGGCAAGCTGGCGAGCGACCGCGACGATGAGGCAGCATTCGACATGACGGTGTCGCGTGAACGCGGCGTCTTGAAGCGCAATGTGCCGCGCTGGCTCGATGAACCCGATCTGCGCGCCATCGTCGTCAGTTATACCACCGCCGCCATTGCGCATGGCGGCGATGGCGCGATCTACGTGCATCTGCGCAAGCGCGGATGAGTGCGCGCGGTAGCCAGAGCATTCAGAAACACGTCTCTTTGAGCTGTTGCAGGGCCTGTCCGAGCCCCGTCAGCGAATACGTATCGGTGACGCTGACAGCGGTTGGCGTGCTGGCGGTCACGGCAACCTGCGCGCCCTTTTTCATGGCTTCAATCAACTTCAGTTCCTGCGTGGCGTCGCCGACATAGACGCGATCGTCGTCGGCAAAAAGCCGATACGAACTGTCGGCAATCAGGGCCGTGATCTGACCACCCTTCTTGGACGGAAAGCCAAGCCTGAAGCTGAGTTCAGATTTAACGCCGTCTTGCGGCCAGGCGGAGATGTACGCGCGCGGCGCATCGCGCGCCGTATCGGCAGGATCACTCGACTTCGGCTCACTCGTGAGAAAACACAGGCGATGCGGTTTGTTGGCGTCGACGTGCAGCGACCATGCACCCATGGTGGCGAGCTTGTTCATACTGTCGATGTCCGCCGCCGCATACGCAATGTGCGGGCCGACGATAAGACAAAGGCAGGCGGCAAGGCGCGATGTGGAATGCCTCAGCATTCATGGACCTCCTTCACGAAATGGCCGGTCCGCAAAGCGCGCCAGGGATTTGACGCGGTCATACATGACGATTGCGCCGGCCATGGCAACGTTGACGCAAAAAAGGGTTGGGATCTTGACGACGAAGTGGCAGCGCTCGAGCAGCGCTGGCGACAAAGAGCCCATTTCAGGTCCGAGCACATAGGCGGCGCGCAAGGGGTGGTGGAAGCTCGGCAGGTCGATGGCGTCATCGACGAGTTCGACACCGACGAGCTTGCAGCCCTGCGGCAGCGACATCTCGTCGAGCGACGTCCAGTTGTAATGCGGCAGGTGCCATTGCCCCTTCGACGTATCCGCACGGGCTTCGAGTGCCTGGTAGGTGGCGCCGACGGTGAATGTGAAGCTGGCGCCAAAGCCGTGGGCGGATCGCATCAGATTGCCGAGATTGAGCGATTTCGACATGCGCTCCGCGCCGATGGCGAAATATCCCTTGGCCAAGGGCGGCCATTCGGTGGGCGTCGGTCTGGACATGGCAATCTCTGTGGGTAGCACGGGTTGGCGGGATCGGCGTTGGCGGGTAATGGGAGAGCGGCAAGCCGTTGTTCTCTTGCGGCGATGCCAGCGATCCGGAGGTTTTACATGAAGGCGGCCCTTTGCAAGAGCCTCGATGGCATCGACGGCGTGGTGTTGGACGAGGTGCCGCAGCCAACGCCGACGCGCCGTCAGGCGCTGGTGCGCGTTACGGCCTGCGGCCTGAACTTCGCCGACACGTTGATGACGCGCGGCACCTATCAGTTTAAGCCCGAGCTGCCGTTCGCGCCGGGTGCTGAGATCGCGGGTGTGGTCGAAGCGGTCGGCGCCGGCGTGACCACCGTCGCACCTGGCGACCGCGTGATGGCCTATGTCGGCTGGGGCGGCGCATCGGAGACTCTGGCTGTCGATGAAACGGCGCTGGTCGGCATTCCGGACGGCGTGCCGGACAGCATCGCGGCCGGACTTTCGGTCACCTACGGTACGGCCATTCATGGCCTCAAAATGCGAGCGCGGCTGAAGTCCGGCGAAACGGTTGTGGTGACAGGTGCCGCCGGCGGCGCGGGACAGGCGGCCGTCGAGATCGCGCATTTGATGGGCGCGCGCGTCATCGCGGTTGCGTCGTCACCCGACAAGCTCGACATCGCGCGCAGCCTTGGCGCCGATGACGGCATTCTCTTTCCCAGCACCACACTGCGCGATGACGTCAAGGCGTTGACGGACGGTAAAGGCGCCGATGTCGTCTACGATTGTATCGGCGGCGATGCGGCGGAACCGCTCGTCAGAGCCCTCGCCTGGCAGGGCCGCTTTCTGGTCGTTGGATTCGCATCCGGGTCCATTCCGCGCCTGCCCCTCAATCTCTTGCTGCTAAAGGGTGCCGATGTCGTCGGCGTGTTTTGGGGAGAAAGCGTGCGCCGTGATCCGGATGGACACCGGACCGATATGCGCGACGTGCTGCAGTGGGTGGCGGCGGGGCGCCTGAAGCCGCGCACGCACGCCATCTATCCTTTAGCGCGGATCAAGGACGCGTTGGGCGTCATTGAGCGTCGTGAAGCAACCGGAAAGGTTGTCGTAACGCTTTAGCGGTGGACAGCCATCCTCAGCGCTGGATAGGGCGCCTGTTCAAGCCAATTCCTGCTGTGGCGTTGCGGCGCGTTCGTCAAATTTCCCGATTTCATTCAGCGAATATTTGCGATCTTCAGCGCACTGTGCCGGCGTTGGGTTCAGCCTGGCATGGCCCATGCCGTTGGCTGCACTGCGTTGGTTTGGAAATTTGTAATGCGTATCCGTAACGTGCTCATCAGCAGCACGGTCTCATCCATTTTGTCGATCGGGCTGGCGCCACCGGCCGTCGCGCAATCCTTCTTTCAGAAACTGTTCGGCACGGGCGGTTCGTCACAGGCGGAGCCCATGGCGCGCGGCCCGTCGCGACCGATCCCGTCTATTCGTTTTCATCACCGCGTGCCGCGCTATCCGGTGTTCCGCGATAGTGAAGGCGAGGACGATATGATCGGTCCGCCGGACAGTGGCGGGCCGTATCGGACCATGTGCGTGCGCACGTGCGACGGCTATTACTTTCCGGTGCGGTTCAATGCGCGGCGGCGCAATTTCTCGGCTGACGTCCGATCCTGCCGGGCGGCTTGCGGCGCCGACAGCAAGCTTTTCTATCATCCCGTCAGCAGCGGTAGCGCGGAGACGATGGTCGATCTGTCGGGGCGGCGCTATGCTGACATCCCAACGGCCTTCGCCTATCGCAAAATGCTGATGTCCGGCTGCGCCTGTAAGCCCGAGCCGTGGTCGTATGAAGCGACAGAGCGCCATCGCGAATACGCTGCCGCCGCGGAAGACGCGGCGCGTGTGGAGGCGCAACGTACGGCAGTGCTCGCGCAAGCAACCGTGAAGACGGACGCGGCCGAGCCGAAGGACGAAGTTGCGAAAGCTCAAGAGCCGGTGATCCGCGTTGCCGACGCGTTACCATCCGCCACCACTCCTCCGGGGAATGTGCCGGCGCATCAGGTTCAGGTGATCGACACGCCGGTGGCGAACGCCGCTGTGGCCGTGCCCGTCCCTGCGCCCGAGACCTATCAGCCGATCCGCTCGGAAGCGCCGGCACCCGCATCGGCGATCGCTGTTTCAAACGCCACCCGCGCGCCCGCGCCTAGAGCGACGGAAGCAGCCATGAGCGCCCTTTCAACGCCCGCTATGGCGGCAGCACCTGCTGACGCGGCGGCGCTCGGCACGTCGCCATCAAACACGGCACTGCAAATGGCGCCAGAATCGACAACCGTGCGCAAACGGCCAACGCGCACGCGCGCGGCCATGGCCGCCCAGACGGCCCGTAAATCCGCCCGCAATAAAAACGCTATGGCGTCAAGCGGCGGCGGACTATTCGGCGGTGGTCAGAAGACATACGTCTGGCCCGGCGATTGAGCCGGGACGGATCGCGAACGGGCATCACCACGTCGCGTCCGCATCGTCGTCGATGACGACGCCGCCCCGCAATCCAAAGCGCTCGACGACGCCGTAAGGGCCGCCTCCGATTTGCGGCCGAGACGACATCAGCACGAACTCCGAGATGAAGATCGGCGCCGACCGGTAAGCGGCAAAGCGTGACAGATAGCGGGCAACCGGTTCAACGCGGCTGTGGCTGAGCCGCGCGAGGGTAACGTGCGGCTTGAAGGTGCGCTTCTCGGGTGGAAGCCCCACCGCGCGCGCGGCTTTTTCATGCTGACGGGCGAGCGCTTCCAGCGCGGCATTGGGCGCGACGCCGGCATAAATCAGCCGCGGATCGTCGCCGCCAAACACGCCGACGCCATCAAGCTCAATCTCGAATGCATCCGCCGTGATGTCCGCCAGTGCGTCACCGAACGCGCGGGCAACGCTGTGATCGATATCGCCGGCAAAGCGCAGGCTGACGTGATAATCGGCGGCAGGCGTCCACCGCGCGCCGGGCACTGGAATATGCAGGTGACGCAGATCGGCGCGGACATCGTCCGGTAATTCAATCGCTGAGAAGAGCCGCGGCATGGCGAGCCTATTTCGTTGCGGACGTACGGCGGCTGTGCACCCGCTGAACCAGTGCTTCCGCCTCGGGCAGAATGCGTTTGACGATTTCGCCAACGCCTTTCTCGGTCGGATGCAGTCCATCGGCCATGACCAGATTGCTGCCCGCCGTCAGTCCATCAAGGAAGAACGGATAGAGCGGAACAGCGTGCTTGGCGGCGAGGCTGGCAAAAATCGGATCGTAGGCCGCGACGTAGTCGTCGCCCCAGTTGCGCGGCGCTTTCATGCCAACGAGCAGCACGTCGGCGCCCGTGGCCTTGATGGTTCCGATCATGCTGTCGAGATTGGCCGAGGCGATTTTGGGGTCTATGCCGCGCAGCGCGTCATTGGCGCCAAGCTCGAGAATGACGGCGTCGGTGCCGCCGTCCAGTGTCCAGGCCAGACGTTCCAAACCGCCACTTGTCGTATCGCCGGAAACGCCGGCGTTGGTGATCTCGACCTTGTAACCCTTGCCCTCAAGCGCCACTTGCAGTTGGCGCGGGAACGCCGCGCTTTCGGGCAGCATATAGCCGGCCGTCAAGCTGTCCCCGAAGGCAATAATGCGCACCGGCCTATCGCTGGCAGCGGCATCCATGGGTGCAAGGGAACCGGTCATGAGGGCCATTAAGATGGCAACTGTTGCAAGCACTGCCGGCGCATGTCGGCGGGAGACATGGGAGCGATGAACGCCGAGGCGATGGGCCAATCTCTCATACAAAATCATGTTTCTGCCTCACCCGCCGGTCACAACTGCTGCAAATCACGTAAACATTCGATGCCGTGTCGACAAGAGCAAGGCGCGGCTATCGCGGTCATGCTGCCGTCGAGATTTTATTTGCCGTAGACCTGTGCCCGGCTCCGCCCCAGCATGCCGAGCAACTGGCAAGGCCAATTCGAAGGATCACCGAACCCCGTGTCCGAACCTGTCCTGTCACTCGCCGATGTCCACCTGACGCTTACGAGCAGGGCCGGTCCGGTCAACATTCTGCGCGGCGTTTCCTTGTCCGTTCCGGCGGGCCAATCGCTGGCGATCGTTGGTCCATCGGGCTCCGGCAAAACGTCGTTGCTGATGATCATGGCCGGATTGGAGCGCGCCACCCGGGGCCGCGTCACAGTGGCTGACCGCGAAATTTCGAACTTGAGCGAAGACGAGCTTGCCATTCTGCGCGGCGGCGCCATCGGCATCGTCTTTCAATCGTTCCACCTCGTCCCGACGATGACGGCGCTCGAAAACGTCGCCCTGCCGCTCGAACTGGCGGGTGATCCGTCGGCGTTCGACGTGGCGCGCCAGCTTCTTGGTGACGTCGGTTTGGCAGATCGCGTCGATCATTTCCCGGCGGAACTTTCGGGCGGCGAGCAGCAGCGTGTCGCAATTGCGCGTGCCTTGAGCCGCAGCCCGCGCCTCATCCTCGCCGACGAACCCACCGGAAACCTTGATGGCCGCACAGGCAAACAGATCGTCGATCTGCTGTTTGATATGCGTGCCCGCACCGGCGCAACGCTGGTGCTCGTGACGCACGACGACAAGTTGGCGGCGCTGACCGAGCGGGTGGTGCGCATGGCCGATGGCGTGATCGCCGCTGACGACGTGAAGCCCGTTCGCGAGCGTCTGGCGGCGCAGCGCACATGAGCATTTTTGGCAGCATGTTCGGCATGACACGATCCAGCGCCTCTGGTCTAGGCGCACGGCGCGGCGCGTTCGCGTCGTCTCTGCGCATCGGCGCGCGCGAATTGCGCGGCGGTCTCGATGGGTTCAAGATCTTCATCGCCTGCCTGGCGCTCGGCGTGATGGTGATTTCCGCCGTCGGCGCGCTTGCCGATGCGTTGACTGCCGGCTTCGAGCGGCAAGGACGCACCATTCTCGGCGGTGACGTCTCGTTCGCGCGCATGCACAATCGGGCGACAAGCGATGAGCGCGCAACCTTCGACAGTTTGGGCCGCACCAGCGAAACAGCGACGCTGCGCACGATGGCGCGCCGGCTCGATGGCGAAGATCAGGCGCTGATCGAATTGAAGGGTGTCGATGCCCTCTATCCGCTGGAAGGCACGGTGCAGATTGCGGATGGCGGTGACTTTGCCGGGGCGTTGGCGCCTTCGAATACCGTCGTTGCCGATCCGATGCTGCTTGAACGGCTGGGCCTCAAGGCCGGCGACCGCATGAAGATCGGCGAGGCCGAGGTGACGGTGGCGGCGCTGCTCAAATCCGAGCCGGACGCCATTGCGGATCGCCTTACCTATGGGCCACGCGTGTTCGCGTCGCTGGCGACGCTGGACGCCACCGGTCTCGTCAAGCCGGGCACGCTGGTGCGCTGGCGCTATGCCATTGCGCTTGCGGACGGCGCCGTGCGCAGCGCCGACGATATGAAAGCGTTGCGCCACAGCGTGGCAGCGAAGATGCCGGAAGCGGGCTATACCGCGCTCGATCGGCACAACCCTGCGCCGCAGGTGACGCGAACGCTCGAGCGGTTGCGCCAGTTCCTGGTGCTCATAGGTCTGACGTCGCTGCTGGTCGGTGGCGTCGGCATCGCCAATTCCGTGACGACGTTCATCGACAAGCGTATCCGCGTGGTGGCAACGCTGCGCAGCGTCGGCGCAACGGGCGTGCAGGTGGTCGGCGCATTCCTGGTCCAGATCTTGGCAATGACCGGCATCGGTATCGTGATCGGTTTGGCACTCGGCATGCTGGTGCCGGGGCTCGTCGATTGGGCGATCGGTGACGCGCTGCCAGTGCGCACGGAATTTCGCATCTCGCCGCATAGTCTGGCGATTGCGGCGGCTTACGGAGTGCTGGTGTCGTTGCTGTTTGCGCTCTGGCCGCTGGGGCGTGCCGAACAGGTGCGGGCCAGCGTGCTGTTTCGCGCCGATGCCGACAGTCCGCGCGGCTGGCCGCGCCGCGAAGTCGTCCTGATGTCGTTGGCTCTCGCCGCAGCGTTGTTCGCGTTGGCGCTGGCCACATCGCAGCCGCGCATGATTGCGGTCTATGCGCTGCTGGCGCTGGTCATCATGCTGGCGGTGTTCACGGGGCTCGGCAGTCTGGTGACACGCATTGCACGCGGAATGCCGCGTCCGCGCACGCCCTCGCTTGCCATTGCTCTGCGTAATGTCGGTGCCCGCGATGGCCTGACGCGCGCTGTCATTCTGTCGCTCGGCACCGGGTTGTCGCTGCTCGTCGCCGTGGCGCTTGTCAATGCGGCTCTGGTCCACGAGTTGCGCGGCCGTCTGCCCGACAATTCGCCCGATTATTTCCTGCTCGACATTGCCAAGGCGGACATGGCGTCGTTGCAGGCGCGCATTCTCGAGGACGCGCCCGGCAGCGTGATTGCGGAAGCGCCTATGTTGCGCGGCCGTCTGGTGCGCCTCAAAGGCGTTGCCGTCGAAGAGCTGAAGGCGCCGCCTGAAGCCCAGTGGGTATTGAACGGCGATCGCGGTCTCAGCTACGCGACCGCGGTGCCGGAAGGATCGAAAGTTACGTCCGGCGCGTGGTGGGATGCCGACTATAGCGGCCCGCCGCTGGTATCGTTTGAAGCCGAACTCGCCGGCAAGCTCGGCCTTATCGTCGGCGATACGGTGACGGTCAACGTGCTCGGGCGGAACCTCGAAGCCAAAATTGCGAACCTGCGCGAAGTGCAGTGGGAAAACCTCGCCATCAACTTCGTCATGGTGTTCTCGCCCAATGCTCTGCAATCGGCGCCGCACAATCTGCTTGCGACCGTTCAATTGCCGGATGGCCTGGCGCCAAGCCGCGAAGTCGCCATGGTGCGCGATCTCGCCAAGGCCTTCCCGACCGTCAGTGCCATCCGCGTGCGCGACGCCATCAATCAGTTCAATCGCATCTTCGAGAAGGTCATGACGGCCGTGAACGTCGCCGGCAGCGTTACATTGGCTGCGGGCGCGCTGGTTCTGGCCGGCGCACTCGCAACCGCGCAACGCCGGCGCATCCTCGAGGCCGTCATTCTGAAGACGATTGGAGCGCGCCGCTCGGAGATCCTGAAGGCGCACGCGGCAGAATATGCCGCCCTCGCGCTGGCGGCGGCCCTGGTCGCAACGCTGCTCGGCGCCGTTGCAGCCTGGGGCGCGCTGTATTATTTTCTTGAAACGCCGTTTGTATTTTCGCTGTCCGCGGTGCTGCAGACGCTGGTGCTGGCCGGGGCTCTGATTTCTGTGTTCGGCGGCATCGGTACATTGGCAGTTTTGCGAGCGCCGTCAGTGCCTTATCTTCGTACCGAATAGATTTTTTCGCGGGCGCGCCCGCAGGTCTTGAATAGCGTCAAACGACGCATGATATGTTGGCAAGGACCGGCTTTCGCCGGCCAAATGAGAGGAACGCTGAAATTATGGCCCAGGTCTTCAATCAACCCTCAGTCACCCGCGCCGGCTCACGGGCTGGAGTTGCCGTTGACGAGGGTCTACGCAGCTTCATGATCGGCACGTACAACTACATGGCGCTCGGCGTTGCCGGCACCGCCGCAGTGGTGCTTGCCCTCGTATCGAACCCTGAAGTTATGCAGGCAGTGGCGCTCGGCCCCATGAAGTGGGTCTTGTTCCTTGCCGTGCTCGGTCTCGGCTTCTTCGCTCAGAAGCTGTTCTACTCGGGCAGCGCCGTCGTCGCGCATGGCGCATACTGGCTGTACTGCGCGCTGTGGGGCGCGATGATCGCCCCCATGGTTTACATCTTCGTGGCGAAGGGCGCGACCGGCCTCATCGGTCAGGCGTTCCTGGTGGCCTCGGCGACGTTCGCCGCGACCAGCCTCATCGGCTACACGACCAAGAAGGACATGACTGGTTGGGGCGGGTTCCTCAGCATGGCGTCGATTGGCATCATCATCGCGATGCTGGCGAGCTACTTCTTCATCACCGATCCCGGCACCAGCAAGCTGATGAGCACCATCATCTCGGGCGTCGTCGTGCTGCTGTTCTCCGCCATCACGGCCTGGGAAACGCAGCAGATCAAGACGATGTATCTGGAAGGCGCAAGCGCTGGCGGTGAGCACTTCGTCAACCGCTCGTCGATCTTCGGCGCGTTCATGCTCTACGGCAGCTTCGTCACGCTGTTCGTGCACATCCTGAACCTGCTCGGCATCATGAACACCGAGGAGTAACCGCTGAGAGGCGAACGCCCTTCGGCTCGACGCCGCCGCCGACATACACACGATCAGAAGCCCCGTACCGCAGCAGCGGTGCGGGGTTTTCTTTTTGGCATCATGGGCAATCAGCAGGTTGACAGAGTTAGCAGTGCCTGCGGCTGCTTGCTGGCGGCAACGCACAGGGCGCGGTCAAAATCGCGATTTCAAAGGGGAAACCGGTGCTTTTGCGGCTCTAGCTCGATATCACATCGAAGCGATCGTCGAGGGCATCAAGCACGCGCCGCAAGTCGTGACCGCGCTTCAGGATCAGGCCCGTCGCCGCGACGACGGCATACGCGCCTTGCTTGCGCGCGAGTTTCGGCGTCTTCTCGATGCGATAGAGCGGGTGTTCGCACGAGCGCCGGAAGACGGAGAACACCGCTTTGTCCTTCAGCAGATCGATGGCGTAGTCGCGCCATTCGCCCTTCGCCACCTTGCGTCCGTAAACAGCCATGATCGCGCCGAGCTCGTGGCGATCGAACGCGGATCTGGCAACGGTTTGCGGTGCGGCTGCGTCGGCGCTTGCGGATGTCGATGGGCTTGCCGCGGATCTCGCGCCGGTCGGCGCGACGGATCGCGGGCGGAATATTATCGGATCAGATGCGCTCAATGCGGCGCCTCCCCTCGTTCACGCGTAAAGGATCGCGCCAAGCGCAGCAGATTGCAAGCCCTTCTCGCGCGCGTCGCGACCGCAGCATTATGAAAAGCGCAGCATGGAAATACCCCCGTCACGACAAAATCGCGTCGGAGTGCTGGCCCAGATCTGCCGTATTGCAACGCGATAGTGATCATGTTGCTTGAGGCCCGGTTCTGAGAGCCGGCTCTGGAATTCTAGCCCCCCAGCCCCCCGGGGCCAATTTCAAGGAGCCGGGCCTTCGGCAACACTCCCTACTCCCCCCATCGTCCAGGCACGTCCCCCCACTGGCCTGGATGGCCGAAATCAAAACTTCGGCATGCCTCGTGAAGGGCCGGTTCCCCAGCCGGCCCTTCTCCTTTTTTTGCGCATCGATTGACGGAACTGATGGGCCTTCGCTCCGTATCTGTCGTAGACAGGGACAGACAAGGAGCTCTCGATGGCCCTCAACGACTCACGACCCGCTGCGCCCCGCACGCGCATGCCGGCCCCGGCGCCGCGGTCCCGCAATCCCCTGCTCGTCAAGTTTGCAACGCCCTTCGAAATGCCGCCGTTCGCAGAGATCGAGCCGCGCCACTATAAGCCGGCGCTTGAAGCCGGATTTCGCGCGCACGTCGAAGAGATCAAGAAGATCACCGGCAACGCGGCCAAGCCGACATTCGCCAACACCATCGTGGCGCTCGAGAAAAGCGGACAGCTTCTGTCGCGCGTGGCGTCGATCTTCCACAATCTCGAAGCGACCGACTCGACCGCCGAACTGCAGCAGATTGCGCGCGAAATGTCGCCGCGGTTCGCCAGCCACGAAACGCAGATTCTGCTGGACCCCAAACTCTTCCGCCGCATCGATGAGCTTTGGCAGCGGCGTGACGCATTGAAGTGCGATGACGAACAGCTGCGCGTTCTCGAGCGTCATCATCTGGCGTTCGTGCGGGCGGGCGCGCGTCTGTCGTCGTCCGCCAAGGCCCGGGTCAAGGAAATCAACGCCCGCCTCGCGACGCTCGTCACGCAGTTCATGCAGAACGTGCTGAAGGACGAGCAAGCCTGGAACATGATCCTCGATAACGCCAGCGATCTCGACGGCTTGCCGGAGAGCATGATGGCGGCGGCGGCGCGGGCCGCCAAAGATCTCGGCCAAGATGGAAAATTCGCCATTACGCTGGCGCGCGCCAGCGTTGAAGGGTTTCTGACCTTCGCCACGCGGCGTGATCTGCGCGAACAGGCGTTCAAGGCATGGATCGCGCGCGGCGCCAACGGCGGCGAGACGGACAATCGGCGAATTCTGGCGGAAGCCGTGCAATTGCGCACCGAGCACGCACGCCTGATGGGCTTCAAGACGTTTGCCGATTTCAACCTCGAAGACACAATGGCGAAACGGCCAGCCGCCGCCATGGACCTGCTCGAACAAGTGTGGGCGAAAGCCGTGGCGCGCGCCGGCGAAGAACGTTCAGCCTTGACGGCGGAAGCTCAGCGCGCGGGCGGAAACTTCGAGCTCGCACCGTGGGATTGGCGCTTTTACGCAGAGAAAGTCCGCAAATCGCGCTTCGACCTCGATGAAGCGGAATTGCGTCCCTATCTGCAGCTCGATCGCATGATCGACGCTTGCTTCGATTGCGCCGGCCGCTTGTTTGGCCTCAGCTTCGAAGAGCGCCACGATCTGCCGCGATACAATTCAGATGTGCGCGTCTTCGATGTGACGGATCGCTCGGGCGCTCACGTCGGTGTGTTCATCGGCGATTATTTCGCGCGGCCGTCGAAGCGGTCGGGTGCGTGGATGTCGAGCTTCCGCACGCAACACCGGCTCGGCAAGGGACAGACGCCGATCATCATCAACGTGCTGAACTTCACGAAGGGCAGCGACGGCGAGCCGGCGCTGCTTTCGTTCGATGATGCGCGCACTCTGTTCCACGAATTCGGACATGGCCTGCATGGCCTTCTGTCGGACGTGACGTTTCCGTCCATCGCCGGCACAGCGGTGTCGACCGACTTCGTGGAATTGCCCTCACAGCTCTTTGAGCATTGGCTATCGACGGCCAGCGTGCTCGAGAATTTCGCGCTTCACGTCCAGACCGGGGCACCCATGCCGGTCGCATTGCGCGAGCGCATGAAGGCGGCGCGCAATTTCAACCAGGGCTTCGCGACCGTCGAGTATGCGGCATCCGCGCTGGTCGATATGGCGCTCTACATGCAGGAAGAGACGGCAACGCTCGATATAGAGCAGTTCGAGAAAGATGCGCTCGATCGCATCGGCATGCCGGCCGAGATCGTGATGCGCCACCGTTTGCCGCACTTCATGCACATCGTCGGCGGCTATGCAGCCGGATACTACAGTTATCTGTGGTCGGAAGTGATGGATGCCGACGCCTTCGCCGCGTTTGAAGAAACCGGCGATGTCTTTGACCCGAACACGGCCGGCAAGTTGCGCCAGTTCATCTATGCGGCCGGCAATCGCCGCGATCCGCATGAGGCCTATGTGGCGTTCAGAGGCCGGCCGCCGGCGATTGAAGGCTTGCTGAAGAAGCGCGGGCTGGCCGCGTGATCAGTCTGGATTGTGCCTGTGTGCCGGAACGAAGTCACGTGGGGCGGGCGTCGCGATCGATCGCACGCAAGTAAGAGCCACGTCGCGGACTGTTCTGAATATCGTCTCTGAATGTCGTCCGGCGGGCGCTTAGGCGCTCACCACAGCCGCGCCCAGGCCGCGCCGACGATGGGTCCGGCCTTACCTTCCTGGATCAGCACGACGGACTTCTGCGTCGAGGCCTGGATGACGGCTGAGCGGGGAATTTGAATCATCAGCGGCTGGCCCTTCCACAGCCCGATGGGTGTCAGCTCGCGCACGATGTTCGTGTAGACGAGATCCCGGCCGGTATTCTCGCCGTTGCGCACTTCGACGATGCCCGTCGATTGCACCAGGCCGAGCCAGATGGTGGCCTCGCGCACTTCGCGCGGCGGGTCGGCCGCCGGAATGGCGATGTTCAGCGTGTTGCTTTCCTGCCAGAAGCGCAGCGGCGTCGGCAGCGCACTCTTCTTCACGGTGGTCGAATCGATGGCCGCCACGATGTCGGCCTGCGACGCGCCGTTGACATGGAGCGTGCCGTTGACGACGGCCTGCGGCGTATAGATGGCCCCGTCGCCGCGCGCCTTGGCGTAGGCCCGCTGCCGTTCGCTGTTGCGCGGCGAGGCGAACGTGTCCTTCCAGCCAAGATAGTCCCAATAGTCGACCGGCAGCGACAAGGCCATGATGGTCGGATCATCGGCCAACTGCCGCAGAAGGGCATCGGCAGGCGGGCACGATGAGCAGCCCTGCGAGGTGTAGAGTTCAACGACCGCGCGAATGGGCGGCGGCGGCGGCGGGTTGATCGACGGCGTCGCTTTGCCGGCGAGCGACGGCGCAACGCCACTGCCGAGCGCGCCTAAAACAACACCAACGAGTAGTCGCCAACGCATTCCCGATATCCCGCGCTGCAGGTTATGTCCGTTCCGACATTTGGCCGCTTATTACAGTCTGTTACATTATACCAATAGCATGCGAAAGGCCAGTCACGACTGGGTGAGCCGCGCTGCCGCGGCCCCCCGATCGTCACTGGCCTAAATTACGCTTAAGTTACGCGGCGCGTTACAGAATGAAGTCCGACTTCGACAGGTGGATCAGGCCTTTGAGCTCGATCTGGAAGTCGGGGCGGCAGTCACCGTTGATGTCGCCGGCGACAACAGTCTTGTCGTAAGCCGTGCCCGGCTTGTTCTCGAAGTAGTACTTGAGCGCGCCGGCCTTGCCGTTGAAGTCATAGCTGTTGCCGATGAACTTGAAGGCGTTGTTGCCGCCGCTTTTGGTGCTGGCGTCGATGGCGCTGAAGTCGAGCTTGTCGGCGCCTTTTTGGAAGTCGGTGACGCAGTCGCGCGCGCCGGCCTTCTTGCCACTGTCGAAGATGGACGTGAACACAAAGCGGTCGTAGCCCGCGCCGCCCGACAGCACGTCGAGACCGGAACCGCCGTTGAGGACATCGTTGCCCTCGCCGCCGCGCAGCACGTCCTTGTCGGCGCCGCCGAGAAGGATGTCATTGCCAGCATCGCCGTCGAGCGTATCGCATCCGGCGCCGCCACTCAGCAGATCGTCGCCCATGCCGCCGCTCAGGTAATCGTTGCCGGCGTCACCAAACAGTGCGTCGTTATCGTCTTCGCCAAAGATACAGTCGTTACCGCCGCCGCCGTAGACGAGGTCGGCATCTGCGCCGCCATAGACGGTATCGTCGCCGTCGCCGGCCGATACGCAATCGTTGCCGTCATTGCCGAAAATCTGGTCGTTACCGTTGCCGCCGTCGATGCAGTCGTCGCCAGCGCCGCCGATCAGAACGTCATCGCCATTGCCACCGGAGAGCAGGTCGCAGCCGTCACCGCCATCGAGGACATCGTTGCCTTCGCCGCCGTCGAGCACGTCATTGCCGGCCTCGCCGTCGAGGCAATCATCGCCATTGCCGCCGGAAGCCTGATCGTTGCCTTCGCCGCCCCAGATGTGATCGGCATCGTCGCCGCCGTCGATAACGTCGTTACCGTCGTTGCCAGCCAGCAGATCGCAGCCGGCCCCGCCCGCGAGATAATCGTCTCCGTCGCCGCCGTTGATGGCGTCGTTGCCGTCCTCGCCGAGGATGTGATCGTTGCCGCCTTCGCCATTGAGGCAATCGTCGCCGGCGCCGCCGAGCACGACATCGCAACCTTCGCCCGCCCAAACGGTGTCATTGCCGTCGCCGGCATCGATCCAGTCGTCGCCGCCACCGCCATAAATCTCGTCATGTCCTGCAAGGCCGCGAATGACGTCGTTGCCTTCACCGCCGTCGAGCAGATCGTCGTCGTTGCCACCGGTGATGGTGTCATTGCCTTCGCCGCCGAACGCGACGTTGCAGCCATCGCCGGTGTCGATCACATCACAGCCGTCATTGCCGTCGATGGTGTCGTTGCCGTCTCCGCCGGAAATGCAGTCGTCGCCATCGCCGCCATAGACCACATCATCGCCGGCGCCGGCGTCGATCTTGTCGTTGCCTTCGTTGCCGTCGAGGAAATCGCAGCCCTCGCCGCCGAAGATCTCGTCATCGCCGGCCCGACCGCGAATGACATCGTCGCCATCGCCGCCATCGAGCACGTCATGATCGGCGCCGCCGAACAGCTTGTCGTTGCCGGCGCCACCCCAAATGACGTTCTGCCCGTTGCCGGCGTCGACATAATCATCACCCGCCAGCGCATTGACGATGTCGTCTCCGGACCCGAATACGCGGTGATCATTGGAATTGGTCAGATAGACAACGGGATTACCCATGGATATTACGCCTCACCCAGATTTATTAGTTCGCGGACGCATCGTGCGCACACGCTATGAGTAAAGGATGGGTAAAGAGTTTTATCGCAATTTCCAGCGTATTTGAAAGCCGCGGTTAATTCCCAAATTGAAATTTGTGCTGCAAAAACAAAGGGCCATGACGGATGTCATGACCCTTTGTGAAACGTTCAGATCGAAATCGGCACAGCGGCCGGACTAAACCGCGAGATTGCGCAGGACGTAATGGAGAATACCGCCGTTTTTGAAATACTCGATTTCGTCGAGTGTATCAATTCGGCACAATATGGGAATGCTGCGGCGTTCACCATTCTGCGAAGTTACGACCATATTGGTCGTTTCGCGCGGCTTTATCGTCGCCAATCCTTCGATGGATACGGTCTCCGCGCCCGTCAATCCAAGCGAGCGCCACGTCGTTCCTGGCTCGAACGTGAACGGTACGACGCCCATGCCGACAAGGTTCGAGCGATGAATGCGCTCGAACGATTGCGCCACGACAGCGCGGACGCCGAGCAGATTGGTGCCCTTCGCGGCCCAGTCGCGCGATGAGCCGTTGCCGTATTCGACGCCCGCGAAAACCACCAGAGGGACGCGGTCTGCTGCGTAGCGCTCGGCGGCATCATAGATCGCCATGCGTTCGCCCGACGGCTGATGAATGGTCCAGCCGCCTTCGACCGGGTTGCCGCTGTCGTCCTTCACCATATGGTTCTTGATGCGGATGTTGGCGAACGTGCCGCGCATCATGACTTCGTGATTGCCGCGGCGCGTGCCGTACTGATTGAAGTCGGCGGGCTTCACGCCATTTTCGAGCAGATACTTGCCGGCCGGCGACGCCGCCTTGATCGAGCCTGCGGGTGAGATGTGGTCGGTTGTGATCTTGTCGCCGAACAGCGCCAGAACGCGCGCGTTCGTGATGTCGGTGATGGGCTTTGCGGTTTTCGAAATGCCGGTGAAGTACGGCGGATTCTGCACGTAGGTCGATTTGCCGTCCCAGTCGTAGGTGAGACCGGTGCTGGTGGCGATGCCTTGCCACAGCGCATCGCCCTTGAACACGTCAGCGTAGCGCGACTTGAACAGATCGCGCGTGATGTTTTCCGCGATGAATGTCTGGATTTCCTTGGACGTTGGCCAGATATCCTTGAGAAAGACCGGCTGGCCGTCATTGCCGGTGCCGAGCGGCTCACGCGTCAGGTCCTTGGTGACCGAACCGGCCAGCGCATACGCGACGACGAGCGGCGGCGATGCCAGATAGTTGGCCTGCACGTCAGGGCTGACACGGCCTTCGAAGTTCCGGTTGCCCGACAGCACGGCCGCTGCGACGAGGCCGTTATCGTTGATGGTCTTGGATATCTCAGCCGGCAGCGGGCCGGAGTTTCCAATGCACGTGGTGCAGCCGAAGCCCACGAGATTGAAACCGAGTGCGTCGAGCGGCGCTTGCAAACCTGCTTTCGACAAATACGCGGCGACGACCTGCGATCCAGGCGCGAGCGATGTTTTCACCCACGGCTTCGTTGCGAGACCCTTCGCCACCGCGTTGCGCGCCAGCAATGCTGCGGCAATGAGCACGCTCGGGTTCGACGTGTTGGTGCAGCTCGTGATAGCGGCGATCACGACGTCGCCATGACCGAGTTCGAACGACCGACCATCGACGCCGAAACGCCGCTCAGCACCCTCGACTTTCTTGTATTCGCCTGCCAGCGCCGTGGCGAAGCCGCCGGCAACGTCACCAAGACCGATGCGGCCTTCCGGACGCTTCGGTCCGGCAAGCGAGGGAACGACGGTCGTCAGATCGAGCGAAAGCGTGTCGGTGAACACAGGGTCGGCAGCGTCTTCCTGGCGGAAAAGGCCCTGCGCGCGGCTGTACGCGTCGACCAGACGGATGCGGTGGTCGTCCCGTCCCGACATCGTCAGGTAGTTCAGCGTTTCCCCATCGACCGGGAAGAAACCGCAGGTCGCGCCGTATTCCGGCGCCATGTTGGCGATCGTGGCGCGGTCGGCGAGCGTCAGTTGGGCAAGGCCCGGACCATAGAATTCGACGAACTTTCCAACGACGCCCTTTTTGCGCAGCATCTCGGTGACGGTGAGCACGAGATCGGTCGCCGTGACGCCTTCGTTGAGGCGGCCCGAAAGCTTGAAGCCGATCACTTCCGGAATGAGCATGGATTGCGGCTGGCCGAGCATGGCCGCTTCCGCTTCGATGCCGCCGACGCCCCAGCCGAGAACGGCGAGGCCGTTGACCATGGTCGTGTGGCTGTCGGTGCCAACGAGGGTGTCGGGATACGCGATGGCGCGGCCGTCGGCGAGCGCGTTGACCCAGACGGTCTGCGACAGGAATTCGAGGTTCACCTGGTGGCAGATGCCTGTGCCCGGCGGTACGACGCGGAAGTTCTCGAACGCGCCCTGGCCCCACTTCAGAAAGTTATAGCGCTCGCCGTTGCGTTCATATTCCAGCGCTACGTTGTTCGACAGCGATTTGCTCGACCCGAACTCGTCGACGATGACGGAATGGTCGATGACCAGATCGACCGGCACGAGGGGGTTGATCTTCTTCGGGTCGCCGCCGAGCAGCTTCATGCCGTCGCGCATGGCCGCGAGATCGACAACCGCTGGAACACCGGTGAAATCCTGCATCAGCACGCGCGCCGGGCGGAAACCGATTTCCTTGTCGGTCGCGCCCTTGTTCGACAGCCATTCGGCCATGGCTTGAATGTCGGTCTTGGTCACCGTGCGGCCATCCTCGTGGCGCAACAGGTTTTCAAGCAGAACCTTCATGGAGAACGGCAACCGCGAAATGCCGGTCAGGCCATGGGCCTCGGCATCCGGCAGCGAGTAATACGCATACGGCTTGCCATCGACCGTCAGCGTCTTCATGCATTTGAAGCTGTCGAGGGAATTCGGGGTCAGGGCGCTCAAAGTCTAGCCTCCTCAGTCGAGAGATTGGACGAAGAGCCGCGCCGTCGGTGTGCCGACGGATCGATGAGCGGGCCGGGCGCGCGTCGCCTTGCTGGCGGAGTGCGTGGCCGCTCGTCGCTTTTGCGCTAGCGAATAACGATACGTGCCTTTTATATAGGCGGCGCAAAAAGGAGAATACTCGACTTCCGGTGCTTGGTGGCCTTGCGCTCAATTGCCACTGGTAGAGGCTTATCACGCCCTGAAGGTTGCTTGAATTCCGTGCAGCTCATTGCCGAAAATTTGGATGTGGAACGCGGCGGCCGTGTCGTGCTGTCGGGCGTCTCACTGACGGTCGCCTCTGGCGAGGCGGTGATTTTGACCGGCGTCAACGGCGCCGGCAAGACCACGCTGCTGCGAACGCTTGCCGGGTATCTGAAACCGGTTGCGGGCGTAATCCGTCTCGATGGCGGTGACGGAGAAAAAACGGTCGGCGAACACTGCCACGTCGTCGGACACGCAAACGCTATCAAGCCGAGCTTGACCGTAGCTGAGAACGTCGCGTTCTGGGCGGATTTCCTGAGCGAATCGCAAAGCCAAAGCGGCGCGCGGTGTGCGCACGCGCTAAGCCATTTCGGGCTTACCGATCTCG
This sequence comes from Hyphomicrobium sp., assembly GCA_051646145.1. GTDB lineage: Bacteria > Pseudomonadota > Alphaproteobacteria > Rhizobiales > Hyphomicrobiaceae > Hyphomicrobium_B. The sequence goes on from JBOFCQ010000115.1 coordinate 23,483, forward strand.
CCGATTTTCCGGCGCAGTATCTGTCTGCCGGGCAGAAGCGCCGGCTCGGCCTCGCGCGCCTGCTGGCGGCTGAGCGTCCGATCTGGCTGCTCGACGAACCAACCGTGTCGCTCGACACGGCGTCGGTGGAGTTGCTGGCAGCAGCGCTCAACGCACATACGGCATCGGGTGGGCTGGTGATCGCGGCGACACATTTGCCGCTCGGGATCGCTCGCGCGCGCGATCTCCGTCTGACGCGGGGAGCACCACCCGCATGACCGCATTCCTGACGCTGTTGCGACGCGACCTGACACTGGCGCTCCGCGAAGGCGCGGCCATCGGCACGGCGCTCGGCTTTTTCCTCGTGGTCGTCGCCATGATGCCGCTCGGCCTTGGACCCGACCTCAATCTGTTGACGCGTATCGCGCCCGGTATTCTGTGGATCGCATTGTTGCTCGCGGCGCTGCTGACGCTGAGCCGCGTCTTTGAAAGCGACTTCGAGGACGGCACGCTGGATGTCATGCTGACGGCGCCGTTGCCGCTCGAGGCCGTTGTTGCCGCCAAATCGCTGGCGCACTGGCTGACGACCGGAATTCCTCTGGCGCTGTTCGCGCCGCTGCTCGGCGTTTTGCTCAATCTCGACGCGGCGACCTACCCGATGCTGATCGTCACAATGCTTGTCGGTACGCCGGCGGTCAGTTTCCTTGGCGCCATCGGCGCGGCGTTAACGCTGAAAGCCCGGCGTGGCGGCGTGTTGCTGGCGCTGCTGGTGCTGCCGCTGTACATCCCGACGCTGATTTTCGGCATCGCGACGCTGAGCGCGGGCACGGCCAGTGCCGCGGCGGCGACATCTTCTTTGACCATATTGGCCGCTCTATCCCTGGCGTCCCTTGTGCTCGGACCGCTTGCCGCGGCTGCGGCGCTCAGGGCCCAATTGACCTAGTGGCCGCCGCGCGCATTAAAAGCCGCCGATTGCCACCTCAGTTTTGAAGGCGTACATCGCTGCCATGCAAACCCTGACGCAACGTTTCGCAAATCCAACGCGGTTCATGAGCCTCTCCGATCGGCTGCTGCCGATCCTGGCGGCGGCGGCGACGGTCGCCATCGGCTATGGGCTGTATCTGGTGTTTTTCGTCGCGCCGCCGGACTACCAGCAGGGGCAGACAGTCAAGATCATGTACATCCACGTGCCGAGCGCTTGGCTGGCGATGATGGGGTATGCCTTCATCGCGCTCTCGAGTTTCGGTTTGCTGGTATTTCGTCATCCGCTCGCCGATGTGTCGGCGAAGGCCGCGGCCCCCATCGGCGCCGCCTTCACGTTGCTGGCGCTCGTCACGGGCTCACTGTGGGGCAAGCCGATGTGGGGCACCTATTGGGTGTGGGACGCGCGGCTCACCTCGGTATTGATCCTCTTCTTTCTCTATCTCGGCCTTATGGCGCTCAGATCGTCGCTCGAGGATGAAGCGCTGGCCGCGAAGCTGACCGCAATCCTGGCACTCGTCGGCGTCGCCATTCTGCCCATCATCAAGTTTTCGGTCGAATGGTGGAATACGCTGCATCAGCCGTCCACCGGGTTCACGGCGTCCGTCGATCCAAGCATGCGCTGGCCGCTGCTGGTCATGGCGTTCGGATTTTCCGTGCTGTTCTTCGTTCTGCATATGATGGCGATGCGCAACGAAATCCTGCGTCGGCGCGTCAAGGCGCTGCGCATGGCGGCCATCGAACGCGGCGATGGCGCGGGACGCGGCACGCACGGCTCACATGGGACGCAAGGAGTTTCGGCATGATGGATCTTGGACCGCACGCGGCGTTCATCTGGCTTTGCTACGCCGCCGTGGCGCTTGTCACCGGCAGCTTGCTGGCGTGGCTTATTGCCGATGGCCGGCGTCAGCGCCGCGCTCTGGCTGAACTCGAGGCGCGCGGTGTGACGCGCAGATCGGCGTCCGGCGCGTCGCGTGGGGCTTTATCCTGATGACTGAAACCACGGCACGCAACGCGCGCAGCACCTTGAAGCTGTTCCCCGTCTTTCTGTTTCTCGCGGTGGCGGGCCTGTTCGCGGTCGCGTTGCGCACGGGCGATCCATCGAAGCTGCCGTCGGCGTTGATCGGCAAGCCTGTGCCGCAGTCTACGTTCCCGGCGATTGACAGCGTGCCGACCGCCGGCTTCACAAGCGCGGATCTAGCAAAGGGGCAGGTCACGGTCGTCAACTTCTGGGCGTCGTGGTGCGCACCGTGCGTCGAGGAGCATCCGTTGCTCACCGAACTCGCCAAGAGCGGCGTGACGCTGTTCGGCGTCAACTACAAGGATGACCCGGC
>JBOFCQ010000152.1:0-7730 GCA_051646145.1 Hyphomicrobium sp.
GACGAATTACCGATCCCAGTTTAGAACGGTTCAAATTTGAGGGCCGATCCCGGCGTCAGACCCTGACGACGATCTTGCCGAATTGGCGATTGTTTTCGAGATACTTGTGCGCGCCGACGATGTCATCGAGCGTGTAGGACGATGCGTCGATAATTGGCTTCAGCGTGCCGGCTTTGAGGCCCTCCAGCACGTAGGCCACACCCTTTGCCAGCGTCGCCGCGGTCGTCGAGCACTCGAAGAGGGTGAACGCGCTGATGGTCAGTCCCTTCTGCAAGGCCGTGAACAACGGATACGGCGTCGGGTCGCGGCTCAACGCGCCATAGAGCAGAATGACGCCGCGATTGGCGGCGGCATTGGCGAGATCGGTGAGAATGGGTCCGCCGATCGGGTCAAATGCAATGCGCACCCCCGTGCCGCCAGTGATCGCGGCCGTGCGTGCGGTGAGATCTTCGTCGTCCGTCACGATGACGTGGTCGGCGCCGGCATCCAGAAGCGCTGCTTTCTTCTCGGCCGTGCGCGTGGCGGCGATGGCGGTGCCGCCAGCGGCTTTGACGATCTGGATAGCCGCAAGCCCGACGCTGCTGCTGGCGGCCGTGATGAGCACGCTGTCGCCGCGCGCTAGGCCGCCGCGTATGTAGAGGCCATGCCATGCGGTCAGGTATTGCATCCAGATCGCCGCGCCTTCGACCATCGACAGCGCATCGGGAATGGGGGCGACGGCGTGAACGGGCACGACAGCCGATGTGCCGTAAACGCCATAGGCGCTGAAGGGGAATGCCGGGATGGTGCTGACCCGATCGCCGATCTTGAAGCCGGCGACGTCGGGACCAAGTGCATCGACTGTTCCGGCGGCTTCATAGCCAAGCCGGCTCGGCAGCACCGGCGCTTCGAGATAAGCGCCAGAGCGGAACATGGACTCCGCGCGATTGAGGCCGATCGCCTCGACCTTGATGCGCAACTCACCGGCTTTGGGCGCGACGAGCGGTTCTTCGGCAAGTTTCAGGACTTCGGGGCCGCCGGTCTCGTGAAAGCGGACGATCTTGGCCATGAAGATAACGTCTCCGATCGGAAGTTGGGTGGATGGGTAGATGGCGGGCAGGCAGATTGGATGAGATGTGCGATCGCACGTCGCCTCTCGCAATGGTCCGAATGGAGGGGCCGCGTCAATCGAAGTTGCTGCGGGTCAGCCGTCAGCCCGGTGCATATCGCAGGATTTTGACTTCGGTGTCGCCCCAACTGCGCGTGGTGATGTGTTCGAACGCAGCCGGCACGGCAAGCGGGGTGTCGGCGCGCTCCTCGACGACGACAATCGCCGACGGCGTCAGCCATTTGCCCGCGGCCAAGGCCGCAAGAGCCTTTTCCGCGAGGCCTTTATCGTAAGGCGGGTCGAGGAATGCCAAATCGTAACGGTCCATCGTGCCGGCGGGGCCAAGGTCGGTTGCGTCGCGCCGGAAAATGCGCGTTTCGCCGGTCAGGCCGAACGTCTCGATGTTGCGGCGGATGAGTGCGCGCGCATCGGCGCTGTCGTCGACGAACAGGCAGTAGGCGGCGCCGCGCGACACGGCCTCGAGGCCAAGCGCGCCGGTGCCGGCGAAGAGGTCGATGACGCGGCAACCGGTGAGGGTGAAGCCGTCTACACCGTGCGCGAGAACGTTGAACACGCTTTCACGCACGCGATCGGACGTTGGCCGCAGACCATCGTGATCGGGCGTGGCAAGGGAGCGGCCGCGAAACCGGCCAGCGACGATGCGCATGGTCAGTCGTCCCCGCGACCGCGCTGACCCGCGGCCTTGCCGCGTGTGTGCCGGGCCTTGCGCTCGTCGGCGCTTTCCGAGAGATGGAATTCCTGCGCCAGCTTGGGGCCCAACTGTTCCGCGAGCGTGCGGCGCTTCACGATTTCAACCGCGCCCGGCGCCAGATCCAGCAACTGGAACGGTCCGAACGACAGGCGTATCAGACGGTTCACCGTCAAGCCGAGGTGGGTCAGGATCTTGCGCACTTCGCGGTTCTTGCCTTCGCGAATGGCGATGGTCAGCCACGTGTTGGCGCCTTGCACGCTTTCAACAGCGCCCTCAATTGGGCCGTAGCGCACGCCGTCGATTTCGAGCCCCGCTTTCAAGGCATCGAGATCTGCGAGCGAAACGCGACCCTTGGCGCGCACTTTATAGCGGCGCATCCAGCCGGTCGTCGGCAATTCCATGTAGCGCGCCAGTGCGCCATCGTTGGTCAGCAGCAGCAGGCCTTCGGTGTTGAAGTCGAGCCGGCCGATCGAGACGACGCGCTCCATCTCCGGCGGTAGTTTTTCAAACACGGTCGGGCGGCCTTCAGGATCGCGGTGCGTCGTGACCAGGCCCCTCGGCTTGTGATAGCGCCACAGCCGCGCCGGCTCGGCGGCGGGCAGCGGCTTGCCGTCGACGAGGATGCGGTCGGCGGGCGACACTTCGAAGGCCGGTGTCTTCAGCAGTTTGCCGTTGACGTTGACGCGCCCATCCGCGATCCACCGTTCGGCTTCGCGCCGCGAACACAGGCCCGCGCGCGCCATGGCCCGCGCGATCCGCATGGGTTCCGTGCTGCCGGCTGCGGTTTTGATGCCAGTCGGGGTGGCCGGCTTTGCAACGTCTGGTCGTTTCGACATATGTTCGGGTGCCGTGCCTGTTGCGGTCGTGCGAAGCGCACTAACGGATCAATCGAGCCCCTTATGACACCGCTGACGCCGCAAGGCTACCTGCCGCTGAGCTACATGGCGCAAGCTGTCGCACAGGCGCAATCCGCCGCCGCAAGGGGCGAAGTTCCGGTTGGGGCGGTGATCGTCGATGGCGATGGCAATGTGATCGCGGCCGCTGGAAATGCGCCGCGCGCGTTGAACGATCCAACGGCCCACGCCGAAATCCTTGCCATCCGTGCCGCCTGCGCAGCGCTCGGCAACGAGCGGCTCACCGGCTGCGATCTTTACGTGACGCTCGAACCCTGCCCGATGTGCGCCGCCGCCATATCGCTCGCACGCTTGCGGCGCGTCTATTTCGGCGCCAGTGACCCCAAGGGCGGCGGCGTGGAGCATGGACCGCGCATCTTCAGCCAGCCGACGTGCCACCATGTGCCTGAGGTCTACGGCGGCATCGGCGAGGTCGAGGCGGCGGCGCTCTTGAAAGCGTTTTTCGCCGATCGCCGCTGACAGCCGTTGCGGGCCGGCTGATTTAGGTCGCGCGCGAGCGGCGTGCGGACGCCAGAAGACCGCGCCGCTTTTTCTTCTTAGGCAGGTGTGTTGTGACGCCGGCCGAGACGCGCGCCGCTTCCATTTCGATTTCCGGCAGCGTTTCAATGAACAGCAAGCGTGCCAGATGCGTTTTGAGACGCTGCTTGGCAGGTTCGGCGGCGGCGAGAATTTCGGCATGCTTGAGGAAGTCGAGCACCTGGAACTGGCTCGTTCCCGCGCTGATCAGAATGTCGGGTTCCGACGATTTCAGTTTCTCGCGCACGATCGAGCGTTCGAACAGGAAGGCACTGGCGAACAGGGCTTCAAACGCCGAGGGATGACTGCGCGCGGCATCCGGCACGGGTGCGCCGGAGACGTCGACGGCAACGACGATGTCGGCTTCGCCCGCCAGCAGATCGAACGGCAGCGGGTTGGTCAGGCCGCCGTCGATATGGGCGCGATTGTCGATCATCACCGGCTGAAAGATCACAGGTAGCGCCATGCTGGCGGCAACCGCTTGCTTCAGCGGGCCGTGGGCTATGATCTTGGCATCCTGATCGTAGAAGTCGGATGCGACGACTTTGAGCGGGATGGCAAGGTCGGAGAAATTCGCGGCAATCCCCTCGGGCAGAATCAAATCGAGCAGCGCTGTCGGTTCAAGCAACGCCGAGCGGCCAGCGAAAAGCGAGAACAGGCGCTGCAATGGCTGCGCGCGGGTGTTGAACAGTTCGCGGACGAGACCAAGCCTCTGCGAGAGGACGAATTCCGTGTGCCGCCGGATGGCGCGCGCCGACAACCCCGAGGCATACGCCGCGCCGAATATGGCGCCAATCGACGTGCCGGCGATGATCTTCGGCTTGATGCCCAGTTCATCGAAGGCTTCGAGCATGAGGATGTGTGCAAGGCCGCGCGCGCCGCCGCCGCCGAGCGCCAAGGCAATGGTCGGCGCCTCTGGCTCGTGCGCGATGCTGGGTGTGGTGCCCTTGCGGGCAACCGGGGCCGAATTTCTGCTCAGTTTGGCGGCAAGGCGGTCGCGCATCCGCGGGTCCTGTGTGACAGGTGATGTCCTTTCCAGCATAGGACATGAAGAGGCTTGTGCGGAAGGCACGCTGACGCAGCAGACGTTCGTGACGCTGCGCGGTTTGTCTTCTCACGGTGTTTGCCGGCAACAAAAGTGGCCGACGATGCCGCCGTCAACTCCCGGCCGAGCCATCAACCGGCGCTGCCGGCCCGCTCGCGCGCAATGGCGCGCCAGCCGATGTCGCGACGGCAGAACCCGCCCGGCCAGTCGATGAGGGCGATGGCCTCATAGGCGCGCGCCTGCGCTTCGGCCACTGTTTTGCCGCGTGCGGTAATATTCAGCACCCGTCCGCCATCCGCAAGCAGCCGCGCGCCGTCGCTGCGCGTGCCGGCATGGAAAATGGTGACACCCGGTACGTCGCCGGCGCGATCAAGGCCCTTGATCTCGGTGCCCTTGTCGGGCGTGCCGGGATAGCCGTTGGCAGCCATGACAACGGTCAGCGCCACGTCGCTGCTCCAGCGCACGTCGACCGTATCCAAGGTGCCGCGCGCTGCTGCGAGCAATGCGTCGAGCACATCGGACTGAATGCGCGTCATGAGCACCTGCGTTTCCGGATCGCCGAAGCGCACGTTGTATTCGATGAGCTTTGGGCCATCGGCGCAGATCATCAAACCGGCAAACAAAACGCCCTTGAAGGGTGTGCCGCGTGCGGCCATCGCCGCGACGGTTGGGCGGATGATCTCGTCCATCGTCCGTTCGATCATGGCGGGCGTCATAACGGCGGCGGGGGAATAGGCGCCCATACCGCCGGTATTGGGACCGGTATCGCCTTCGCCGACGCGCTTGTGATCTTGCGCACTGGCGAACGCCAGAACGTTGCGCCCGTCGCACAACGCGAAAAAGCTGGCTTCCTCGCCGTCGAGAAATTCCTCGATGACGACGGATGCGCCCGCCGCGCCGAAGGCTCCCGAGAAGCAGGCGTCGACGGCGGCCACGGCTTCATCCGCCGACATGGCAATGATGACACCCTTGCCGGCCGCAAGCCCATCGGCCTTGACGACGATGGGAAAGCTTTTGCCGTCGAGGTAGCGTCGCGCCTCGGCAGCGGTGTTGAAGCGCCCGTAAGCCGCGGTCGGAATGTTGTAATCGCGGCAGAGATCCTTCGTAAAACCCTTGGAGCCTTCAAGCCGCGCTGCGGCGGCGCTTGGGCCAAAGACCAGGATGCCGGCGGCGTCGAGTGCATCGGCGAGACCGGCGACCAGCGGCGCTTCCGGACCGATGACGACGAACGTCACGGCGCTCAGCCGGCAAAACGCAATCACGGCGTCGGCATTGGCGGTATCGAGCACAACGCATTCGGCAAGTTTCGCGATGCCGGGATTGCCGGGTGCGGCGTACAACTGTGACAGTTTCGGGCTGCGCTTCATCGCTGTCGCCAGCGCGTGTTCGCGGCCGCCTGAGCCGATGAGAAGGACGTTCATTTCCGGTTCCGATTGCAATTGGCGCCTTGGTGTAGCATCGAAAAGACGCGTGACAAGCCCGCCCGGAGCGCCATGACCCGATCCACGTCCGATCCCTCGAGCCCGCAGCCCCCGTCGGGCGGCAATACGCCCGAATACTCAGTGTCTGAGCTCTCAGGCGCGATCAAGCGCGCGCTCGAAGACGGTTTTGGATACGTGCGCCTCAAAGGCGAGATTTCCGGCTATCGGGGGCCGCACGCGTCGGGCCACTGCTATTTCGCCCTGAAGGAAGACAAGGCCAAGATCGAGGCGGTGATCTGGAAGGGTGTGTTCGGCCGGCTGCGCTTCAAGCCCGAGGAGGGCATGGAAGTCATCGCGCAGGGCCGCATCACGACGTTCCCAGGATCGTCGAAGTATCAAATCGTGGTCGAAGCGCTGGAGCCTGCCGGAGCCGGCGCGCTGATGGCGCTTCTCGAAGAGCGCAAGCGCCGGTTCACGGCTGAAGGCTTGTTCGACGACGCCCGCAAGAAGCCGCTGCCGTTCCTGCCGCGCGTCATCGGCATCGTCACGTCGCCGACGGGTGCAGTGATCCGCGATATGCTGCACGGCTTCAATGAGCGCTTTCCGGCGCACGTGCTGGTTTGGGGCGTGCGCGTGCAGGGCGAAGGCAGCGCCGGCGAAGTCGCGGCCGCCATTCGCGGTTTCAACGCCATCGGCACCGATGGCGCTGTGCCGCGTCCTGATGTGCTGATCGTGGCGCGGGGCGGCGGCAGTCTCGAAGATCTTTGGAGCTTCAACGAAGACGTGGTTGTGCGCGCCGCCGCCGAGAGCCGCATTCCGCTGATCTCGGCGGTCGGCCATGAAACCGATTGGACGCTGCTCGATCTCGTGGCCGATGCGCGCGCGCCAACACCGACGAAAGCCGCAGAATGGGCGGTGCCGAAATACAGCGATCTCGTCGAAGCGATCGAGAAGTTTTCTCTCCGCCAGCGCATCGCCATGCGGCGTGTGGTGCAGTCGGCGCGCACGCACCTCAAGGCCGCTGAACGCGGATTGCCACGCGCGCAGGATCTGACAGCGCTACCACGCCAGCGCTTCGATGGCGCGGCGGGGCGTCTCGATCAGGGCCTCAAAGGTCTGGTTCAAAACCGCAAGACCGCGTTGGCGAAAGCGTCCGGCCGGCTGCCGCGTCCGATGTCGCTCATTCGCCTGCCGCGCCAGCAATTCGATGCCGCCGATCGCCGTCTCGGACGCGCGCTGCTTGCCAACACCAGCGCCCATGGCACGCGTCTCGCGCGTCTATCGGGGAGATTGACGGTGCGGCCGCTGGCGGTGCGCATCGAGCGCAATCGCGAGCGTTTGGATGTGGCGACGGCGCGCGGCCTTGCCGCCCTCTCCAATCGCGTCGCGCATCGCCGGCGTGCGCTCGATGCCAACGAAAAACTGCTGGCATCGCTCAGCTATCAAAGCGTGCTGTCGCGCGGCTACGTTCTGGTCCGCGATGCAGACGGCCGCGCCGTGCGTCACGCGAGCCAGGTGCAGCCCGGCCACCGGCTCGGGCTCGAATTCATCGACGGCACGGTTGTGGCTGATGCCGTCACAAGCACGCCCGGCAAAGGTGCTGCGGCCAAATCTCCGGCTGATGCGCCGCCTGAGGCACATGGCGATACGGCCAATACCGGCCGAACCGGCACGCCACGCCGGCCCGCGAGCGGCAATAGAGGCGGCGGATCGCAGGGCAATCCTCCCGCCGGGCAGGGCTCACTGTTCTGAAAACTTCACGTTTCCATACGGCCACCCTTGACGTTGGCGGGCCGATTGGCGATTTGAAGGGTCTAGCCACAGGCCGCGATCCGGCTCTCGGCCCGGCCCAAGGAAGCGGACATGAATCGCATCGACAAGTTGTTCGGCATGCGTAACGAGGCGAAGCTGCGCTATCTCGATGGCGAGTTCGAAGTTTTGAGCCCGGGCGAGTTCGTCCGCTGCGCCGTGACCGGCAAGCAGATCGTCATCGCCGACCTCAAATACTGGAGCGTTGCGGCGCAGGAGCCCTATG
>JBOFCQ010000139.1:0-5185 GCA_051646145.1 Hyphomicrobium sp.
TCTCATTGATGCCGTGGCCAAAAAAGCGCGGGCCCCAGCACTCCGCCGGGCAAGCCGGCAGCCCTTGTCGATGCGGTTGCCGATTTGCATCCCCTTGTGCGGGAGACCGCGACCCGCGGACTCCGCGCGGTCGATCTCATGCGATTGAGAGCCATGATCATTGCCGACCTCGAACGGCGTCATGCGCTCCTCGCGCCCCTGCTTGCCGACCTTCACCGGTTTGGTGAAGATCGCCGTGAAGTTGATCTTGGTCGGCTCAGTGCGCGCTCGGCGCTCGTCTCCTGAAACGTCTTTCCCGTGTCGGCGTGCGTCGCCTCGCACGCCAAGACCTTCTCGGCGCGACGCACGATAACGTCGCAATAGTGCGGGTCGAGCTCAATGGCAAAGCCGCGACGGCCGGCGCGCGCGACTGCGATCGGCGTCGTGCCGGAGCCGCCGAACGCGTCGAGCACGATGCCGTTGCGCTTCGAACAGTCGATGATCGCGTCGGCGACGAGCGCGACGGGCTTGACCGTCGGATGCATTTCGAGGTCAGCGTCGCGGGTGCGGCTGAACGTGTTGGCGCCGGCATAGGACCATACGTTGGTGCGATAGCGGCCGTGCTTGCAGAGCTCGACGTTGTTGATGTGCGGTGCCGAGCCGCTCTTGTAGACGAACACGAGTTCGTGCTGCGAGCGGTAGAGCGAGCCCATGCCGCCGTTCGGCTTGGCCCATACGCAGAGGTTCTTCAACTCGCTGTAGACCGGCTGAACTGCGACAAGCACCTCGCTCATGCGACGCCAGTCCATGCAAATGAAATGCATGGCACCGTCGACCGAATGAGCCGGGAGGCTGGCAAAGACGTCGGTGAGAAAGCGCGTGAACTCGGACGTGGTCATCTCGCGCGAGGCCATGGCGAACTCGCGGTGCTTGACGCCGCCGAGGCCGCAGACGTGGCCGTCGATCTTCACGTTGTACGGCGGGTCGGTGAAGACCATCTGGGCGCGTGCGCCGTCGAGCAGGCGGGCGTAGGTCTCTGCCTTGGTCGAGTCGCCGCAGATGAGGCGATGCGCCCCGATCTGCCAGATGTCGCCCAAGCGTGTGACCGCAGAACCGGGCTCGACAGCCGGGACCTCGTTGGCCGGATCGGCCTTCTGCGTCGCATCGCTGAGCAGGACGTCGATCTCGGCCATTTCGAAGCCGGTGACTGTGACGTCGCAATCGAGGTCGACGCTGTTGAGGTGCTGCAGCTCGATTTTCAGAATCTCGGGATCCCAGCCGGCCTTCTCGGCGAGCTTGTTGTCGGCGAGGATGGAGGCGCGTTTTTGAGCGTCGGTCAGGTGCTCGAGGCGCACGCACGGCACGGTCGCGTGACCGAGCTTCTTGGCGGCCTCGACGCGGCCATGGCCGGCGATGATGCCGCCGTCCTTGTCGATCAGCCCGGGGTTGTTGAAGCCGAACGCTTTGATGCTCGCGGCGATCTGGGCGATCTGCTTCGGGCTGTGCGTGCGGGCGTTACGGTCGCAAGGCCTGAGGCTACCTACGGCCACGTTCGTGACGGTCAGTTGCGTCATCAGGGACACCTTTACAAAATGAGAGGTGCCGTGGCGCAAGCACAGGTTAGCGTTCGCGCGAACGCCGCGTCACCTCGAGGTCCAAGTTGTCGTTCTGGGGTTCTGGGGCGGCGGGGCCGGACCTGCGCAAGCAGGGAGCCTGGGGCGTCCGATCAAAACATCATGGGTGGGTCTGATGGCGTAAGCCCCCTCCGCGGATCAATCCGGAAGAAGATTAGTCCATTAATCATCTGCGACGACACGGGCGCGCAGACTTGTCAGGCCAAGCGCAAATTGGCCGAGTGCCGACATGAGAAACCGCGCACCAAACCGCCTCACCACCACCTCGTAACAGCTGGTGGTTCGCCAAGCGGGTCTTCGAACGGGTCGACTTCCGGAAACAGTTCTTTCGCCTGGATCTCTGTCTGCATCGCCATGACTGTCGGTTTCGTCTCAATCTCTGCGAGACGCACTTGTACCCATCCCTTGAACCTATCGACGTCGCCAGACGCTTCCGTAGAAGGCAAACGATCCAGCAGCTTTCGGATTTTGATCGCCTCGTCTTGGCGGGACATAACGATCTGCAGGTAGTCCAGCCGCTTCTTCAAGCGCTCTTGACGTTTCTGCGCAAGGTCGCGTCGACGGGCTAATTCGGCGCGCCGTTTCTCATCCTCGGCGCGACGCTCCCACGCCCCGTGTAGCCAGCAGACTTTCAAACCTGCTACGATATCAGGCAGGAGCGTCCCGAGCGTTTGGGTCTTTCCGTCGGCCCAGGACCGACGTAACCCGCGATCCCATCCTTCGACTTGGAGGACAAGTTCCCCTGTCCAAACGGTATCGAAATCCGGGTAGGCCTTATTGAACAAGTCGAATGCGGGCTCTCCTCTGCTGCCACCGCGCCAGTACTGCTCGCGTCATTTCAAGCGCCGCTCTTCTGCTGCAGTCTCAGTTGGTGTCGGCACGTGCGGAACCCGCTCGCTCAATGATGCCAAACGTGACTTGGTCAGGACCTTGCGTCGCGCGAACCTGCTTGCCGATCGGTTGCGGATCCAACCATTCTCCGTAGAACGCACGAAAAAGTGCATCCAAGAAGCCGATTACGCGTTCGGCGCGTTCTCTTGAAACCACGATCCCACACTCGCCATCGCTCTGAGCTCGAAGACCGCCGTCGGCGTCTGCTTTTGCCTTCACGCAAATTCTTCCCAAGAACGATCGTTGGCAGTGCCGAGCGGTGCTCCTGCTTTTGAACTTTGGCCGCGGCTATGATGTCGCGTGCGGCAGGCGGCAATGCGGAGGTAGCTCCGCGGATCTCAATTCGACCTGGATGCACCGTCGCCGTCAGGCAGCGCCGTCTGTCGTACTTTGTAGCCCGCCTCTTTCTTGTTCCAGTAGCCACGCCGAGGCGTCGGTATCTGGTGGCGCTTGCAGACCTTTGTCAAACCCACGTCAGATATGCCGAGTTCTGCTGCAAGCGTCCGCATAGGTTTCGACCAGACTAGGTCGTAAAGCTCGGAGCGCGTGAAGATAGGTTTGGACATTGTGCACCTCGCCAACAACGGTGGCGCTATGCTGCATTTGCCAGTGACGGCACACAAGTCCCGGGCGCCGCGAAAGCGGCGCGTCAAAGAACAGAGCCTGTCTGGCACGGCTGCCGGGAGTATTCGCCGGCCCGATCCCTCATCGACAGAGCTGCAAAGACGCGGCATTATCAGTCAGTCAGCAGCGTACGGAGGAGCCATGGGACGTTTCAAGGGTATCGGACTGTCACCCTCCTCGTCAGGTCCGCTCGCACTGTCTGTCAACAATAAGCTTGTGCTCGGCGGACGCATCGTCACCATGGATAGTAAGCGCACTTGTCCTCAGTAACGGCTACGTCTGCATTGAAGGCCATAAGATCACGGCCATCGTCCCCGACCATGCAGCTATCCCAGCCGGATTGCCGGCTAACAGTATCAAGGAGACCAGCGGTATGATTTATCCTGGCCTCATCAAGCTTCACGATCACCCGACCTACAATATCCTGCCGTTATGGCAGGTTCCTAAACTCTATCGAAATCGGAACACGTGGATCAAAAAGGAACCGGAGTACCTGCCCGACATCTCCTGGCCAATGCTGGTATTGGCCGGCAACAAGGATAAGCGGTATTCAAAGGCGGTCGCCCGCTACGTGGAATGCCGAAGTCTCTGTGGCGGCGCCACGACTTTTCAGGGTGTCTCGAGAGACGGCGAATATTATCGCGGTCTTGCCCGAAACGCCGAAGTTTCGAGAGATCCGGAGCTTCCGAATGCGGCAGGACGCGTTCAAGACCTTGCCGCTGCTGAGGTCGCGACGATCTTGGCACCGGCACTCACAATCGACCGCACATACTTCTACCATTTAAGCGAAGGGACGGACCCAGACGCACGGCAGAAGTTTCTTGAACTCAAGTATGCGGCGGGTCAGTGGGCGATTAATCAAAATCTCGCCGCGATCCACTGTGTCGGCCTGCAGGAGGAGGATTTTGCCCGCCTCGTCACGTCGGCCGGTGTTATCTGGTCTCCATTGAGCAATTACATGCTCTATGGCCGAACCATGGACTTCGCCGCGGCGAAGGCGGCTGGGGTCCGGGTTTGCCTTGGCGCCGATTGGGGGCCCAGCGGCAGCAAGAACCTGCTAGGTGAAGTTAAGATAGCGCGCATCGCGAACATCCTCTCGAAAGGTGGGTTCTCCGCCTCGGATCTCGTTGCAATGGTCACGATCAATGCTGCTGAGGCGCTCGGATGGTCAAAACGTATTGGCAGCATCGAACCTGACAAGTATGCCGACCTTCTGATTCTTTCCGACACGACGGGCGATCCGTATGACCAGCTCACCAACGCGAACGAGACCGATATCGCAGCTGTTCTTGTCGGCGGCCAGCCGCGTCTTGGGCGTGAGAACCTGCTGGAGTTCAACGCCGTGAGCCAGGAGAACCTTACCATTGGCGGCAACCGTTACATCATCGTTCTCGCCAACGATGACGGAACACCTCTCGGTGCTCCCAAGCTCAGTAACGCATCCGATTTGCTCACTGATGCCCTGGCGCGCCTCCCTAAGATTGCTCGCGACTATCAGTCTTTCTTTGCTGAAGTGGCGGCACAGCCTGAGAAATACCCGCAATTTGTGGCGCTAGCTGCACTGGGCGACTGGGGCCTTGATCTCGAGTTCGAACCCGAGGAGCGAAGTGTGTATGACTACGCTCTCGCCGCGTCAGAGGTCGACCCCAACCTCATCCACCCGATGAAGCTCGCGCCGCTGAGTCTCGTTGACGAGACTGATTTTATGCCAACCGTGAAGGCTAATATCAATCTTCCCCCCGCGGTGCGGACCAAGCTATGATGCGCCCCGATTGACGATCGCACATCAAATGTCTGCCCCTTGTTCAGACAACGGCGGAATAGCATGAAAATCGAGCCTGATTCCGATTCGGATTGTCCCTGAAGGCGAAGGGCCGGCCCCTGATAGGCGGATAGAAATTCCCTGTTCCTGAAAGCGGGAAATTACCCATGAAACGCAGGATTCCCGGTTATATTCGTGGCATTCGGGCCGCAAAAAAGGCCTGAAATCGCGAAAATTCCCTGTTATCGGCCCTTGGCCGCGGAGACACGTTCGCGCCAGACTGCCTCCACAGCCA
>JBOFCQ010000142.1:0-8307 GCA_051646145.1 Hyphomicrobium sp.
TAACTGACGACCAGGATCGACACGTCGACGGGGGCGTAGGGGCGCATGATGACGGGCCTTGGGATGATGAACCGCGTGCGCTGATCCTAAGTGCCGTTGGCCTAACTCTCTCTTAACGATCGACCGAAAAACGAAAAGCTAACCATCGCTTAACGCGCCGCAGGCACACTCGGCCGCGTGGGAACAACGGTAGGCTGTGGGCGGCAATGGCGATGTGGGACGGCGACGGCGCGTCGGATTTCGATGGCATCATCTGCATCGGCGGCGAAGACTGGTGGTATCACAACCGCGGTCATTTCGATTTCCAGATCATGCGCCGGATGGCCGAGCGGATGCCGGTGCTATTCGTCAATTCCATCGCCGTGCGCATGCCCTCGTTCAGCGAGAAGGGGCGCTTCGTTGAGCGTATCGCGCGCAAGGCGCGCAGCTTGGCGCGCGGCCTCGTCAGGGTCGAAAATGACTTCTGGGTCTATTCGCCGGTCTCGGTGCCGGGCGTCACGGGCGCGCGGCTGACCGGCTGGGCGCTCGCCCCGCAGATCCGGCTCGCCGCTCGCCGCGCTGGCATCAAGCGGCCGCTGCTGTGGATGCATTGCCCGGCCGGCGCAGACCTCGTCGATACTCTGCCGCACGCCGCGCTGGTGCTGCAGCGAACGGATCGGTTCGAAGCGTTCCCAGAGGCCGATCCGGCCGTCGTTGGCGCGCAGATCCGCCGCTTGAAGCAGGCCGCCGATCTGGTCGTCTACTGCAATCCGCTCTTGATGCAGGAAGAGCAGCGCGACGTGCGCCGCCAGCTTTTGATCACGCATGGCGTCGAACTCGATCGCTTCATCAATGCTGGGCGGTCGCGCGCACCGGGACCGGCGGATGTCGCCCCCCTGAAGCGGCCACGTGTCGGCTTTATCGGCGGTATCGATGCGCATACGTTTGACCCGCCGCTATTCGTTGAAACGGCGCGCCGGCTGCCGGGCGTGCAATTCGTCATGGTCGGCGCGTGTTCGCTGCCGCCCGACTGGTGCCCGCTGCCGAACGTCACCTTCGTTGGCCGCAAGCCCTATGACGAGATTGCCTCCTACATGGCGAGCATGGATGCGCTCATCATGCCATGGAACGACAGTCCGTGGATCAAGGCCTGCAATCCGATCAAGCTGAAGGAATATCTCGCGGTCGGGCGGCCGGTGATCACGACGGATTTCCCGGCGCTCGGGCGCTATCGCGAGCTGGTACGGGTGGCGGCTGGCGCAGACGCGTTCGCGGCGGCCATCAGCGACGCGCTGGCCAAGCCCTACGATGCGGCGGCGGCGCAGAAAGCGGTTGCGAGCGAAGGATGGGACGCAAAGGCTGAGTATCTCGCCGAACACCTCTCCAGCGTCATGCGCGAACTGGCGGACGAGGGTGCGGCCGATCACAGCCTCGAGAGTGACGAGCACCCTGCGCCGAAGCTATCGCTGTCGGCCGCCTAGCGCCCGTTCGGCAGCACACTCGCAAGACCCGCCGTTACGTCATAGGCGCACGATACGCCGGCTGACGGCTCGTTGAGAACGAGGTGCAGGTGGCGGAAGCGCGTATCCCAAAGAGGGTTGTCGAAGTCCCACGGCGCAACGTCGAGGTGCGGTGCACCAATGACGAACGCGGTGTCGGCGGCGGCGAAGCGCAGCGCCGGCTTCGGTCCCTTTCCGGGCAGGGGAGCCGCGGCTCTGCGGCAGAGCTCACTCGCTCGATCATGGTAGCCCGCGACCAGCGTTTCCGCGACGATAGCGCGAAACATCCGATCCTGCGTCCAGACCTTGATCATGGCCAAGGTCGCGAAGATGAGCAGGGCCATGCGAACCGATGGGCGCGGTATCGACATTGTCGGTTCCAACCCGGAATGGGGCGTCTGGGGTCAAATATCCTGCGCCAATATTGGTGAACAAAGCGTTGCCGCGTGTTCCGGCCAGACGCGCATGCCGCGCTGCAACGGGCGGTCCGGGGCTTGTCAGACGCGCGGCTGTCGGGCACAAGCGGTCTCCTACAAAAGTCTAAGACCCGCCGGGGAGCCCAAATCGAATGTCCAAGAAAAGAATTCTCATCACCCGCCGTCTGCCGGACGCCGTCGAGGCACGCGCCCGCGCCACTTACGACGTCACTCAGCATGCCGACGATCGCCAGATGTCCATCGATGAAGTGCTCGAAACCGCCAAGTCGGTCGATGCGCTGCTCATCACGCTGAACGAGAAATGCCGCAAAGACGTCATCGACCGCATGCCGGCGAACATCAAGTGCATCTCGACGTTCTCGATCGGGTTCGATCACCTCGATCTCGACGCGTGCAAGGCGCGCGGCATCTCGGTCGGCAATGCGCCGCATGGCGTGACGGTCGCCACCGCCGAAATCGCCATGCTGCTGCTGCTCGGCTCGGCACGTCGCGCGGGCGAAGGCGAAAAGATGATCCGCACCCGCTCGTGGCCGGGCTGGGCGCCGCTGCAACTCGTTGGTCAGCGGCTCGACGGCAAGAAGCTCGGCATCTACGGCTTCGGCAAAATCGGCCAGGCGCTCGCGCAGCGTGCGCGCGGCTTCGACATGGAAATCCATTACTACGACATCTATCGCCAGCCCCCCGACAAGGAGAAGGGCGCGATCTATCACGACAGCCTCGACAGCCTGCTGAAGGTCTCGCAGTTCTTCTCGATCAACGCGCCGTCGACGCCCGAGACGCGCGGCTTCTTCAACAAGGCGACGATCGAGAAGCTGCCGCAGGGTGCAATCGTGGTCAACACTGCGCGTGGCGATCTCGTCAACGATGAAGACATGATCGCGGCCTTGAAGTCGGGCCGTCTCGCCTATGCCGGTCTCGATGTCTTCGCCGGCGAGCCGAAGATCCACGAGGGCTACTACGATCTGCCGAACACGTTCCTGTTCCCGCATCTGGGTTCGGCGGCCATCGAAGCGCGCAATCAGATGGGTTACGAAGCGCTCGACAATATCGACGCGCACTTTGCCGGCAAGGACCTGCCGTTCAAGCTGGCGTAACCGGGCGCGGTGCGCTGCTGACGGCGACATTCAAAAAAGGAGCGGGCGTGCCGATGGCGGCGCGCCCGTTTTCATTTATGGGTTTGCGAGTAAGCGCGCGGTCACGCCGGTTGCCAAGTCATGCGGGCATCGGCATGGCGCCGATGGGTTGCGGAAATGATGGCAAGGCGGGGCGTCCATAATCGCGCCCGACGGCTCCAACTGGCGGCATGCGAGCGCGCGATGCGGCCGGCGCTTTCATCCGCTTCGGGTCGGCGATCCATCCGGCGAGGCCAAGGAAGAAGAAGAAAAAGGCATACGGCACGTTCCAGTAATGCACCGTTGTTCCGATCAGCGAGAGCGCGATGAGCGACATCAGCCAGCCGCGCGACAGCCGGCGCAATTGCAGGTCACGGCTGGCGAGCCCGCGGCGCACGACCGCGCGCATCTTCATGCCGATAGCGGCAAAGAGCAGGATGAGCGCCGGCACGCCTTCGCGCATCACGATGACCAGCCAGAACGCATCGACGGTGGACGACACCATCCACGCCGGGCGCTGCCAATCGTTGAGGCCGATGCCGGTCAGCGGGTTGGCGTAGACGTTATCGAGGCCGAATTCCCAGATCTGCAGGCGGTAATATCCGGTCCAGGAATCGAGCGTCATGCCGGTGGCGATGATGTTGATCGGCGAACGTGTCGAGACGCATGCCGCGCCGACATAAAGCCCGGCGAGGATCAGCAGCGTGATCGATGTGCGTGAGGTGACGCCGCGGGTGGCGCGTTCCCACACCAGCATCGCGGTCTGCAAGCCAAGGCAGAGCAGCGGCGCCGACGACAGGCCAAGCAGCGTGGCGCCGGCGAGAATGGCGGCCCGCCGGTAGCGCGCATACGGCGTCGTCTCCGCATACCAGAACATGGCGAGCAGGGCGGCGCAGAACGTGCCGTAGTGAATGGGGTGATCGAAGGTGCCATAGGCGCGCGTCAGTCCGACACGCGTTTCGACGGCGGTTGGATGGTGGTATCCCGTCAGCGCCTTCAAGGCGTTGTGGGTGAACGTCTGCCCGAGCAGCGTTTCCGGCAGCGCGATCAGGCCGGCGACGATGACGGCCGTTGCGAGAGCACGCAACGCCGCGTGGAACGTGTCGCTGTCGCGGATCCACGTGCGCGCGATGAGATAAGCGCCAAGTCCGTCGACGGCGAGAGATCCGCCATAGACGAGGCCGTCGGGATTGCCGTGGTGATAGGTGAAGATGGCCGCCGTCCACACGTTGAACAGCAGGAACGCGACGTCGAAGCCGCGCAATTTGAGGCCGCGCTGCACCAGCAATCGCATCATGGCGACGGGCAGCAGCAGCAGAATGGCGATACGGTGCGGCGGCAGTCGCAAGCCATCGAGAAACAGCGAGAACTCGGTCGGGCACAGGAAGGCGACGATCAGGAAGATGACCGGCGCCGGTGCTTTCGACTTTGCGGACTTGCGTGTTCTCGTCATGGCTCCGGCACGGCGTCAGCGTCAGCCAACGCGTTCTCCAAAAGGCTAGTCTGCGTTCTTGCCGGACACGACGGCGGCGAATGTTCCAAGCAGGATTTTGGCATCAAGCTCCAAACTCCAAGCCTTGATGTAGGCGAGGTCGGCTTCGACGCGCGCTTCGATCGTGCCTGGAATGGCGGTCGAACCTCGCAAGCCGCTGACCTGGGCAAGTCCCGTGATGCCGGGCTTCATCTGATGGCGGTCGGGATACTTGTCGAGGAGTGCCGCGAACTCGACGTCGTGCGCGAGGGCATGCGGGCGCGGCCCGACGAGCGACATCTCGCCTTTGATGACGTTGATGAGCTGGGGCAGCTCATCAAGGCTCGAACGACGCAGAAAGCGGCCGACGGCGGTGACGCGCGTATCGTTGGCGCGGGCCTGCTCGACGACCGGTCCGTCTTCGAGCACGCGCATGGTGCGGAATTTGAGAACGTTGATGACGGTGAGATAGCGTCCGCGCCGGCGCTGGCGGAAGAGCACCGGGCCCGGGCTTTCAAGCTTGATGGCGAGCGCGATCAGCGGCCACAGCGGCGCGGTGACAAGCAGAAGAAGCGTGCCGATGCAGATGTCTTCAAGGCGCTTGGTGATCGGCGCCCAGTCCGTCAGCTCTTTTTTTTTACGTCGAGGAGGCCGACGGGTCCGATATTCGAGACCTTGTGGGCAATTTCAGTGCCGACGAGATCCGACGAGATGTGCGTGACGATGTGCGTCGAAACCGGCAGAAGTTCGAATTTCGCAACGACGCTGGCAACGCGCTCTTCGGCGCTTTGCGGCAAGGCGATGACGATGCGATCGATCTTGCCTTCACGTGCGGCTGCGATGAGGTCGTCGAGCTTTCCGGAAATGGTCAGGCCTTCCGGGTTGACGCGCGCTTCGCCGATGCGGTCGTCGTAGACGCCTTGGAAGAACACACCGAGGCCGGGCGTCTGAAGATAGTCGTGGACGCGGCGCGCGATTTGTCCGGCGCCGAACACGGCAACGCGTTCGTCGAAGAGGCCCTGGCGCGCCATTTTGGCGAACACGCGTCGGGCAACGAGGCGAACGAAGAGAATGAGCGTGAAGCTGGCCGAAACCCAGGCGGCATACCAGACAACGAGATGCAGGTTGCGCAAGGCGAGCGGCAGGCCGATGCCGAGCACGCCGAGCAGGCCGCAGGTCACGCCGATGAACAGCTCCAATGGAAGCTGCGGAAAGCGCTCCATGCTGATCGTGTCATACATGTTGCGGAAGCGCAGGCAGAGATGGGTGATGAAGCCGGCGACGAGCACCGACTGCGCCAGCAAAATCTGATCGAGATGCACGTTGCCGTAGACGGCATAGATCAGCGCCGGCAGAAGGCCGCCAAGGCAAATTGCAAGAATGTCGCCGATGGCCACCATATCCGCGGCCACCTGACGTGACCAACGCCGCGTTGCGCGCCGGGCGGCAGGCGTGCTGGCTGGGGCGG
Source organism: Hyphomicrobium sp. (assembly GCA_051646145.1). Taxonomy (GTDB): domain Bacteria; phylum Pseudomonadota; class Alphaproteobacteria; order Rhizobiales; family Hyphomicrobiaceae; genus Hyphomicrobium_B. The sequence continues at coordinate 5,967 of JBOFCQ010000142.1, forward strand.
TGTCTGTGATGACGCTGGATTGCGATGTCATACTCGAACCTGGTTGACCGTGGTGCCGGGTCGCGCGCTCAAGGCGGCCGCGACCTGGAAGTCATCTAACAACAACACTCTAAATATTGACTGAATGCGTTCGCATTTCCGAAAGCATAACTGCGAGGACCGAAAGCAGGGCGCTGGACGTCGCGTTGAACTGGCAGTTGCAGGGGCGATCCGGCTCACGGCTGAGGAGCGGCGGCGCACAGTTTTCACGCGGCGCGGCGAGACGAAGCGAAAGCCGGATCGTCGTCGCCGGCAAACAGACGCTCAATGCTGAAGGCGCCGGAAAGGCCGTCTTCCACGGCGTCGGTCAGGACCGCGCCGGCGATTTTTCCGCCGTTAAAGCCGAGCGACTTGATGGCCTTCTTGGCCAGCGCCTTCGGCGTCTTGTGCGCCCGCATGATGAACAGGATCTGATCGGCGTAGTCGGCAATGATGCGGCCGTCGATGACCGGCAGCAGCGGCGGCACCGTCATGATCATGACGTCGAAACGGTCTTTGAGGCGGGCGACGGATTGGGCGATGGCCGGAGAACTCAACAATTCCGGCACCGATTTCGGCACGATCGGCTGCCCGGAAGCCGGCAGGAAATGCAGGCCCGTGAGGCCATCGCGCAGCACGGCGTTTTCAACCGGCGCGCCGCTGGTCAGCTGATCGAAGAGGCCGATCGTGCGTTCAGGCGCCAGCATCCGCGTCAACGGCTGACGGCGCAGGTCGGCATCGACGAGCAGCACGCGCACGCCGGTCATGGCGTAGGTGTGCGCCAGGTTGGACGCAATGATCTCGGCGCCCTCTCCTGGAAGGGACGACGCCACAAGCACCACGCGTGCGCCGGGCGCAGTGCGGCGCATGTCGAGCGCGCGCCGGGTATCTCGGATGGCATCGGCATAGGCGCTTGCCGGTTCGGCGACAATGAAGCGGATGGCCTTGCCGGGGTTGGATTGCGTATCGCCCGCCATCAAGGCCGGCGGCACCGACGACAGATGCGCGACCTCGAGCACCCGCTGGAAATCCTCGGGCCGGGCGATGCCGGGCGCCATCAGTTCGAGCAGCAGCGCCATGGCAAGGCCAAGCACAAGGCCGCCGGCGGCAGCGATCAGAACAAGCTGCTTGCGCTTGGGTGACGCCGGATAGAGCGGCGTATCGGCATGTTCGATCAGACGCGCGTCCGGAAGCTGGAAGCTCTGCGTTTCCGTCGTCTGCTTGTAGCGGGTCAACAGCGCTTCGAAGAGCTGCTTTGACGTTGCCGCGTCGCGTTCGAGATCTTTGAGATCGACGCCCGCGTCCTTGGTGACGGCTTCCTGATCCTTGAGCTGGTTCAGGCTTTGCGCCAACTGGCGTTCGCGCGCCTCGGCCTGCTCGTATTCGTTCTTGAGATTGATGATCAGGCGTTCGGTCTCGGCGCTGAGCTGGGCCTGCGCCTCTGCGACTTCGGCGCGGACTTTCAGCATGTCGGGATGCTTGGAGCCGTACTTGGTGTTGAGTTCGGCCGCCTTGCGGGTCGCCTGGCCAAGCTGCTCCTTGAGCAGTCGAATGGTGTGGCTTTGCAGGACATCGCCGATGGCGCCGCCGCCGTCGCCGGCTCGCGCCAGCTTCTGCGCTTGTTCGAACTTCGCGCGCGCTTCGGCTGTGGCATTGCGCGCCGTAACGGTCTGCTCCATCAAACGCGCGAGCTGCTTTTCGGAAAGGATCTGGCCTTCGCTGTCATAGACGCGATTTTCGGCCTTCCATTGTTCGACCTTGCGTTCGGCTTCCGCAACCGTGACACGCATTTCATCGAGCTTTTTTTCGAGAATCTGGCTTGCGGTCGAGGCGGCGCGCTTCTTGGAATCGAGCTGATCGTTGAGGTAGACCTCGGCGACGGTGTTGGCGATAGTAGCCGCCTTGACGGCATCCGACGCCGAATAGCGGATGTCGATCAGAAGCGTATTACGCACGCGCGCGACTTTGAGGCGGTCGAGGAATGCGACGACGACTTCATCGCGCTCGGGGTGCGATTTGCCTGGGACGGCGGGGTTCAGCAGATCGCCGATCTGGTCGCGGTAGGGCAGCGGCTCGCGCGTTGCTACTTCTTTCGTTGCGTCATCGCTGCTTGAAAGTCCGAAGAGACGCGCCATGCGCGACGACATGGACGGCGCAACGAATTCTGGGTCCGCGCGCAGGTTTAACGTCTCGATGACGCGCAGAATGATGGGCCGCGACTGGATGATCTCGACTTCGCTCTCGATCGTCGGCTGGTCGCCCTTCAGATCCTCGACAACGCTGTCGAGGTTGGTGATCGATTTCTGGCGTGGGTCAATCTGGA
>JBOFCQ010000265.1:0-2776 GCA_051646145.1 Hyphomicrobium sp.
TTCTGAATTCCTGACCGAGTTGGAACGCGCGTCGGCGCACACATCGTTTGACAATGCGCCGCCCGCGCGCATCATCGCCCACTTGCTGCTGGCCGCGAGCCTCGATGGTTGATCATCCCGGCATACGCACGGAGCGCGACGCGTTCGGCGTCTACATTCATTGGCCGTTCTGCGCGCAAAAATGCCCCTACTGCGATTTCAACAGTCACGTCCGTTTCGGCGGCTGGGATGAGACGCGTTTCCTTGCGGCCTACCTGCGCGAGATCGATCACGTGGCCGATCGCATCGGCACGCGTTCGGTGCGCAGCATCTTTTTCGGCGGCGGCACGCCATCGCTGATGAAGCCTGAAACCGTCGCTGGCATTCTCGATCACATCGCGCGCCGATGGTCGGTTGCGGCGGACGCTGAAATCACGCTCGAAGCCAATCCCGGCAGCGTCGAGGCCGGCCGTTTTGCAGGGTACAGAACGGCGGGCGTCAACCGCGTGTCGATGGGGCTGCAATCCTTGCGCGACAGCGAGTTGAAAAAGCTCGGCCGCATTCACACCGTCGCAGAAGCGAAGGCGGCGCTCGACATCGCGCGGCGGACGTTCAATCGCTACTCGTTCGATCTGATCTATGCGCGGCCCGGACAGACGATCGAGACGTGGCGACCGGAACTTGCCGAAGCGCTCGATCTCGCCGGCGATCATCTCTCGCTCTATCAACTGACGATCGAGCCTGACACGCCGTATGCGGCGCTGCATGCCGCCGGCAAGCTCGTCGTGCCCGATGCTGATGTTGCCGCGCAGCTTTATGAGCTGACACAGGACATGATGGCGGCTGCGGGCTTTGAGACCTACGAAATCTCGAACTATGCGCGTCCGGGCGAAGAGAGCCGCCACAATCTTCTCTATTGGCGTTACGGCGAATATGCCGGCATTGGACCGGGCGCCCATGGCCGCTTGCACGTTGGCGCTGACCGCGTTGCGACCGTTGCCGAGCGGGTGCCAGAAACATGGTGTGCCACGGTGGAGCGTGACGGCCACGGGTTCGTCGAGCAGACCGTGTTGTCGGGCGCCGAGCAGGCCGATGAAGCTTTGTTGATGGGCTTGCGGCTGCGCGAAGGCATCGACCTTCAGCGATTGGCGCAATTGGGTGGCGTTCGGCCATCCGTTGCGACGCTCGACGGCCTGTCGGGTCTCGGGTTGTTGCAGCTCGCAACCGAACCCTTCGCCGACCAACACAGCCCGCGTGCACACATGACGTGGGAGCGCGATGAATTGGCGCCTATTTTGGCGTGCGCTGGTCCGGGATTGGTGCCCGAGCCGACGGCGCAATCTGCTGGAGCCTCTCGTTCAGCGCCGGCGCGGTTCATTCGGGCGACGCCCAAAGGGCGCTTTGTGCTCAATGCCATCGTGGCCGAACTGGCCGCGAGCTTCGAAGCGGCTGCAGACAGTGCGCCGCAATCTCTGTCAGTGGACACACCGCCCCCGGCGCACTAAGCAAACCCGATCGAGGCGGCCGCACACGTCGTGCGCCGCCGCCGCCCGCCAACGCGCGAAGGGAACACGGCACCATGATGCGACGGCTCTACGATTGGATGATGCGCAAGGCCTCCGATGAGCGCGCGCCGTCGGCGTTGTTCTGGGTCGCGTTCATCGAGAGTTCGGTCTTTCCAATTCCGCCCGATGTCATGCTTGTGCCGATGGTGCTGGCGCAGCGGCTGAAAGCCTGGTGGTTCGCCACCATCGCAACAGTGGGCTCGGTGCTCGGCGGCGTGCTCGGCTATGCGATCGGCTATTTTCTGCTCGATGCTGTCGGCAAACCGATCCTGGAACTCTACGGCAAGGCCGACAGCTTCCAGACGTTCGTCGATTGGTTCAACGAATGGGGTGTTTGGATCCTCATCATCAAGGGCATGACGCCGTTCCCCTATAAGGTGCTGACGATCGCGGCGGGCGTCGCGCACATGAACCTCTTTTCGTTCATGGCAGCCTCCATCATAGCGCGCGCCATGCGCTTTTTCCTGGTCGCGGCCTTGCTGTACTTCTTCGGCGAGCCGATCCGCGATTTCATCGAAAAACGTTTGAGTCTCGTCACCACCGTCTTCGTCGTGCTGCTCGTCGGCGGCTTCGTGGCGGTGAAGTATCTGGTGTGATGTCGGGAGTGGTGTAATGGCGCGTACCTTGTCGGCCACGGATGCCCTTGCTTATCGGCTCGGCGCGCTGGCGCTATTTCTCACGGCCGGCGTCATCGCCGCCGCGTTGGCATTCGAGTACATCGGCGGCTACAAGCCGTGCCCGCTGTGCCTGATGCAGCGCTTTGCCTATTATGCCGGCGTGCCGGCCTTGTTTGGGTCGCTGGCACTGATGTCGGCGGATCATCGGCGCTGGGCCATGTGGCTGCTGTTCCTGGTAGCGCTGGCTTTCCTCGCCAATGCCGGGCTCGGCGTCTATCAGGCGGGTGCAGAATGGAAATTCTGGCCGGGTCCGGACACCTGCTCGGGTGATCAGCCGATTTCGACTGAAGCCGGCGGTTTGCTCAAGGATCTTGAGACGACGCGTGTCGTGCGCTGCGATGAAGCCGCGTGGCGGATGTTCGGCCTCTCATTTGCGGGTTGGAACGTCGTGGCGTCGCTGGCGATTTTCGCGCTGGCGCTGCGCGCGGCCTTCGCTGCGTCCGAGAAAAACTGATTATTTAAATCACGTCAGAGGCTTGCAACGTTGTCCACAAATGGCGTGGTTCGGACGAAGCTTGATTTTGTTGCATTCATCCAACTGTCAACCAAATATCA
>JBOFCQ010000308.1:0-15818 GCA_051646145.1 Hyphomicrobium sp.
GGCTGCGATTGCTGGCGCAACACCGGCGAGCGGCCGATGTAATCGAGGCCGATACGGTGTCCGTCGGCATCGAGGGCGTCGGCGGCGATCGTAACGCCGTCTGAACTGGCGGATGAGGCGCCAACCGTCGTGCCAGCGGGCGCGATGGCTTCAATCCAAAGCCGCGCCGGATCGACGATCTCAAATAGCGTCTCACGCGCGCTGACGACTTGCCCCGCGCGCACATTGGCAACCGAGATAACGCCACTGACGGGCGCCTTCAACGTCAGTGTCTCAGCGGCCTTGGGTTTGAGAACGCGCGATTGCTCTCGCAGGGATTCAAGGTCCGCTTGCGCATCGTCGATATCCTTCTGCGCGACAACTCCGGCAATGCGCGTGAGGCGCGACAGCTTGAGCTCCGCGATGCGCCGCTTGCCCTCGATCTCGGCAGTGAGCTGCTGCAATTGTCCGCGGTCGTAGACGGGGATCTCGGGCTGCAGAACAGCGAGCACGTCGCCGGCCTTCACCGTTTGCCCGACAAAGGAGACGCCCGACGCGGCAAGCTGGATTTGCCCTGACATCGGTGCCTGCACACGGCCTTCCGATGAGGGATCGGAAATGACGGTGCCAATCATGTCCGTGCCGGTGACGAGGCTTTCGGTGCCAACGATGCGCGTTCTAACCGCCAGCAGGCGCTGCGTTGCCTTGGGCACGAACACATCGCCGCCAGGCAGCTTGTGAGGTTGATCGCCACGCGGCGCGGCAGTTGTGCGTCGATCAGATTGAGCAGGCGCTGCGCCCTCATCAGGCGCTGCGGTATGCTCGCCATCGTGGGCGCGTACGAGGGTGGTGTTAAAGGTCAGCGCGGCGCTGGCGATCAGGACAACAACGATGGCTTCCGCCGCGTTTGTCAGGGCCTGGCGCTCGCGTCGTACAGTCGTGGCGGCGGTATTCGATTCATGCGCGGCAGCGGGTGCTGGCGTCGTATCACCAGGAACGCGCAGGGGGCGGACGGCGAAGGATGCAGCGAAGCCGACGAAGGCTGCGATCACGGCCAACAGCCAGACGAGCGGGCTCTGTAGAATTTGACCTGACGGTACCGATATCAGCGGCGTCACGGCATCGCGCGTGTCCGGTACGACGAGTGTGCCGTTCAAGAGTTCGGCCGTGTCGTCGCGTGTGATGGTGAAGGTCAGCGCCGTTTTGCCCGGTGCGTCCACCCAGGCACCGTTGACCTCGTACATGCCGTTGCCGAGTGCTTTGGCGATATGCGCGCCGATGCCGTCGCCGGCAACTTCGATGGTCGCGCCATCAACGGGCGCATTGCTCGCGACATCATCGAGGTAGAGCGTCAGCGCGTGGCCATCGGCGGCGGCAACGAGTTCCCAGGTGTCGCCGGTGCTTTCAATCCGTGGCCTCAGCATCGTGCCGTGAGCAACGGGCGCGCCATGGGCGCCGTCGCCATGGTCGTGTCCGGGTCCGGCAGCCGCCGGCAACACAAGACTGAGAAAGAGAGCGAGAGTAGCGATCAGAATGCGCGGCATGGTGCGTGCCTCCGCCGCTGAAAAGCGGCATCGTGCCTTAGACGCCATCGAGGGATGCGAACGTTGCGACTGCGGCGTACCCGCGCTGACCATCCATAGGGATCAGCGACGGCGCACGACGAGCGCGAAGCACATCAATCGATAGTTATGAGAGAAAGACTCCCGGCTTCATGCCGGGCGCGGGCATCACGCGAATGCGCGCGGGGGTCGGAGCAGGGGGTACGACCGCTGGCCGAGCACCTGATCGGTGTTGGCGGCGAAGACGATCTTGCTGGCGTCTGTGTTGGCGGCCACGGTGTTGCCGGCTAACGGGATGGCCGCCACGCTGCAGCACTGAACGTGACTGTGAATGCAGTCATGCACATGCGGCGATTGTTGATCGCAGCCTGCAGGGCCGCAGTCTGCGCCGTCAGCAGCGGCGAGCGACACCGCACCGGCGTCGCTCTTTGCGTGGTCGTTCATGGCATGATCGTGGTGCTGACCATGCTCATGCTGCGCATGCGCGTGTTCGGCATGGTCATGCCCGGCATTCGCGGCCACGCGCACCAGCGTGCCGGCATCTTGCGGCGCTGCATCGGCCGTCAGGTGCATCAGGCAGCAGTTGACGCTGGTGGACACGATGGTCACCAGGGCAATGAGCAGACTGAGCCAGGGTCGATTCAAACGGCGCATGGGATAGAGGAAAGCGCGTAACGGGTTGCCCGGTCAAGTGAAAAGCCCGCAATTTGCAAGTGATGCACCGGGCAGGCCAGGCTCCGCGGCCTTGCGACGCGTCTGATATGCAACGATGAATGGCAGAGATGGCGGTTCAGCATTGGACCGCGCGAAACGCGTCCGGCCCGGCTGTTTCAGCAGCCGGGCCGGATGGGAGGCCTTCTCTAATGTGTCGTCAAACCTGGATGGTCGCTCGGGTCTCAGCGATCAGAAGTTGATGATGCCGCCAGCGCTGACAAAATCCGCGTCGTCGAGCGTGCCGATGGCAGCAGGGAGACCTGTCACGTCGATCTCGTAGTGCTGATACTTGATGTAGACGGTCATCGCCGCCGCGTCGATTTCCTGCGCGATGCCGCCGCCGTAGCGCTGCAGGGTGCTGCTGGTTGCGCCAAGCGCCAGCGCTGCCGGGCCGAGTTGGTCGAGGTACTCCGCATAATCGCCGTAGAGAACCGTGGCGCCAAGTGCCGTCCACTTCTGGCGGATGCCGGCCTTGACGTACCAGTGCTCGCTATCGAGTGCCGTGGCGCCGTTGTTCAGCACCGTGTCGTTATTGTTTTCCAAACCGTAGGCGCCATGCAGAAAGAGCCCGGTCGCAAGATGCTGGACATAAGCTCCGACCTGGAACACGTCTGAGTTCTTGCTCGGGGAGACGGACGGCCCGGTGGTATTTTCGTCTGAGAACTCGGAATAACCGGCGCCAACGAGCAGCTTGAACCCGGCAGCCTCGCCCGCATAACGGCCGGCGATTTCCCAGAAGTCGTCCTCGCCCCAACTTGCCGACGCCGAGAAGCCGGCGAAGACGGGCGTGTCGTAGCGGACGCCGTTCATAACGATGCCATTGCAATCACCGCCGATCGGCAGGGCCTGCGCGTAGCAGAAACCGAACTGTCCCCAGGTCAACGGCGCCGGATTGAGATCGCCGCCGCTACGTACAGAAAACTGCGGAAAACCTGCCAAGAACGTGTAGTTGTCGAGGATCTGCGTGCCGGACTGATCGGTGAACATGGCCGCGCTCTTGGCGGCGTGCGCCAGCTTGCCGACGCTGAGCTTGCCGAGATCCTTGCTCTGCACATACCAGTACGACATCTGGATGTTCAGGCCTTGGCTGAAGTTGTCGGAATCCTGATCGATGGCGCCGCCCGTTGCGGCGTTGCGGCCGAACGGATTGTCGTCGAGGTTCTGGATGCGCATCAGATAGCCCGCGGTCCAGCCGGGTGTGATCTGCGCCTGGCCGTTGAATTTGAAATGCGAGGCCTGCGTCGGTCCAAGGCCGTGCAGATAGACATTCTGCTCGCCACCGTCGTCCCAGAAACTGATTTCCTGTGCCACATAGCCGGAGACCGTCAGCGACACTTTGCGATTGCCCTTGCGCGCCGTCGTCGCCTCGAGTTCGGCAATGCGCTCTTCGAGGTCGGCGCAGCAGTTGCCGCCGAGATCAGCAGCGCTGGCCGGCGACAGGCAGGCGATGCCCGTCGAGAGCAAAAGCGCGGCGGCGATGGCGTAGGGTTTTGCAGTCATCGTGTGATGTCTCCGAGATGTCTTGAGCCTGGTCGGCAAGGGCATCGAACACGGCGTGACCGCGCCGATGCGAGCGCGCGAAGCCGTTGCGACGTGTCGATGAGGGGTGGATCGGCGTTGACCCGGCTGCTCCATCATGAGGCAATAGTGAAATCCTAACCGCTGTTGCCAGCCTTGTACTGGCGAAACTACGTTCTGGGCCAACGTGTTGCGGAAAGGTGGCCGTGCGGGCACAGGTGCCTCGTCAATGGGCGGGCTGTTTCATTGCTGTGATCGGGGCGCTTGATTTTTGGGCATCAGCCTTGGATTTGGCGTTTGTTTTGGCCGCCGCAGGTGCCGTCGGCGCGGCTGACCGGATCATGCGGTTGATCTCCGGCACGCACGAACCACAATTCGTTCCGGCGCGGCAGGCCTGTCCAACGTCGGCGCTCGTTCGGCATCCGCCCGCAATCGCGCGCGCGATCGCATCGGCGGCGATCTGATGACAGACGCAGACGATCGGGCCTTCGCTGGCGGCACCTTCGGCCATGCCGCCGGCGAGAAGCGCCCGTCGTTCGAGCACGGAAAGATCCGAGCGGCCAAGCATGGCCTGCAACCACGCTCCGGGCGTTGCAACGGCGCCTTTGCCGATCACGACGATGCCCTGCACGGTGCCCGCGTTCAGCGTCGCGGCGCGGTAGGTGCCGGCCGTGGCATCGGTGAGCGAAATGCGGGCGCCGTCCGGAAGGCAGGCTTCAGCACACTGACGCGCTGCCGCAGCCGAGGCGTCAATCGAGAAGCGATACAAGCGGCCGTTCGCAATCGTCGCGCGCGACCAGTAGACGACATCGGCAGCCGCCAGTGGCGGCGAGCAGGCATCATCGGTTGTCAGTAGAAAACCCGCGTAGGCCGCATCGACCGCCGTCAAGCGCACGGGCGTCGCTTTGAGATCGGGCTGGCCTGAGATCGGGTCGACGACAGAATGTACGAGACCGCCGATGCGGCCTGCCGAACTATTGTCGGCCGACCAGTGGATCGGCGCGAAAACCATGCCGGGGGCAACGCTATCGGTGACGACGGCCTTCACGACGGCAGCGCCGTGGGCCGATTCGATGCGCACCAATCCACCATTGTCGATGGTGTTAGCGGCTGCGTCCGAGGGGTGAATTTCAACGAACGGCTCTGGCACATGGCCGGCCAAGCGCGGCACGAGGCCGGTGCGAGTCATGGTGTGCCACTGATCACGCACGCGCCCAGTGTTGAGCCGCAGCGGCCACTCGTCGGTCGGCGTCGCAGCCGCAACCGCGCGGGCGACGGGCAGGAAGCGTGCCTTACCATTCGGCGTGGCGAAGTGTCCGTCGGCAAAGATGCGGCTTGTGCCCTTGCGCGACGCGGCCACTGGCCATTGCACGGGGGCAAGCGCTTCGTAGTCGTCTGCGGAGATGCTGCTCAAGCCTGACAGATCGAGCAGGCGTGTGCCCGCGTTCTCGAACCCGGTCAGTGCTGCGTGTTCGGCGAAGATGTCGGCCGCGGATGCGTAGGTGAACGCCGCGCCGTAGCCGAGCTTTTCAGCGACTCGGCTCAGTATCCACCAATCCGGCCGCGCCTCGCCGAACGAGGCCATGAACGGGCGTTGCCGCGAGATGCGCCGCTCGGAGTTGGTCACCGTTCCGTTCTACTCGCCCCATCCTTCCGCCGGCAGGCGTACGGTGGCGGCGGGCAGCGTATCGTTGCTGCGAACGACTTCGGAGACGACGAGCAAGTCGAGCTTGGCAAGAGCATCACGCATATGATTGGCGCGAGGCAGGCTGACAGCCGGATTGGTGCCGATCACCCACAGCGCTTTGATGCTGCCCGCGGCAATGGCGTCGAACATGTCGACGGCTTTCAGCCCTTCAGCCGTGACCAGGTTCGGCGCCGTCCAGAACCGCTGCACGCGATCGCGCTCGACCTGCGAGAACCCCATGTGGGCTGCAAGCATATTGGCAAGCCCGCCGACTTCGCGCCCGCCCATCGCATTTGGCTGACCCGTGAGCGAAAACGGACCGCAGCCCGGCTTAGCGATGCGCCCTGTCGCCAGATGGCAATTGATGATGGCGTTGACTTTATCGGTGCCGTTGACTGATTGATTGACGCCCTGCGAGTAGCACGTCACGACGCGATCCGTGCGGCTCCACACGTCATAGAACGCCGTGATCTGATCCGGCGGCAGTCCGGTGTGCAACGACACTTTCGCGATGGTGCCGGCACGTTCGCGCGCCATGGCCAATGCGTCGTCGAACCCATCGGTGTGGGCGCGCACGAAAGATGAATCGTCGTGGCCATGATCGACCAGCCATACCAGCAGGCCGTTCCACAAGCATGTGTCGGAACCGGCTGCGAGGCTGAGTTGCACGTCGCTGCCTTCAGTCGTTGCCGTGCGGCGGGGATCGATGGTGACGACCTTCATGCCGCGCGCCGCGCGCTGCGCCTGCATGCGCTGATAGAGAATGGGGTGGCACCACGCCGTGTTCGATCCAACGAGCACCACGAGATCGGCGCTGTCGAAATCGTCATAGTTGCCGGGCACAATGTCGGCGCCGAACGCACGTTTGTGGCCGGCGACGGACGAAGCCATGCACAGTCGCGAGTTCGTATCGACGTTGGGAGTGCCGATGAACCCCTTCGCCAGCTTGTTGGCGACGTAATAGTCCTCGGTCAGCAACTGGCCGGAGAGATAGAAGGCGATGGACTGTGGACCGTGCGTGGCTGAGATGCGCGCGAGTTCACCGGCCACATGGCTGATGGCGTCGTCCCAAGCAACATCGCGGTCGCCAATTGCGGGATTGGCCAGGCGCGAGGTCGTCGCTAGTGTTTCGCCGAGTGCGGAACCCTTCGAGCACAGACGTCCGAAATTCGCCGGATGGTCTACATCGCCCGAAATCGTCGCGCCACCCTTGCCATCCGGTTCGGCAATAACGCCGCAGCCGACGCCGCAGTAGGGGCATGTTGTTTTGATTGCGGCTGCGGCCGGTGCCGCCGCGGCGCTCATCAGTAGACGTCCGCTTGATAACGGCCTGCAGCCTTGAGTTCGCTGACGAAGTCTCTAGCGCCGGCCGCGCTCATGTGGCCGTGGGCTTCCGCAACATCTGCAATGGCGGTTTCGACATCTTTCGCCATGCGCTTGGCATCGCCGCAGACATAGAAGTGCGCGCCGGATTTCAGCCACGCCCAAACCTCATCACCAGCTTCGCGGATGCGATCCTGAACGTAGACCTTCTTGTCTCCGTCGCGAGACCATGCCGTTGAAAGGCGCGTCAAGGTGCCATTGCGCGAGAGCGCGTCAAGCTCATCGCGATAGAGGAAATCGTTGGCCTCGCGTTGGTGACCGAAGAACAGCCAGGACTTGCCGGGAGCGTTCGCGGCGGCACGGTGCCAGAGGAACGATCGGAACGGCGCGATGCCGGTGCCGGGGCCAACCATGATGATCGGCGTCGCCGGATCGGCCGGCAGCGCGAACCCGTGGGCCTTCTGAATGTAGACGCTGACGTGATCGCCGTCCTGTGCCCGATCGCTGAGGTATGTCGAGGCAACACCAAGGCGCTGGCGGCCATCAATGGCATAACGCACGGCATCAACGGTGAGATGCAACTCGCCGGGCGTTGCGAGCGGCGACGATGAAATCGAATACAGGCGCGGCTGCAGCGGTTCGAGGCATTCGAGGAACGCTTCAGGGTCCGGATGCATCGGCCCGAAGGTCTCGAGCACCCGCAGCACGTCGAACGTCTCGGCATCGCCATCGGGGTCTTGCCCCTTGGCCAACGCTTTCAGCTTCTGCCGTCGCTCGCCGCCGACCATATAGCTGGCCAGTTCGAACAGCATGTCGGGCGCAAGGCCAAGCGAGTAATCGGATGTCAGCACATCGCGGAACGTGCGTGCGCCGATCGGAAAATCGGCTGGCGCTTTCATGGCGGCCAAAACGGCATCAACGAGTGCGAGGTCGTTTGTCGGCATGAGGCCGAAGCTGTCGCCGGGTTGATATGCAAGCGTCGTTGCCGAAAGATCGAAGACGATGTGGCGCGTGTCTTTATCCGAGGCAGCAGCGCTGAGCCGCGTCGCTGATTTGAAGACCGCTGACACTGGAGCTTCGCGGCTGTAGCCGGGCGCGTCGGCCTCCGCCGATTTCGCGATTGCCGGCGTGACGGCTTGATTGGTCTTCGCTGGCGTCTCTGCCGTCGGTGCGGCCTCAAGCAGCTTCTTCAGCATCCGCGACGTTTCTTTGCCGCCCGGCACGCAGAGATTGGCGCGCTTTTCCGTGCCGCTTGCAAGGTTGTCGGCATAGCTCTCGCACAGATAGCCGCATTGTCCGCAATCTTGCTGCGCCATCGCCGCATAGAGCTGCCGGCGCATTGGACGGCTTTCGGCGAGCGCCATACGCTCATCGATGGCCATTGCGGGATCGTGCCACGGAGCGTCGTCGTCGCTGCCGGCCAGTGCCTTCGCGGCGACATCGGGCACGCCATGCACCGCGCTGATCGATGGCTGGTGGTCCAGCGACAGCAGGCCCGCGAAAAAACCATTCAACCACGACCGCTGCTCGAGCGAGAACGGCGCGGTTTCCGGAATGAGGGGAACGGGTTTGGGTGCCGGCTCGTGAATTGTCATTCCACCGTCTCCTGTTGAGCGGCAAGTGCGGCGAGCGCAGTCGTGTCATGGCGCCGCGCAAAGGCGACGAAGGCCTCGGACGGGCCGGAGCGGTTGGCCATGTAGGCCTTCAAGACACGGAGGACGGCAGCGGGGCAGTCTTCAACCGGCACATTGGAGAACAACTCGCGTGCGATGGACGCGTCCGCACCGAATCCACCGCCGACGTGGATATGAAAGCCGTCCACGGTATCATCGCTGTCAGCGGCCAGCGGCACCTTGCAGGCGATCAATCCGAGATCGCCGATGTAATGCTGAGCACACGAATGATGGCAGCCCGTCAGGTGAATATTGATCGGGCTATCGAGAGCAAGGCGCGGTTCGACGAACTGGGCGATGGCCTCCGCCGTGCCTTTTGTGTTGGCGGCGGCGAACTTGCAACTCGGCGCCCCGGTGCACGCGACAAGCCCGGCGCGGACGCTGGATGCCGCGCATGAAAGACCGATTTCGGCTAACCGATCGGCCACGGCGGGCGCATCATCTGCTGATACGCCCGAGATGAGCAGGTTCTGCCAAACCGTGAGGCGCACGTCGCCATCACCATAGCGTTGAGACATGGCGGCGAGCGCGCGCATCTGATCGCTGGTCATGCGTCCGACCGGAAGCACGACGCCGATCCAAACCTTGCCCGCCTGCTTTTGTGCGTGAACACCGACATGCGCCAATCGGTTCTGCGGCGGGCTCGGTGCGAACGCGTCGTCGGGAAAACGTGCGAGCGATGTGCCGAGACGCGCTTCAACTTCAGTCAGAAATTTCTCGAAGCCCCAACTGTCGAGCACATACTTGAGGCGCGCCTTCTTGCGGTCTGTGCGGTCGCCGTGGTCGATGTAGACGCGGATGATGGCGTCAGCAACGCGCGTTGCGTCAGCCGGCCGAACGTAAACGCCGGTCGGGCGGGCGAAGTCTTTGTGCCCCGTGATGCCGCCGAGGCCCAGGCGGAACCAGACGTCCCCGTCGTTGCCTGCCCCGCCGGCGCTGGCGTCCAGCTTTCGAGCGGCCGTAAACGAAATGTCGTTCGTATCCTCGAGCGTCGGGATCGCGCCGCCGCCTTCAAAAGAGACATTGAACTTGCGCGGCAAGCCATAGAGCGTGCGGCAATTCAAAATGTGATGATGCCACTGGCGCGCATAGGGCCGCGTGTCGAGCAACTCCTGCGGATCGATGCCCGCCGTCGCCGATCCGGTGACATTGCGGATGTTGTCTGCGCCGGACCCTTTGGGTGTGAGGCCGACATCGCTCAATGCCTCGATGAGCGCCGGACCATGCTCGGCCTTGATGTCGCGAATTTGCAGATTGGCGCGCGTCGTGACGTGCGCGTAACCACCACCGAAGCGGTCGGCATAGTCAGCCACAGCGGCGAATTGCCAATGTGAGAGGATGCCGTTTGGAATGCGCAGGCGGCACATGAAGGAATCCTGTGCCGGCGCAACGTAGAACAGGCCGTGGAAGCGCCAGCGAAAATTATCGACGCCTTTCGGGAATTGCCCAGCCTCGGCGTCCGCTTTCAAGCGTGGGTACGCGTCCAGCGGCGGGTCGTCACGCTTGGCCTTTTCCTCGTTCGATAACTTGCGGCCTTCAGCTTCGACGCGCGCCATGGCCTTCAAGTGTACGGCGTCCGGACCGACCGGCTCGGCAACACCGCCACTGATGCTGCCAAGCGGCTTCATGCCGGCCGCGACGCGCGACGATTGCACGCCCGAAACGAAGCCTTCGAGATAGCGCTTCTGTTCTTCCGTGAAGGCGTCGGCTGTCATTATGCGGCCTCCGCATACGACCGACCGAAGGCCAGCGTGGGACGGAACGACGCGACCGGCGCGCCCGAGCGAATGAGGTCGCGATACCACAGCGCATCGGTGGTATCGCCGATCAGAATCACGCCCATCAGCCGATCACCGGCGACGACGAACTTGCGATAGCTGCCCGCGTGATCGTCGCGCCAAACGATATGCTCCGCCCCGCGACCGATGAAGTCTCCGGCGGAAAACACCGGCACGCCCGAGACCTTGAGATTGGTCGCGAGCACCGTGCCGTCGTAGACACCTTCTTGCGCGAGCAATGCGCGCGCGGCAATTTTTGCCTGATCGTAAGCCGGTTCGACGAGACCGTAGACGGTGCCGCGATGTTCAGCGCATTCGCCAATTGCGAAGATGCCGTTGCGACTGGTTTGCATGCGGTCGTCAACGATAATGCCGCGCCCGCACGCGATGCCGGATGCCGCGGCCAACGTCGCCCGCGGTTTTATGCCGACAGCCATCACGATGACATCGGCGGCGATGTGGCGTCCATCTTTCAGAACAAGCGCCGCAACGCGATCGTCGGCGTCGGCGCGGGGCTCGACATGCGATGTTTCAGCATTGAGGCAGATGTCGATGCCTTTGCCGGCAAGCGCCGCCTCCAGCAGCGACGCCGCATCGTCGTCGAGCTGGCGTTCCATCAACCGATCCATGATGTGGACGAGCGTGACGTTACCGCCGGCGCGCTTCAGCCCGTAGGCGGCTTCGATGCCGAGCAATCCGCCGCCGATCACGACGACGCGTGCACCGAGGCTGGCGGCGGCGGAAAGCCTGGCGATATCCTGCATCGACCGGAAGACCTCGACGCCATCCAGCGTGGCACCCGGCACCGGCAACCGGATCGGGTCCGAGCCCGTTGCAAGTACGCACCTGTCGAAGGCGAGCGTGTCGCCGTTCGACAATTCAGCCGTTTGACGATTGGTATCGAGCGATCGCACACTGATGCCACTCAGGAGTGCGATGCCATGTGCCTCATACCAGGCACGCGGCTTCATCGCGACGTCTGCGGCCGTGATCTCGCCGGCAAGCAGCGGCGACAGCAAGACGCGGTTGTAGGCAGGATCTGGCTCTTCGCCGACAACCGTGATGTCGAACGTGTGCGGTGCCGCTTCGACGAGTTCCTCGATGAGGCGCAACCCGGCCATGCCATTGCCGATGACGAGCAATTTCGAGCGCTTCATCAGGCGTTACTCCGCGGCCACGAGGTTCGGCGTGCTGTGGCGCTCATAAAGGAATTTGAGAACGCCCTCGCGGCAGCGGATGTATGTCGGATCGGACACGAGGTCCAAGCGTTTGCGCGGCCGTGCCAGCGGCACGCTCAGGATGTCTCCGATCGTTGCAGAGGGTCCGTTTGTCATCATGACGATGCGATCCGACAGAAGCACGGCTTCGTCGACGTCATGGGTGATCATGATCGCGGTGTTGCCGAGGCGCGCATGAATGTCCATGACGGTGTCCTGCAATTGGGCGCGGGTCAACGCATCGAGCGCGCCGAACGGTTCGTCCATCAGCAGAACCTTGGGTTCCATGGCCAGCGCGCGCGCAATGCCGACACGCTGTTTCATGCCGCCCGAAATTTCGGCCGGCCGCTTGTCCTTGGCGTGCGCCATGTTGACGAGCTCGAGATTATGCATTGTCCAGGCGTGGCGCTCTGCCCGAGACTTGGTGGCGCGAAACACCTTGTCGACGGCGATCTTGACGTTGTCATAGACCGTCAGCCACGGCAGCAGCGAGTGGTTCTGGAATACGACCGCGCGATCCGGACCGGGCTCCTTGACTTCGCGGTTTTCGAGAAGCACGACGCCGCGCGTCACCTGCGTCAAGCCGGCGATGAGATTGAGCATCGTGGATTTGCCGCATCCGGAATGCCCGATGATGGAAACAAACTCGCCTTGCTTCATCACAAGATTGACGTCGTCGAGAACATAGGAATTCTTGCCGTCACGCGTGAACGACTTGTCGACGTTCTCGAGTTTCAGGAACGCGCTGCCGGCGGGCCGGGCGACGGGTGCCGTGTGCGATACCGGGTTGAGCGGTGCGATCATGGTCGTTCTCCTCAAGCCTGTGATGTGCCGCGCGTGACGATGCGACCGGCAAGCGCGACGAGCCTGTCGAGGATGAAGCCGGTCAGTCCGATGTAGGCGAGCGCGACGATGATGTCGGAGAGCTTCGAGGAGTTCCACGCATCCCAGATGAAGAAGCCGATGCCCACGCCGCCCGTCAGCATTTCGGCGGCAACGATGGCGAGCCAGGAAAGGCCGATGCCGATGCGCAGGCCCGTGAAGATATAAGGCGCGGCGGCGGGCACCATGATGCGCCAGAAGTATTCGATTTGATTGAGGCGCAGCACTTCGGCGACGTTGCGGTAGTCTTGCGGAATGTTGCGAATGCCGACGGAGGTGTTGATGATGATCGGCCATATCGATGTAATGAAGATCACGAAAATGGCTGATGGCGCACTGTCGCGGAAGGCTGCGAGAGAAATCGGCAGCCAGGCGAGCGGCGGCACGGTGCGCAGAACTTGGAAGATCGGATCAAGGCCGCGCATGGCCCAGACACTTTGGCCAACAAGCGCGCCAAGCGAGATGCCGACAAACGCCGCAAGACCGAAGCCCACCGCAACGCGCTGCAAGCTTGTCAGCACGCGCCAGCCGAGCCCGATGTCCTGCGTGCCGTTGACGAAGAACGGTTGCGTGATGAGATCACTGGATTCGGTCCAGATCCGCGTCGGTGACGGCAGCGCCGATTTCGGACTGGAGCACGCTAGTTCCCAGAACACGAGCAGCGCCAAGACGACCAGCAGCGGCGGCAACACGCTGTGCATGATCGCAATGACACGGCCATTAAGCTGACGTTTCTCGCGATGCGTTGGGGCCGCCGTGGGAGTTGCGGGCGTTGCCGTGGCGAACGCTGGAACCTTCGCCGCTGCCGCTGCCACACTGGATGGCAGCGGCCCGGCGGGCGTCGTGATCAATTTGCTGGTCGATGTCAGTGCGTTCATTCTCGAAACTCCGTCGGTGCGCGTTGGCGACGCGTCACGGTTTGTCGTCACGCGATGCGCTTGATGCTCAGCGATGCGAGATAAGCGGCCGGGTTTGCGGGATCGAAGACCTTTCCGTCGAAGAATGTTTCGACGCCGCGGCTGTCGCCGGTTGGGCCATTGGCAAGTCCGAGGCCCTTGGCGGCTTCAAGCCAGATGTCGGAGCGGTTGGTTTTGTCGACGAGCGCTTTGATGTCGGTTGCCGCGTCGAACTTGCCCCACCGCATGTTTTCGGTGACGAACCAGGTGTCGAGGCTCTTCCAGGGATAGGAGACCTCGCCATTCTTGCCCCAGTATTTCATGAGCAAGTTTGACGCTTTCACCGTTTTTCCGCGGCCGTAATTGATGTCGCCCTTGATGCGGCCGATGATGTCGGCGACGGGCACGTTGAACCATTGCCGCTGGCCTATGATCTTGGCCATCTCATCTTTGTTTTCCATCTTCTCGCACCACTGCTGCGCTTCCATCGTCGCCATCATGATGGCGAGCGTGGCCTTTGGATTGGCGTCGACCCAATCGGCGCGCATGCCGAGAACTTTTTCCGGATGTTTGAACCAGAGTTCACCCGTCGTTGCCGCCGTGAAGCCGATGTCCTGATTGACGAGCTGTTCGTTCCACGGTTCACCGACGCAGAATGCGTCCATGGTGCCAACCTTCATATTGGCCACCATTTGCGGGGGCGGAACGACGATGGTTGCAACGTCCTTATCGGGATCAATGCCGCCGGCGGCCAACCAATAACGCAGCCAAAGGTCGTGCGTGCCGCCGGGGAACGTCATGGCGCATTTGACGTCGTTGCCTTCGGCCTTCTTTTTCGCGAACGCTTCTTTCAGCGCCGAGCAGTCGGTGCCGACGTTCAAATCCTTGTAGGCATTCGATACCGAGAGGCCCTGGCAGTCTTCGTTCAAGCGCAGCAGCGTGTACATCGGCAGCGGCTGGTTGTTCTGCATCACCTTGCCGGTCGCATAGAGGTAGGGCTTCGGACTGAGGATGTGACCGCCATCGATACCGTTGGCCGCCGAGCCGAGCGCCATGTTGTCGCGCGTCGCGCCCCACGACGCCTGCTTCAAGACTTCGACGTCCGGCACGCCGTGCTTGGCGAAGAAGCCTTTCTCCTTGGCGATGATGAGCGGTGCAGCGTCAGTCAGCGCAATGTAGCCGAGCTTAGTTGTCGTCACTTCGGGACCGGCGGCCCATGCCACGCTCGCGCCGCCTGGAACAACGGACTTGGCGGCGGCAATCAGTGCGGCTGTCGCCGATGTCTTCAACAGCGTGCGACGAGAGACGTCTGCGCCAGAGTGAGCCGTGATCGAAGAGCCGGTGTGTTTGCGTGTCATCGAGTGGTCCCCTCACTGGCCGTGCCGCGTCTGTTCGCTGGCAATGGCCGCGTTGAAATAAAAAAAACGCTGCTCGCAACGATGGATGCAGAGCGGTCGTTCGCCCCAGTTCCTGTCGTCGAAAGCAGCGTTGCCGTGGCGCCCCGTCAGTGAGACACCGTGAAAACCAAGGCCGCCGTGGCCCGGGTCGATGGGAACTGATTTACAAGAAGTGTGCCACGCACAAAAAATTATTCAACGTTTTGTAATAAAACAAAAATAGTGACTTTCGCGAAGCGGCGCCAGCTTGCGAGTTTGAGCAATTATTGTGCATCGCGGTAATGCGCTGCCGCGAGAATCGGCATTAAAGCTCTGACCGCCGCGCCGTCTCGAACGATGCCAGATCGACGCTGCGATCGCGCAGAGCGACATGCTCGAGATAGTCCAACGGATCGTTCGGGTCGAATGACTCGCCACCGAAGAAACGACCACCACCTTCCGGCTTTGCGTCGACGTCTGGCGGCGTCACATTGACCTCCGCGACGGCGGCGCGGAACAGATCCGGTCGATAGACGCGTCGCGCGACGTCCACGATGTCGAAGGGGCGGCGCACCTGGCCCCAGCGGATCATTTGCGTCAGATGCCAAACCGCATGCGACACCCACGGAAAATTCGCGCCGCCCTTGTTGAAGACGACGACATCCGTCGTGTGCTGGCCGGCATAGCCTTCGGTGCGCACGAGGTCATCGGTCAGCGCGCGCTGCAGAATTCCGGCGTCGATGCCGATATAGGCCGGCTGGGCTAAGATCTCAGCGGCAGTCTTGCGATGTGATGGCGCGTCGAGCCATTTGCAGGCGTGGTGCAGTGCGCGGATGAGTGCCATCACCGTATCCGGAGATGATGCGGCGAAGTCGGATCGGACCGCGAGGACCTTTTCCGGGCTTGCGCCCCACAGTTCCGCTTTGGTCGCAACGATGACGCCGCTACCGTCGGCAACGGCCACGCTATTCCACGGCTCGCCGACGCAAAATCCGTCAATTCGGCCCGATTTCAAGCTTCCCGCGATCAGCGGCGGCGGCACAACGATCAAATTGACGTCGTTGTCGGGATCGACACCTGCCGAGGCCAGCCAATGGCGCAGATCGTAGTTATGGCACGAGAAGGGGTAGACCATGCCGAACGTCAGGGGTTCAACGCCGTCAGCACGCCGCTGTGCGACGACGGCTGCGACACTCTTGGCGGCCGACATGCC
>JBOFCQ010000341.1:0-2876 GCA_051646145.1 Hyphomicrobium sp.
GGCTTTTACGGGTTGCAAGGTGGGTTCACGGTTCTTTACCCGTCCGACCCGGTCGTGCTCTTTGGCAGCTTGAACTATCTCTATTCGTTCGCGCGTGACAACGTGACGCTGAACATCGATGACGGCGCTGGCGGCACTCGCCCGGAAAACATCGGGACGGTTGCACCCGGTGGAATCCTCGGATTCAACTTCGGCATCGGCCTGGGCTTGAATGACAAGATGTCACTCAGTCTGGGCTACGACCAGAACTCGGTGGAGCCGACCAAGATCAATGGGCAGACCCCGGCGGACGCGGTTCGGCTGCAGCTCGGAACCATGTTGGTCGGTGTTTCGTATCGCCTGACTCCGACCAGCAACATCAACTTCACGCTGGGCGTCGGGGTGACGCGGGACTCGCCGGACGTCACGTTGTCCCTGAGGTACCCCATGTCCTTCTGAGGGAGGGCGCAGGCCCTGGCGCCGGCGCCTTGCTGTCACGCGTCCGCGACCTGGCAAGGACCGTTGGGCGCAATGCTTGCGCTGTGGCCGAGTTACCGCCGCAAAGAGTCGATGACGGCGCTGCGCATTGACGACTGCAGGTTGATCGACCTCATGATGCCGGCAGAGTTGACCACCGCGTCGATGCGCGTCACTGTGTTGATCTTTTGATTGTCCAGGGTGTTCTGGATCACTGTGCCGGCCGCAGTCGACGAGATCGACGTTGGCGAAAAGAGATTCCCGGCCCCGCTTTGCACGATCGCCAGGCTTCCAGTGCCTGTGCCCGTGACCTGAGCTTGACCGCCTGAAATCTTGGACAGGTCGGCGATGTTCAGGCTGGTGGTGGTGACAAGGTTGCCGTTGAGATAGACCGCGCGCTCGATTCCGAACGACACCTTCAATCCTGTATCGGTCGTAAAACCACCCCGCACTTCGTTCAGCCGGTCACCACTCAGCGCCACCGTATCACGACCGAACGCGTGTCGTTCGACACGTCCAGCCGAAGGCATGGGCAGTACGACTGCGCTGGTGGGCTCAGTTCGCGGCACGAGCTCTGCCGATCGCGCGGCATGTGGCGGCGAAAGCTGGAGTGGGATGTCGACTGCATTCGCGGACATATCGATCGCCGTTGCGCCAGTCCGCGACACCGCATCCCCGGTCTGCACTGGGCTGTGCTGTGTGGCGTCTTGTTCCGAGTCGTCTTGCAACCGAGCGCATGCCAGGTCAACGCGTCTGGACTTCCGTGGCTGAAAGAGTGTCAGCGCTTCCAAAACCTTTTCGGTGTGCCCCACGACTATGGTCTTCTTCATCGCGCCGGCGCGCGAGCCAACTTCCAAAGCCTCTGGCGAGCGCAGCGCAGCCAGGCTCAGCAGAATCTTCTCACTGTGTGAGGACGCCACCACGATCGGGTCGACTTCGCTCGAACCCCAAAGCCCGTCGATTCCGCCGAGGCCCGAGGCAAGCGTAGACGCCGACCCGTCCAGCACGGGGTCGAGAGCAACCCTGGCCGCCGACAAACCGGATGCGTCATGTGATTTCGATGCTTCAACGGGGCGGCGCAACGCGGTAACCGCGGGCGACGGCTCGTCGAGCTGAGATCCTAGAACCTCGGTCAGCGCGGCCCAGACGCTGTCCAGCGACGCAGAGTCCATCGCTTCCGTGGTGGCATCGACTCGGATGCGCACACCGCTGCCATCGGCCACCCGCAAGTCCACGGTGTTGGGGGACTTCGCGCCCATGTCGTCGAACGGCGCCGCTTCGTCGACCTGCGCCGCACGGTGTGTCGCGAGGCCACCCGGCTCCACCTTGCCGGCAAGCGCCGGCTTCGCAACGCTGACGCGCTGATCGGCCTGATGGTTAGCACCGCCATCGGATAGCTCGGCCGCGGCTTGGTCCAAGGTGACGGGCGCCGAACGAACGGGTCGGGCAGGCCCATTGGTGTTTGTCGAAGCGTTGCGCGCTGCTTCCGTCGAGCTTTCCAGCCAAACCGCTGCGGGAGCGTCTTGCTCGGGATCGCGGTGTGAACGGTCGGTAACCCGGGCCAGCACCGCAGGCTGAGGAACCGGCCCTTCGTCGTCCCTGCGCAGCCCGTCGCGGCCGGCCGCCGCTTCAGCTGGATCTGCGTGCACACTAGCGGCGGGGCTATCCATCGCGCTGAATGACGCCTTGAGCTCATTCAGCCGATCGGCGGACGCAAGGAACAGCGACTGTGACTCGCCGGCACCCGAAAGCGTGCAAGACGCCAACGCGTCCAGACTGCGTGCGTGGCAGGCGGGTTCGGTTCTCGAAGGAGCGCCGAAGCGCAGTAGGTGGTCAGTCGGGTCGTTGTCCCGCGACGCGAGGGCCAAGCCTGGCAATGACATGCCGAGCCCGGCCGCTGACATCAGCAGGACCACCTTGGTTGGTGTGGGCTTCATGGGCATGCGAGTTGCGCGCGTCAAAAGTCCGAAGGGCCGGCCTTGAGGATCACGAGGCCAGACAAGCCGTCGCGACTGATTCCGTTTGCGATGGGCGCTCTTGGCAGCGCAGCCCACTCCGATGCGACGTTGAACTTCGCAAGCTCTTGACGGTTGCTGACGACGAAGAGAATGCCATTCGTCCACATCGCCTCGAATGCCGCTTGGGTCATGGCCCGCGTTCCGCCCGACGGATCACCGACCAGGACGCGCCCTTCGCGCAGCCCTTTGACCACGACGAAGTGGTTGTAGCCGTTTTCGTTGATCAGCACGATGGCGGGTATGCCCGCACTTTGAAGCTTGTCGAGCGGTGCTTCGAAACCGTCGGCCTCGAAGCCGTGATTCTCGAGATAGCGTTTCATGTCGAAGAGCGAGAAGCCTTCGCGACGAATCTTCGGTTGATCGCCGCTGGCGTACATCTCCTCGAATACGGTTTGCTCCGTG
>JBOFCQ010000354.1:0-15739 GCA_051646145.1 Hyphomicrobium sp.
CGGCGTCGGGCGCGAAGACGTTGGTCATGATCTTGCGCAAATCGGGCGTTTCGAGCGCCGGCTTGCCATCGAGCATCATGCCATTTTTGTCGGCGCCGGCGATTTCCTTGTAGGTCAGCTTCATGCTGTCGGCGATGTCCTTCAACGTCTTGCCGGCGTTGCGGTTATCGTCGATGTCATCGTGCTTGTCCTGCAGTGCGGTGCGGGCCTTTTCCGATGCGAGCTTGTCCTTCACCTGGTCCTTGACGTCGGCGAGGGTTTTCACAACGCCGGGCTCGATCTGAGTCACGCGCAGGAGAACGGTGGCGAAGCGGCCGACGATAACGTCGGAGATCTTGTCTTTTTCGAGCGCGAAAGCGGCGTCCGCGATTGTCTTGTCGATCAGCGACTTCTTGGCGATCAGGCCGAGGTCGGCGTCGGTGTCTTTCGCGCCTGCGTCCTTGGCGACGTCGCCGAAACTCTTGCCGCCGTCGAGCGCCACCTTCGCGGCGTCGGCTGCGGCCTTATCCTTGAAGGCGATCTGCTGGATGCGGCGCTGTTCGGGAACCGAATAGCTGTCCTTCGTCGCTTCGAACGTCTTGGCAATGTCTTCGTCGCTGACCTCGATGGTCTTCTTCAGGTCATCGACCGTCAGCATCAGCACCTCGAACTTTTTCAGTTCCGGCGTCATGTACTGCGATTTGCCGGCCTCATAGAGTTCCTTCAGCTTGGCGTCGTCGGGTTCGGTAACGGCCGGCACCTTGTCGGGATTGACGTTGACGTATTCGATGACGCGCGTCTCGTTCTCATAGGCGTGCATCAATTCGATCATCGGCTTTGACACCGTTTGACCTTTGACGAACGCGCCAAGAAGCTGATTGCGGATTTCGTCGCGCCGGCGCAGCGCGATGAAGGCCTGCTCGCTGAGCCCGATCTGGCGCAGGATGGAATCGAAGGCCATGCGCGAGAACTTGCCGTCGGGTCCGACGAAATCGGGATCGTTGGCGACGAGATCGGCAACCGTCGCATCCGACAGCGAAAGGCCAAGCTGGGCTGCGTGCGATTCAAAGGCCGCGTTCGCCATGAGCTGGTTGAGCACGCGGCGATCAAGGCCAAGCGCACGTCCCTGTTCGGCGGTGAGGCGGGTCTTCGCCTGTTCCGAGAAGCGGTCGAGTTCGCTTTGGAACTGACGGCTGAACTCATCGGCTGTGATCGCCTGCGAGCCGACCGTTGCGACAGCGCCGCGGCCCCATCCCGTGAATACGTCGGCAACGCCCCAGACGGAGAACGAGAGGACAAGCAATCCGAAAAGCAGCTTCGCCACCCAGGTTTGGGCGCCGCGTCTCATGGACTCAAGCATGGAGGAACGTTTCCCGTGTTTAGGGGCGCGGCTCTTTATCGTTCGCTGGAGAGCGAGAGTTCCGGCGCCGGAAGGCACAAAGTTCGAGAATCCCGTGCGTGACGAGACGGCATGGCGTGATATGAAGCGCAGCCCGTCGGCGATTGCAAGGGCGGGAATGCGTGCGGGGGCGGACGGTCGAGGCCGTCGCGGCGGCGGGTCGGCCTGACGGTCCGGATTAAAGGGCGAGGGAAACGGGTAGGGATGCGCGAAAGCAAAGGCACGTCCATCCGGCCGCTGGTGGCCGGAAACTGGAAGATGAACGGTTTGGCCGCAGCGCTGGACGAAGCGACCGCGGTCGCGGCCGGTCTCACCGCCACTGTGGCTGCCGACGTTATGATCGCGCCGCCGGCAACGCTGGTCATGGCCCTGGCGCGGACGCTCGCAAATGGCCCGGTTTTGGTCAGCGGACAGGATTGCCACGCCAAGGTCAGTGGCGCCCATACAGGCGATATTTCGGCAGAGATGCTGCGCGATGCCGGCGCCACGGCCGTCATTGTCGGCCATTCCGAGAGACGGGCGGACCATGGCGAGACAAGCGCGATCGTGCAGTCCAAAGCGGCAGCGGCCCATCGCGCCGGATTAATTGCCATTGTCTGCATTGGCGAAACGGAGGGTGAGCGTCGCGCCGGGCTGACACTCGATGTGGTGTCGCGGCAACTCAAATCGTCGCTGCCGGATGGCGCGTCGGCTGCAAACACCGTCATCGCCTATGAACCGGTTTGGGCCATCGGCACCGGCCTGACGCCAACGGTTGAGGACGTGGCCGTTGTGCACGAGGCCATTCGCCGCGACCTCGAAGCCCGGTTTGGCGGCGACGGCGGGCACATGCGCATTCTTTACGGCGGATCGGTAAAGCCCGATAATGCCAAGGAGTTGCTGGGCGTGCCGAATGTCAACGGCGCCCTGGTGGGCGGAGCCAGCCTCAAGGCCCGTGATTTTCTCGCCATTGTTCGTGCTTACGAAGGCTGATGATGCAGCAGGATGTGAATTTCGGGCCCCGTGGTGCCCTCTCCGGCGCGTGGCTCGGTTGGCTGTTCGCAGGCCTTGCGTTGGCGCTGACAGCGACGGGCGCAATCGCCGGCCAGCCCAAGCTCGACAAGGAAGCGTGCGATCAGTTGAAGGCGGATCAGGTGCGCTTTGTCGACAGCGGCATTCTTGCCGATTTGCAGCGTGGCGCGGAATGGGGCTCGGCCAATCTGTCGGCGGAGCGGCTGCGTGAAGTGCAGCATTACATCATGCTCGATGAGCAACTGAAATTCGCCTGCCGGCAGGTGACGCTGACGTTGGACGCCGAGCGCGCAGGCGAAGCGGCGAAGGAATTGGAGTTCAATCCGAACGCGCTCGATTCTTCGAAGCCGGCGGCAGGCGCGGGCGCTGCGGGCACTGGCGCCGCAGGCACCAGAACGGACGGCGAGAGCCCGGATCAACTCGGTGTGCCGGGGCGGGTCTCGCCGACGCCAACGCCGTCTCAGAAGACATCGAAGGCGCGTCCGGCTGAAAGCGCACCCGCGCCGCCGGTCATCATCGAGCCGGCACCGGCCAACGTGAAACCGCCGAAAGCGTCCGGCGCCGCTGCAAAAGCTTCGCCGGCACCGACGCAAGCACCGACACCTGCGGCAGGCCAGGGTGCCGCTGAGCCGGCCTCCAACGCCGCGGCCACCGATGCCGCCAAGCCCGCCCCCAAAGCCGCGGCCACGGCGGGTGCGCCGAAGCCGGCCCCCGTGAAGCCGGCGCCTGCTGCTGTGCGGTCTGAAACGGCCTCGCAGAAGCGCAAGGCCAACGATGCCTATACGCCGTCCAATCCTAGCGAATTCGGTCTCCAGGGCACGCAGCCCTAACTTTGCGCGCAGCTCAGGCTTGGCTCGGCGCAGGGTGCGACCAAGCCGTTCCCGACGCTGAAAAATTGCGTCATCCCACGCCTATTGTCCAAGCCACTTCCCCCCACCGCGCGAGTGGTGTAGAAGCCCCTCGATCCCTCGTTTCGCCCGTGAAAGGCCGATCTGCCATGGCTACCGTTCTGCTCGTCGTTCACCTCATGATTGCGGCCGCGCTGGTCGGCGTCGTGCTGCTGCAGAAGTCCGAAGGCGGCGCACTTGGCATGGGCGGCGGCGGATCGGGCGGCTTTCTGACCGGTCGCGGCACCGCCAACCTGCTGACGCGCTCAACGGCCATGCTGGCCGCCGCGTTCTTCACAACGTCCATCGCACTGACGTTGCTCGCCAAACACTCAGCTCCCAAGGGCTCCGCCTTCGACGGTGTGACACCCGCGACCTCCGGTCCGGCCGTACCGGGCGAAGCTCCCAAAGCTCCTGAAGGCCGCGGCGGCGTACTCGACAGCCTGCAGACGGCGCCGGGCGCGCGCCTCCCTGATCAGGTGCCGCAGAACCGCTAACCCGAGCGACCTGTTCGACCGCTGAACGACGGCTGGTGATTGCCTGATTTGTCGCCAGTCTCAGGGGTTTATCGTGCCGCTAATCACAATGTCCGGTGGATGAGGCCAATTTGCCGCTTTCGAATCGTGGATCAGCCGTGCGAGACGAAAGGCCCATGCAGCGGTACATCTTCATAACCGGCGGCGTGGTCTCCTCTCTCGGCAAAGGCCTCGCATCCGCAGCCCTCGGCGCGCTTCTTCAAGCGCGCGGGTACACGGTTCGGCTGAAAAAGCTCGATCCCTATCTCAACGTCGATCCGGGCACGATGAGCCCGTATCAGCACGGCGAAGTGTTCGTCACCGACGACGGCGCTGAAACCGATCTCGACCTTGGCCATTACGAGCGCTTCACCGGCGTTCCGGCGCGCAAGGCCGACAACATCACCACCGGCCGCATCTATCAGGACATCCTCGCCAAGGAGCGGCGCGGCGATTACCTCGGCGGCACGGTGCAGGTCATTCCGCACGTCACCGACGCGATCAAACAGTTCGTCGTCAGCGGCAACGAGGATGTCGATTTCGTGCTGACCGAGATCGGCGGCACGGTGGGCGACATCGAAGGCTTGCCGTTCTTTGAAGCCATTCGCCAGCTTGGCAACGAGTTGCCGCGCGGTTCGTCGGTCTACATCCATCTCACGCTGATGCCGTACATTCCGTCGGCCGGCGAACTCAAAACAAAGCCGACACAGCACTCCGTCAAG
Source organism: Hyphomicrobium sp. (assembly GCA_051646145.1). Lineage (GTDB taxonomy): Bacteria > Pseudomonadota > Alphaproteobacteria > Rhizobiales > Hyphomicrobiaceae > Hyphomicrobium_B. Next base: position 4,514 of record JBOFCQ010000354.1, read on the forward strand.
GAACTGCGCTCGATCGGCATTCAGCCCGATATTCTGCTTTGCCGTTCGGACCGTGAAATCCCGGTTGGCGAGCGCAAGAAGATCGCGCTCTTCTGCAACGTCCGCTCCGAAGCGGTCATTCAGGCGCTCGACGTGGCATCGATCTACGATGTGCCGCTTGCCTATCATCGCGAAGGGCTCGACCGCGAAGTGCTGTCGGCGTTCGGCATCACGGGCGCACCGAAACCTGATCTGACGCGCTGGGAAAACATTTCCCACAACATCGCCGCACCCGAGGGTGAAGTGACGATTGCGATCGTCGGCAAATATACGGGTTTGAAGGACGCCTACAAATCTTTGATCGAGGCGCTGGTGCATGGCGGCATCGCCAATCGCGTCAAGGTCAAGCTCGACTGGATCGAAGCCGAAGTCTTCGAGCACGAAGATCCAGCGCCCTATCTCGAAGGCGTTGACGGCATTCTGGTTCCGGGCGGGTTCGGCGAGCGGGGCGCGGAAGGCAAAATTCTGGCCGCAAAATTCGCGCGTGAACGCAAGGTGCCCTACTTCGGCATCTGTTTCGGCATGCAGATGGCGTGCCTTGAAGCGGCCCGCAATCTCGCCGGATTTCCCAATGCCAGTTCGACGGAATTCGGCGATACGTCCGAGCCGGTGGTCGGCATGATGACGGAATGGATGCGCGGCAACGAACTCGAAGAACGCCGCGCCGGTGGCGACCTCGGCGGCACGATGCGTCTTGGCGCCTTTGCGGCATCTCTGAATGAGGGCAGCCGCATCGCGGACATCTATGGCGATACGCGCATCTCAGAGCGCCACCGCCATCGCTATGAAGTCAATACGCGCTACCGCGCGCCGCTTGAAGCCTGCGGTTTGACGTTTGCCGGATTGTCGCCCGATGGGCTGCTGCCGGAAACGGTCGAATACAAAGACCATCCGTGGTTCATCGGTGTGCAGTATCACCCCGAGCTCAAGTCGCGTCCGTTCGAACCGCATCCTCTGTTTGCAAGCTTCATCGAAGCAGCCGTCGAGCAATCGCGACTGGTGTAAGCGCTTGTAAACATCGGTAGGCCGAAATTTCGCGCGCGTTGCGCCAACGTGCGAATGAGCCCGTGACGCTGAATACGCCCGATCCATAAAATCAGTGCCGACACGACAGCGCCTTCAACAACGCGCGGGACCATCGTGGTGATGCAACACCACAATGATCCCGAGCCGTGCTGTGAATAGCCCGCGGCGTCACGATCGACGAGCAGCGAACGAACCCATGCCGCTCGTCGGCACACCACGCCGCGTCGCGTCAGCAAGTCGTCGTCGTGGCGCACGCAGGCGCCTCCGTGACGTTTAGTTGGCGCTCGACGACGGCTCTTCAACTTTCTTCGTCACGTCGGTCGGCTTGGTTGGCTGGGGCGTCGGATTGCCGGCCGTCGCCGACGCCGGATCGTCGGCTTTCTTGGTCAGTTCGGTCGGTTCGGCGTTGCCGGGCGATTGCGTATTCTTCTCTTCAGCCGTCTTGTCGGGCGCGTTGGTGCCAGCGTCGCCCGGCTGCTGGGCCTTAGCGTTCGACTCGGGTGCCGTGGTGCCTTGAGGCGCCGGAGCTTGGCGATTGGCCTCAGTGTCGGCGGCAAGAGCGGGCGCCGTCAGTACGGCGAGCGCAAGTGTGGCGGATGCTATTTTGCTTGTGAAAGACATGTTGAAACTCCTGAAAGTGCGGGGGGGGGAAGAATGTTTTGGCGGCATGGCAGATGGCAATGCCGAAAGCACGCAGCGTTTCGCGTGCGATGACGTCTGATATCTGTATCGGGGCGACCGACGTTCGATACCGTGCCAGCACAACGTACAGTGGCCTGGGTAGTTCCTTTGCGCGGGCGCAGGCGGTTTTCGCTGTAACGTTTGGCTGGCGGCGCGCGTATCTGTTCCGCTCCGACAACCGCGCGCCAATGAGGATCAGCATGCCGCACTGCAAACAACGGGTTTCGACGCTCATCGTCGCGTGCGCGGCCTGTCTCGTCGGTGCCACCCACAGCGCACACGCCATGGGCTATGACAGCCTGGCCTGCGCGGAACTCGCCGAGCGCCGCATCGGCTATTTCACCAGTGCCGGATACTGCGCGCCGGACATGGAAGCTGCGTCATGCAAGCCCGCACCCGATGGCGTCAAATCTCTGCCGCCTGCCGATCAGACGCAGGTCGAAATGATCGTCAAGGTCGAAGTTCGAAAGGGCTGCAACGACCCGTCGGTGACGACGCCGAAGTGATCGCTATCGCGCTTCGGCTGTGTGCCGTGCGGGCGATCGGCGATGACTTGCAGATGTAAGCAGATGTAAGACGAGCAGCTATTTCATCACTTCAGCGTCGCGGCCGTCGAACACATAGCCGGCGCCGCGTACGGTGCGAATAGGGTCGATCTCGTTGCCGCGGATGAGCGCTTTGCGCAGGCGGCCGATATGCACGTCGACGGTGCGCTCATCGACGTCGGACGTCTGTCCCCACACCCGATCGAGCAACTGGCCGCGCGACAGCACGCGCCGCGGACTTTCCAGAAAGACTTCGAGCATGCGGTATTCGGTCGGGCCGAGGCGCAGCTCGCGCGAGCCGCGCATGACTTTGTGTGCCGCCCGGTCGAGCATGATGTCGCCCGACACGAGAATGTCGCTGACCCGCTCGGGTGCCGAGCGCCGCAGCAAGCCTTTGACGCGCGCCATCAGTTCCTGCACCGAGAACGGCTTCGTCACATAGTCGTCGGCGCCCGTCGTCAGGCCACGCACGCGATCACTTTCCTCGCCGCGCGCCGTCAGCAGCACGATCGGCAGGCGCTGTGTTTCAGCGCGGTTGCGCAGGCGCCGGCACAACTCGATGCCGGAGATCTTCGGGATCATCCAGTCGAGGATGGCCAGATCGAACGGCTCTTCCGAAAGCAGAAGTTCGGCTTCCTCGCCATCGCTCGCATGCACGACGTCGAAACCTTCGGCTTCGAGGTTGTACTTGAGAAGCTCGGCCAGCGCCGCTTCGTCTTCGATGATGATAATTTTAGCTGGCATTCAACCTCAGTCGCATTTCAAAGTCGCGACGCAGCGCTCAATTGCTGGATGGCGTGATGAGCGTCGTCGACGTCTTGTCGCCTTTGGGCCGGCTATCCATCAACGCCACGCCGCGCACCAGATAGTGGACATTCTCGGCGATGTTGGTCGTGTGGTCGCCGATGCGCTCGATGTTCTTGGCGCCGAAGAGCAGGTGGGTACACAGCCCGATGTTGCGCGGATCTTCCATCATGTACGTCAGCAGTTCGCGGAACAGCGAATTGTACATGGCGTCGACCTGCTGATCGCTGTGCCAGACGGCCATGGCTTTCTCGATGTTGCGCTCAGCCAAGCTGTCGAGCACATCCTTCAACTGGCTTTGAACCATTTCGGCCATGTGACGCATGCCGGTCATCAAGGGCTTGGGATGATTTTCCGAGATGATGGCAAGCGCGCGCTTGGCAATATTCTTGGCAAGGTCGCCGATGCGTTCGAGATCGCCGGCGATCTTCAGCACGGTCATGATGTGGCGCAGGTCGTTGGCGATCGGCTGGCGCTTGGCGATCATCAGGATCACCTGCTCCTGCAGCTCGCGTTCGAGATTGTCGATGGTGATGTCGCTGGCGACAGCCTCTTCGGCAAGGCGCGGATCGCGGCGTTCGAGGGCGTCGATCGCCTGGCCGAGCAGCTTCTCCGCCAGTCCGCCCATCTGCGCAATCTTGCGGTCGAGCTGCTTCAGCTCTTCCTCATAGGATTTGACGATATGTTCGTTCATGGTTCTGCCGATCCGAAAAAGGAGTGCGCGAAATCTTGGCCGGTCAGCCGAAACGGCCGGTGATGTAGTCTTGCGTGCGCTTATCCGTGGGGTTCGTGAAAATGGTGGTCGTATCACCTTCCTCGACGAGGTTGCCGAGGTGGAAGAATGCGGTGCGCTGCGACACGCGGGCGGCCTGCTGCATCGAGTGCGTCACGATGATGATGCAATAGTTGGCGCGCAACTCGTCGATCAGCGTTTCGACTTTGGCCGTTGCGATCGGATCGAGCGCGGAGCACGGCTCGTCCATCAGGATGACTTCGGGGCTGACGGCAATGGCGCGCGCGATGCACAGCCGCTGCTGCTGACCGCCCGAAAGGCCGGTGCCGCTTTCGTGCAGGCGATCCTTGACTTCCGTCCACAGCCCGGCCTTTTCCAGCGCCGACGCGACGATCTCGTCGTATTCGGCCTTGGTCGAAGCGAGACCGTGAATGCGCGGCCCGTAGGCGACGTTGTCGTAGATCGATTTCGGGAACGGATTCGGCTTCTGGAACACCATGCCGACGCGGGCGCGCAATTGCACGACGTCGAGGCTTGGGTCGTAGATGTCCTTGTTGTCGATGGTGATCTCGCCCGTCACGCGGCACGAGGAAATCGTATCGTTCATGCGGTTGATGCAGCGCAGGAACGTCGACTTGCCGCAACCCGATGGGCCAATGAAGGCCATCACGCCACGATCGGGAATGCTGACGTTCACGTTCTTGATCGCCTGCTTTTCGCCGTAGAAGACATTGACATCGCGCGCCACGACCTTTGCAGGCTTCGCCGACGCGGTGATCTGAGCCGAGGCGACGGCCTCGAACTTCTCAACCGACTTCAAGTCCATCGTCATCGTCTCCATGCGTGTCACCAGCGGCGTTCGAATTTGTTGCGGAGCCAGATTGCAGCGCCGTTCATGACGAGCAAAAAGGCGAGAAGCACGAGAATAGCAGCGGCGGTTTTTGCCTGGAAGGCTTGTTCAGGCAGGTCCGACCAGATGTAGATCTGCGCCGGGAGTGCCGTTGCCGGATCGGTGATGCTGCCGGGAACATCGACGATGAAGGCCAGCATGCCGATCATGAGCAGGGGCGCGGTTTCACCAAGCGCGTGCGCCATGCCGATGATGGTGCCGGTCATGATGCCGGGCATGGCGAGCGGGAGCACGTGATGGAACACGGCCTGCTGCTTTGAGGCGCCGATGCCAAGCGCCGCTTCCTTGATCGACGGCGGAACAGCCTTGAGAGACGCGCGCGCGGCGATGATGATCGTCGGCAGTACGAGGAGCGCCAGCACCAGACCGCCGACGAGCGGCGCCGATCGCGGCAATCCGAAGAAGTTCAGGAACACCGCAAGGCCGAGCAACCCGAACACGATCGAGGGCACGGCGGCGAGGTTGTTGATGTTGATCTCAACGAGGTTCGTGAAGGCATTCTTGGGCGCGAACTCTTCGAGATAGACAGCGGCCAGCACACCGAACGGTACGGCGAGCGCAAGCGTCACCGACAGCATCAGCATCGAGCCGACGAGCGATCCGAGAATGCCGGCGAGTTCCGCTTCGCGGCTGTCGCCGCTGGTGAAGAACAGCCAATTGAAGTGGCTCTCGACGTGGCCGTCGGCCTTCAGGCGTTCGAGGTAGGCGATTTCCGTGTCGTTGACTTTGCGGTTGCCCTCGGGGCGGGCATATGTCGTGACGCCCCATGTGCCGGGAGCCGCCGCATCCGCCGATGTCAAGCCAATGAGCACAGTGCCCTTGGCGCTCGCCTCGTCGATCTCGGTGAGCTTGACCGTGCCGCCATTGAGCTGAAGCAGCAGGCTTGGCATTTGGCTGTCGAGCTTTTCAGCGCCCTTTGGCGAAGCGATGCGCGCTTCGACCGCTGCGATGTCAGCCTGCAAGGCTGCCGCGTCATCCGCCGAGGTTTGCCCGCCAAGGGCTGCGCGCGCCAAGCGCGTCTTCAGTTCCGTAAGACGACCGGCAAGCGCCGCTTTGATGACGGCCAGATTGCCGGCAAACGCGGCATCGGACGATTGGATGGTGATCTCGCCTTTGACATCGCTCGGCGTCGCCGTGCCACGTGCCGGCGCATAGGCGATCGGTGTTTCGGCGCCCTTGAAATGCAGATCGGCATCGTCGGACAGCAGCAGACGCTGCTTTATTGTCTGACCGATCAGTGACGGATCGGCGACGATGCGGTTGCGCAGATCGTTGGCGGCGCCGGAACTGAGCAGGCCCGTCAGGCTCTTGCGGGCGGCGCGGCCTTCGACGCCCGGCACGGCGGCAATGAGGGCGTTGCGCGCGAGGGCGAAGTAATCCGCTGATTTGAGATCATCCGGCGCGCGTGCGCCGTTCGGATCGACGACGTCGGCCGCAACCGGCACGTCGAGCACCAGACTGTGCTGGGTGAAAGCCGGCAATCCTTTGAACAGAATGTCGAGAAGGATCGCGACCACGAACACCGTCGTTACAATCAGCGCGCCGCTGCCGAACGCCTTGAAGCGTGCTTCGGAACGGTAGCGGGCCTTGACGCGCGCCGCCGATACCTCGGGATCGACGCTGCGCCGGGTGAGCGGCTTTGACTGAGGCGCGGTGCGATCAATCATATTGTTCTCTGTATTTTCTGACGATCCGCAGGGCGATGAAGTTCAAGAGCAGTGTGACGAAGAACAGCACGAAGCCGAGCGCGAAGGCCGCGAGGGTCTTGGCGCTGTCGAATTCCTGGTCGCCAACGAGGATGGTCTTGATCTGCACGGTGATGGTGGTCACGGCGTCGAGCGGATTGAACGTCAAGTTGGCGGCGAGACCGGCGGCCATGACCACGATCATGGTTTCGCCGATGGCGCGACTGATCGCGAGCATGAAGGCCGAGACGATGCCGGGTAGTGCCGCAGGCAGCAGCACCTGGCGGATGGTTTCCGACTTGGTGGCGCCGAGCGCATACGAGCCATCGCGCAACGATTGCGGAACGGCGTTGATGACGTCGTCTGACAAAGACGAAATGAAGGGAATGATCATCATGCCCATCACGAGGCCGGCGGCGAGTGCGCTCTCGGACGCGACGTTCAGGCCCCAGGATTCGCCGATGGTGCGGATCATCGGTGCAACCGTCAAGGCTGCGAAGAAGCCGAGCACGACCGTTGGAATGCCGGCCAGGATTTCAAGAATGGGCTTCGCTATGGCGCGAATGCGCGGCGTTGCGTACTCCGCCAGATAGATCGCCGAGAGCAGGCCGAGCGGCCCGGCAAGGCAGATCGCGATGAGCGTGATGAGCAGGCTGCCAACCAGCAGCGGTACGAAGCCGTAGGCGGTCGAGATCTCGCCCTGGTCGGCGCGCATCGCGGCCTGCGGGTTCCATTCGAGACCGAACAGGAAACCGCTGACCGACGGTTTGCCTTGCAGTGCGGGATCAAAAAAGAACCGGTACGTTTCGATGGCGACCGAACACACGATGCCGATGGTCGTCAGCACGGCGACGACGGCGCAGGCGCTGAGTACGATCAGCGAGAAGCGCTCGACATGGTGGCGGGCGCGGAACGGCACGGTGATCTTGGGATAGTAAAATGCGAATGCCGCGAGGCCGGCGAGAACGGTGAAGGCGAAGAGCATCCAGTTGCCGGTGGAGAGGATGCCGCTGTAGCGATCGGCCGCCTGGCGCAACTGCGAGCTCGGTTCGCCCGCGTAGTTTCCATTCGACAGGCTTGCGATATCGCGCAGCACGACGCTGCTCTGCAAGGCATCGCTGCGCGTTTCCGGCGCGAAATAGCTCAGCGCCGCGTTGTGGGCATAGAGCGTCACGGCGGGCTTGCCGACGGCGAACACCGCAATCATGGCGACGAGCACGCCGATGGCGACATAGAGACCGTGATAGATGGCGAGCGAGTGGAGGTCGGAGGGGTGTTTGGCGATGGCCGTGGCGCGAGCGCGGCCGGCCGTAAACGCGAGAAGCGTCAGCACCACGAGGGCAGCAAGAAAGGGAATGATCATTTCTGTGCCGAAGTTCGCTTTCTAGAACTCATCATGCCGCTAGCCGTCAGAACGCGGTGCGAGACTGCGCCTGGACGAACTGCACCGTGGACAGCGCTCGCGCGCGTCCACGGTGCCGCCGTCATATTACTTCAGGACCGAGGCGTCCAACGGAGTCATCGCCGTTACCGAGGCTTTGACCTTGGACAATTCGTCCTTGGGCAGCGTCACAAGGCCCTTTGAGGCCAAATAACCGTCTTCGCCGAGTGCCTTGTCCGACACGTATTCGGCGGCGAACTTGTCGAGGCCCGGAATGACGCCGACGTGCGCCTTCTTGACGTAGACGTACATGCGGCGCGCGCCCTTGTACTTGTTGCCGGCGATGTTCTCGAACGTCGGTTCCGCGCCATCGAGCGACACGCCCTTGATCTTCGCGGCGTTTTCCTCAAGGAACGAGAAGCCGAACACGCCGAAGGCGTTCTTGTTGCCTTCGAGCTTGGCGACGATCACGTTGTCGTTCTCGCCGGCTTCGACATAGGCGCCGTCCTTGCGGATCGACTTCCAGACCTTTTCGAAGGCCTTCGCATCGGACTTCTTGAGTTCTGCGAGCACGGGGAACGTTTCAGCGCCCTTCTCGAGGAACAGTTCGTGCAGGCTGTCGCGCGTGCCAGAGGTCGGCGGCGGGCCGAGAACTTCGATCTTCACCTTCGGCAGCGACGGATCGATATCCGACCAGTTGATGTAGGGATTGGCGATCAGCTTGCCGTCCTTGTCGGGCACCTGTTCGGCAAGCGCCTGGAACACTTGAGCAAGCGTCAGCTTGATCTCGGCGCCGTCCTTGCCGTGAGCGATCGTCAGTCCGTCGAAACCGATATTGATTTCGACGATGTCCTTGACGCCGTTCTTCTCGCAGAGTTCGAATTCCGACTTCTTCATGCGGCGCGAGGCGTTGGTTGCGTCTGCTTTGTCGACGCCGACGCCTTCGCAGAAGATCTTCATGCCGCCGCCGGTGCCGGTCGATTCAACGATCGGGGTCTTGCCGCCGGCCTTGCCGAACTGCTCGGCAACGGCGGTCGTGAACGGGTAGACCGTGGACGAGCCGACGACGCGGATCTGATCGCGGGCAACAGCAGCGCCAGCAAACGTCATGACGCCAGCGGCCAGGACGGCAGCATGGCTGAATTTTGAAACGATGGACACGGGAACCTCTCCCTCATTCGGTTGCAGCGCCGGGGTCGCGATTGCGATCGACCGGCGCCAGCGCTTGGTAGCGCGTCCTGACGTTTAGAGGCCGTGTGCGATGCCTGTGTGACAGATTAATATATTGAAAATAATGACTATTTATTGCTGGCCGGCAATAGGGGCAGACTGACTCGGAACGTCGATCCCTTGCCGACAGCCGAAGTCACCGCGAGGTCGCCGCCGTGCCGCGTCAGGATGTGCTTGACGATGGCGAGCCCAAGCCCGGTGCCGCCGACCATGCGGCTCTGGTCGATATTCACGCGATAGAAGCGTTCCGTCAGTCGCGGCACGTGGTCGGGGGCGATGCCGGGGCCGTCGTCGGCAACGGATATGGCGATGCGTGCGCCGCGTTTGGCTTCAGCGCCCGCGTCGTTCGCCGTCGCCGCGCCGCCGCCATTGGGCGCAATCGTGATCCAGACATTGCCGCCGGTGCTGCCGTACTTGATCGCGTTCTCGATCAGGTTCTGGAACACCTGCACCAGTTCGTCGCGCTCGCCAGCGACGCTGTGGCGACCTGGCGCCGGCGTCAGACTGACGGTGATCTGGCGGTCGTTCGCCAGCGGCTGCAAGGTTTGGACGACGTGCGAGACCGTCTCGTTGATCTCGACGGTGCCCGTTGGCGTCAAGTACGCGCGTTCCTCGACGCGGCTCAGCAGCAACAGATCGTCGATGAGGCGTGTCATGCGCTCGGCCTGCGCGGCCATGATGCCGAGGAAGCGCGTGCGCGCCACTTCGTCATTGCGGGCCGGGCCCTGCAGCGTCTCGATGAAGCCGCGCACAGATGCCAGCGGCGTGCGCAATTCATGGCTGGCGTTGGCGATGAAGTCAGACCGCATTTCGAGCAAGCGGTGCTGATCGGACAGATCGCGGATCGTCAACAGAACCGCCGATGGCATCGGGGCGAAGCGCGCAATCAGATGACGCTCGGAATCGAGCCGCGTCACGATGCGCACCTCGCGCGGTTGCCCGTTGCCGATCACCGTTTCGGCCGCGCGCAGAAGTTCCGGATCACGGTTCACATATTCGAGCGGCAATCCGGTCATGGCCTTGCCAAAGAGCGTGCGCGCCGCCGCGTTGTGGTGCGTGATGGTGCGCGTCGGATCGAGCACCAGCGTCGGCTCGTGCAGGCTGTCGACGAGGTCGCGCCAATTGGGTTCGGCAAGCGTGCCCTCATGCAGGGCAACGACGTCGGGATCGAGCGTACGCGTCAGTCCGGCGATCCACGTCTTGAGCGCGGCGGCAATCAGCGTCATCGCGGTGAATATGGCGAGCGCCGCGGCCGCTGAGACGACGTTGACGGCCGCCAGCAGGGCAAGCAGTACGCCGGTTGCGGCCAGCGCGAGCACAATCGGCCGGCCCGCCTCCGACACCGCATCGCGCTTCAAGGACTGCAGTGTTGTTCTAAGCCAGAGCACGTCGTCAATATCCGTATGAAATGCTGCGGAACAGCGGGGACAATACGACCCGTGGGCTGCACGCGAATGGGGGCATTTAGTGAGCGGCCGATCGCGCGCGGCGGGTTTTGGCCGGTGAGGCCACGTTGGAGGCTCTTGCCTTGCCGGCTTTCTCCACGCCGCCAGCTTTTTCGGCGCCCGCCTGCTTTTCCGTGCTATGCGCGCCGCGCCCGGGTGCCGACAGTTCGGCGATGGTGTGCTGATCGAGCACGTCGATAAAGGCCGTCAGCGCATCGTCGAACAACCCCTCGATGACACCGGCCTTGGCGGCTTTGCGGCGGCGGCCGTCGCTCGGTGCCATGCGCGGGTTCTCGATCACGCGCACAACATCGCCGATGCGGATGTCGCGCGGCGCTATGGCGAGACGCACGCCGCCCGAGGGCCCGCGCACGCCGGTGAGAAAGCCGCCTTTGTTGAGAAGATGCGCGATCTTGAAAACATTCTGTTTCGTGATGTCGAGCCGCGTTGCGAGGTCCGCAATTTTGGTCAAGCCGTCGGCTGCGCGCGCACACTCGGAAAGAATGCGGATGGCGTGCACCGTCTGTTTGGTCAGTCGCATGCGAGAGTGCCTGTGTGCGTGACGGACGCGATTGTCTTTCGATGCCGGATCGTCGAAGTCCGACTATGAAATGCAACACCAGTCATCGGCCATTTCGGTCATGAGCGCAAGTTGCGTGGCCGATCACGTTCCGCCGCGCGCCGCACGCTCGAAATCGGCCTTGGTGTCGATATCGAGAAATGCGCCGTCGCCCGTCGCGCGAATGC
>JBOFCQ010000358.1:0-5257 GCA_051646145.1 Hyphomicrobium sp.
ACCGCATCCTGTTTCTCGATGGGCACCCGAACCTGCAGCATGTCGCCCCCCTGATGATCGGCGAAAACATCAAGGAAATTCTCGAATGCGATCTCAAGGGTGAGCACGTCGCCCGCGAGCACTATTCGAAATCGCGCGATATCTGCCGCGAAGTCGGCGACTACGTGACGATGCAGATCTTCGAGGAACTGCTGAAGGACGAGGAAGGCCATATCGACTTCCTCGAAACGCAGCTCGACCTCATGAAGCGCATCGGCGTCGAGAATTACGGCTTGCTGCAGTCCGAAAGCGCGGACGACGCGGAAGGTCACTAACGCTTTTGCGCGCGCCTTTGGCCGCGCTCCAATGTGCGAACGTGATGCATGGGCAGGGTTGACGCTGGCGGGCTTGTCCCGCCGGCTCATGGTGCCAGATCATTCACCATGCAAACGGCCATGCGGCCGTGCGGCGCTTGTTGACCTAGCGCAATCCCGCAGCGCTATGGCTGTGGCACAGATCCCCGATCAGTCTTTCGCTCGAGGGAACCATGAACCACCGCCACCGCAAAGTTTTAGCCCAAGTTTTCGCCCACCCGATCAGCGCCAACATCGATTTCAAGGATATTGAATCAGTGCTGCGCGAACTGGGTGCGGATGTTGAGAACAAGAACGGCAATCGCATCGGCGTTTCGCTCAACGGGCATTCCGCCGCGTTCACGCACGCGCACCACAGTTTGCCGAAAGAGGAAGTCGTGCAGATCCGCAAATTCCTCGAAACCGCAGGCGTTACGCCAGAGCAATACCCGGCCTGAAACGCACGGTTTCAGCACGCCCCTAGCGCCGACCAACTAGCGCCGACCAAAGAGCCGTTCGATATCCGTCAGCTTCAACGCGACATATGTCGGACGGCCATGGTTGCATTGCCCCGAATATGGGGTCGCTTCCATGGCGCGCAGCAGCGCGTTCATTTCTTCAGCCGTCAGCCGGCGCCCCGATCGAACGCTGCCGTGGCAGGCCATGCGCGAGGCGATGGCGTCAAGCCGATCCGCCAGCACGCGGGTCGTGCCCTCGTCTGCCAATTCAGCGGCGATGTCGTTGACGAGGCGGTCGATATCGCAGTCGCCGAGCACGGCCGGCACTTCACGCACCGCGATGGCGCGCGCGCCGAAGCCGTCGACCACCAGCCCCAACGCCGCAAGATCGTCCGCGCGGCTGACAAGAAGGTCGGCTGCGTCCTGATCGAGCGTGACGATTGCTGGAATCAAAAGCGCCTGGCGCGCCACCCCGCCCTCAGCCAGCATCGCCTTCATGCGCTCATAGACGAGGCGTTCGTGCGCCGCGTGCTGATCGACGATGACGAGGCCATCGCGCGTCTGCGCGACGATGTAATTCTCGTGGACTTGCGCACGGGCCGCGCCGAGCGGTCGATCCAGAAGCCCTTCAGGCACCGGTGTTGTCGCCGTTGGCGCGTCGGCACTCGGCGCCTGCATGGCATCGAACGGCGCCTGCATAGCTTCCGCCATGCCAAACGTTGTGAAGAGCGGCGATGATGACGGTGCGTTTGCAAACGTGGAAAGCGGCGATACGCCGGGCGTGAACGCATCCGCTGTCAATACGCCGCCTTCGGCCGATGCCCGATGGCCGGCCTCTGCGAGCGCATCACGCAGCGCCGTGACGAGCAGCGCGCGCACGCGGCCGCTATCGCGAAACCGCACTTCGGCCTTCGCCGGATGCACGTTGACATCGACGTCCGCCGGCGACACGTCGAGAAACACGGCAAGCAACGGTGAACGCCCGCGCGGGATGAGGTCGCCATAGGCCGCCTTCACTGCGCCGATCAGCAGCTTGTCCTTCACCGGCCGCCCGTTGACGAACAGATACTGTTGCGCGGAATCGAGCCGGTGCAAGGTCGGCAGCCCGGCAAAACCGAACACGCGCATCGGCCCGCTCGCGCCCGGCGCCGTGCTGTGCACCTCAAGCGCATCGTCCATGAACGGGCGGCCCATGATGGCGCCAAGGCGTTCGAGAATACTTGCCGGCGTGCGCGCGCCGCGCGTCAGGGTGAGCGCCGCCCGTTCGCCCGTCTGCAGAACAAACCCGATGTCGGGATGCGCCATGGCCAACCGGCGCACGGTTTCCGCAATCGCCATGTTCTCCGAGCGCTCGGACTTCATGAATTTGAGCCGCGCGGGTGTCGCGGAAAAGAGGTCGCGCACTTCAACGACGGTGCCGGTGTTGAGTGCAGCCGGACGCAGCGCGCCCTTGGCGCCGCGCTCGACGACGAGCGACGCGCCTTCAGCATCGCCCGGCTGTTTTGTTTTGATCTCAAGTCGCGCGATCGATCCGATGGACGGCAAGGCCTCACCGCGAAAACCGAGGCTGCGAATATCGAACAGATCTTCTTCGCTGAGCTTGGAGGTGGCATGACGCTCCACCGCGAGCGCGAGATCGGCGCGGGTCATCCCCGATCCGTCATCGGTGACGCGGATGAGCGATAGCCCGCCCGCCGACGTCACAACTTCGATCTCGCCCGCCCCCGCATCGATGGCGTTCTCGACCAATTCCTTCACCACGCTCGCGGGCCGGTCGATGACCTCGCCAGCCGCGATGCGGTTGATGGTTTCATTCGAGAGTTGGCGGACTGCCAAAGGTGCCCTCCGGCGCCTCAGGCGCCTTTCGAAGTGTCGGTCGCGGCCAAGCGTTCCCGCGTCAGAATTTTTGCCAGTTCGACGGCCGGCTGATCGAACGGGTCAACGCCGAGCAGACGCCCCGCGAGAATCGTCTCGATCATAAAGTGCATGAGCAGCGCCCCAAGCGTTTTTTCGTCGAGCAGCGCAATGTCCATGGTGCGCACGGGGCGACCGGCGCGGGCCAGCGCCTCCGGTACGGCGTGGGATTGCGCCGCCACGACGTCGCCGATGGTGCGATTGGCGATGAACGGCACGCCGGCCTTGGCGGCAAGCGTAGCGTCAAGCGCCGGCAGCGGCCGGGTCGGTGCGACGCGCAGCACGGTCATGTAGTGCTCGCGCGGACCATCCATGTAGAGCTGGAGCTGGCTGTGCTGATCGAGCGGACCGAGCGCACCGATGATGCTGGTGCCCTCTCCCGCCTTGCCGAGGCTTTCGGCCCAGAGCTGCACGAACCAAGCGGCGAGCCGCCCCAGCCGGTCGGCATAAGGCATCATCACCAGCGTGCGCACGCCCTTCTCTTTCGAGAGCGCGATGGCCGTTGCCGCGCCCACGGCTGGCGCAAAGTCGGCAGGCGAGGCAGACGATAGAAGCGCGTCGATCACCGACTTGGCCCCGGCGCGGATGGCCTGAGCGTCGAGCCCGCGCGCAATGGCCGGCATCAGGCCGACATTCGTCAGACATGAGAAGCGCCCGCCGATGCCGGTGTGGTGCTCGAGCATGGGAATGCCAAAGCCGGCGCATAGCGATCTGAGGCCATTGCTCTTGCCCGGTTGCGCTGGCTCTGTGATGCCGAGGAACAGCTCCGGTATTCTGTCGGTCAGGCCCGCCGCTTGCACGGCGGTGAGGGCGGCGATCGCCTGCGCCAGCGTTTCAACCGTGCCGCCGGATTTGGATGTCACCACGAAGCGCGTTGTCGCGAGGTCGACGGTCGCCAGTGCGTCGGCGAGCGTGCCGCCATCGAGGTTGTCGTAGAAGCGCGTCCGCGGCCGCTTGCGCTGCGCCGGATCGGCGCCGCCCGGGATGTTCCAGCCGGCAAGCTGGGCCAACGTCTGACCGCCAAGGCTCGACCCGCCGGTTCCAAAGAAAAAGATATTGCGTGCGCCGACCGACAGCCGCGCCAGCGCTGCGCGGGCATCCGCAATGTCCTGGGTATCGTTCGGGACGGTCAGCAGCGGCAGACGGCCGGTCTTGTAGTCGTCTCGCAAGGCGGCGAGATGCGGCGCGGTCTTATCCAGCCACTTCGTCAATTCGGCGGACGTTAGCCCGTGCGCACCGATCGCGGCGTCGCGGCAGCCCTCGATCGACTGCGTAAACCCGCACGCGGTCGCCGCCGTTGCACTCGGAGTTGACATCGCCCCACCTACCAATTGCAAGCAAGCGACGCGCGCCGGTTGCCCTCGAGATAATCGCTCAACGGGTTAGCTGGTTCCGCGGCGGCCGCCAAGGGCACGTTTCAGGCGGCCGCGCGGCGGCAGTGTCGCGGGTCTTAGCCGCGCCCAGGAGCCGTTGCGGCAGGGGCGGCAGCAGGAGCCGCGCCGGCGGGAGCGCCGGCCGGTGCGGCAGCCGGCGCCGTCCCGCTCGATGCACCACTCGCCTTCATGTTTGCCGGCTTGCCGACGACGGTCACGATCAATTCGTCCGACTTCAGCAATCGCTTTGCCACGCGCTTCACGTCATCGAGTGTGATGGCGTCGATCAGCTTATTGCGGTTGTCGACGTAGTCCGTGCCGAAGCCTTCCTGAAGCAAACCGAGCAACTGTGTGGCGATCTTCGAATTGGTGTCGAAGCGCAGCGCATACGAGCCGGTAAGATAGTTCTTGGCCGCGTCGAGATCTTCCTGCGACGGCCCTTTATCGGCCATCTTGGACAGTTCAGCGCGCACGATGTCGAGCGATTCCGCCATCGATTCATTCTTCGTCGCCACGCTTCCGGCGAGGATCGAGGTGTGCTGGAAGGGCTGGATGTACGTATAGACGGAATACGCGAGACCGCGCTTCTCGCGCACCTCTTCCATCAGCTTGGCCGAAAAGCCGCCACCGCCCAGAATGTGATTGATGACGAACGCCGGCATGAAGTCCGGATCCTTGCGCGCCATCGCACCAAGGCCGAAGACGGCGACCGACTGCGGCACGTTCATTTCAATGATCGTCTGATTGCCACCGCCGACCGGATTGGTCTTGGCGACATCGACGAGATCGGCCTTGTCCGGCAACCCGCCGAACACGTCATCAAGCAGCTTACCGAGCGTCGCCGGGTCGATATCGCCAACGGCGACGACCTTCAGGTTGCTTTTCGCGAATGTGCGCTTGTGGAACGCGGCCAGATCATCGCGCGTCAGGGCACCGATGGTTTCCTTCGTGCCGTTCGACGGCCGCGCATACGGGTGTCCAGCGAACGCCGTTTCAAACCAGGCTTTGGAGGCGACCTTATCCGGGTCCTTGTCGGCGTAGATGAGATTGGCCATGAGCTGGCCACGAATACGCTCGACCACATCGGCGTCGAAACGCGGCTTCGTAACCGCAAGCTTCAGCAGCTCGACGGCCTTTTCGCGATTGGCCGTCAACGTTTCGAAGTTGCCGTAGAACGCAT
>JBOFCQ010000075.1:0-6024 GCA_051646145.1 Hyphomicrobium sp.
GGCGATGTGCCGGCATCCGCGGCCCGTGTCGCCACCCGTGCCACGGCGAGGATGGCATCGACGAGGTGGGGCGCATAGGTCGGGTTGCCGCGCTGGTCCGCCACCACGCGCAGGCGCGGGTTGGTTGCGGCGTGCTTCAGCATCGTCTTGACGAAGTTGCGGCCGAACGGGCTGACGACCCACGCCGTGCGCAGAATGATGTGGCGGGGATTGGCCGCCGCCACCGCGCGCTCGCCATCGAGCTTGGTCTGGCCGTATACCGTGCGCGGGCCGGGCGCGTCGCTTTCGAGATAAGCGCCAAGCTTGTCGCCGTTGAAAACATAGTCTGTCGAGAGGTGGATGATCGGCACGCCGCGCCGCGCCGCCGCTTCGGCGAGCAGTCGCGCACCGTGATCGTTCAGCGCCTTGGCGCGCTCAGCCTCGCCCTCGGCATCATCGACGGCCGTATAGGCGGCGGTGTTGATGACGACATCGGGCGACAGATCGCCGAACGTGCGTTCGATGGTTCCGGAATTACAGATATCGAGTGCGGGGCGGCCGGCGGCGAAGGCGGTGATGTCGGGGCACGACGGCGCGACATCGAGGAATGCCTTGGCGACTTGTCCGTGTGATCCTGCAATCAATAAGCGCATGTACGTTCCCGCTTCGTTGATGCCGACACTACGACACTATGAGGGTGCGCGCGACGAGGCGATCAGTAGAACAGGCTCGACACGCTTTCTTCGCGGCTGGTGCGCGCAATGGCTTCGCCGATCAGCGAGGCGATCGACATAACGCGAATGTTCTTGGCCGCGCGGATCGCTTCCGTCGGCAGAATGCTGTCGGTGATGACGAGCGACTTTAGTCGCGAATTTTGAATGCGATTGACCGCGCCGCCCGATAGCACGCCGTGGGTAATGTAGGCGGAGACTTCCTTGGCGCCGTTCTTCAGAAGCGCTTCGGCGGCGTTGACGAGCGTGCCGCCGGAATCGACGATATCGTCGATCAGAATGCAGCGGCGGCCATCGACTTCGCCGATGACGTTCATCACTTCGCTTTCGCCTGGACGCTCGCGGCGTTTATCGCAGATGGCGATCGGCGCGTTGATGCGCTTGGCGAGCGCGCGGGCGCGCACCACGCCGCCGACGTCGGGCGAGACCACCACGACGTCATCGGTGCGGCCGAAGTGCTCTTCGATATCGCGCGTCATGACCGGCGCCGCGAAGAGATTGTCGGTCGGAATGTCGAAGAAACCCTGGATCTGACCGGCGTGCAGGTCGAGTGTCAGAACGCGGTCGGCGCCGGCGCGCTCGATGAGGTTGGCGACGAGCTTGGCCGAGATCGGCGTGCGCGGTCCGGGTTTGCGGTCCTGCCGCGCGTAGCCGAAATACGGAATGACGGCAGTGACGCGGCGCGCCGACGAGCGCTTCAACGCGTCGATCAAGATCAGCAGTTCCATCAGATTGTCGTTCGCCGGGAACGACGTCGACTGGATGACGAACACGTCCTGGCCGCGCACATTCTCCTGGATCTCGACGAAGATCTCGAGATCGGCGAACCGTTTGACCTGGCCTTTGGTCATCGGAATTTTGAGATAGGCGCAGATGGCGTCGGCGAGCGGCCGGTTGCTGTTGCCTGCTACGAGTTTCACGTCTGCAGATCCTCGGCTGTCGGGGCGCGCGGGAGCGCTGTGGGCATCGAAGGGCATGTGACCTCATCGGGGGAGCACACGCGCTGAACCGCGCCGTGACCACCACACGCGGCTTCTAGCAAGCCCGGGATAAGAGTGGCAATTGCTCGTTTGGCGGTGCGCCATGCGTCAAAGGCGCGAGCGAGATTTTCATTAACCTCGTCCGCGCCTTGTTGCAGTGTCATCGCGACCATCCATCATCGGCCATCATCGGCGCGGTGGGCGGCAGAGCCTTAGTTGGTCGCCTTATTTTGCGGCAAAAGTTTCAGGATTCCCTGAGCCGCAGCGGCGGCGGCGGCATCGGCGGTCTTGCCCCACGTGCCATCGAGCGAACCCTGCGGCACTTCATTCTTTTGCGAGACCGTGCCGAGCTTCTTGCCCTTGGGATCGACAACGTGCCAGTCGATCTGGATCGGCTGCTTGCCGTCCTTACCCTGCCCCATGGCCACCTTGCCCTCGACCTTGTAGGTCTGGGCCGTTGCCACGCTGGCCAGCGCCACGCCATTCTTGGCCAACTCGCGCTGGATCGCGCCGGTCAGAGACTGGCTGCCGTCGCCGGGCGCGCCCGTTACTGGTGCGATGACAGTCGAAACCGGGCCGGTGGCTTCGATGCTGCCGGTCGTTGCGGCTGCCGGCGCCATGGCGGTTGTGGTTGCGGCGGCACCTGCCGCGCCTGCGGCCGGAACTGCTGTCTTGCCATTGGCCGGTGTGCCGAGCGCCGAGGTCTGTACCTGCGATGCGGGCGTACCCGTTACGGCTGCCGGGGACGTGGGGCTGTAGCTTGCGACGGGCGTGCCTGCGCCGCCAGGAAGCCAGCTCGCGATCTGAGCGGCCGTCTTTTCGGCGATGCTCTGGACGATCTGGATATTGACCGACGACCACGGGTCCGGACCCGAGCCGGCCGCGAATTCTTCGCCGGTGACGCGGTGTGCGCGCTTGCCGCCCTGATCGGTCACATCCCAGATGTAGGACACCTTCGAACCGCTCTTCTCGCGGGCGGCGACGATGTAGCCGCGCAGGACATACTCGCCCTTTGCCGCTGGGCCGCGCGCAACGCTGATGCCCTTGCGTTCAATGGCGTTGCCAAGCTGATTTTGAATATCGCTCGCGACCGCTTCCGGTGCGCCAATCACTGGCGCAATTTCGATGCGCGCGCTCTGCACGGCGGCAGGCGGCGGTGTTGTCGGTTGCGCGATCGTCGTTGGCGGAGCCGCGGACGGATCTCCAGCGCCACCTGCCAGAATATTGGTGCCAGTTTCACACCCTGCAACACTTGCTGCGAGCGCTGAAATGAGCATGAGCCGCGCGATGCGCGTGCCATGACGTGGTCGTGTCCAGCCCATGGCCGCTACGGAATTGAAGTTCGGCACGGCGAAACCCCCGTTTGTCTACCCGCACAATGCGGCGGCCGGCGTACCTACCCTGCGGCCTTAGACTCTCCCCCTACTCATAACACTGAACGCGAACGACACACTTGCACGTGTAGATCAGCTTTCCCGCGCCCGTCCAGATGGCACTGTGCATGAATCGACGTCAGAGCCGAATGACCCGGAGGAAGAGCACGACTTGCCTGTGGATAGTGCCATTAAGCCACGACAATGGCGGAGATTTGGCGACCGTAATCAGGGTCTTTGCGGCTTTGAGAGCGCCTGTAGCTGAACAGAATCGATTCGTTATCATGCGTGCACGGTCCAGTCCGGACGATCGACGACACGCCTGCTCGCGCCAGCCGGTGCGCCGCATAGCCGGTCAGATCGAAATGGCAGCGCGTGCCGCCCGCCGGCAGAACGAAATAGCCCCGGCTCTCGGGATCGCGGTTCAGAAACTCAGCCTCGAATTCGGGCCCGACCTCATAAGCGTCGCGGCCGATGGACGGCCCGACGGCGGCATGGATGCGTCGGCGGTCGGCGCCAAGCCGCTCCATCTCGGTTAACGCGGCTTCGAGAATGCCGGAGACGGCGCCGCGCCATCCAGCGTGGGCTGCGGCCACCACGCCCGAAGCACTGTCGGCAAAGAGAACCGGCGCGCAGTCGGCGGTCAGCACGCCGATGGCGAGGCCCGGCGTTGCGGTGACGACGGCATCGGCACGCGGCAGTGCGCCCTCGGTGATGGGCGCGGCGACAGCCAGCGCTGTTGCGCCATGCTCCTGATAGAGCGTCACGACGCCATCGGACAGGGCGCCGAGATGCCGGGCCACGCGGCGGCGGTTTTCGAGCACCGTTGCGCGCTCGTCGGATGATCCAAGGCCGCAGTTGAGGCCGGCGAAGATGCCGCCCGATGCCCCACCCGCGCGCGTGAAGAAGCCATGCCGGATGTGGCCGAGGGCGGCGAGGTTTTCGGCAGTGATCGGGTTCGGCATGGGGCGGTCCGCGGCAGAGGTTCAGCGTGTGATAGGCCGATGCGGTGTGGTCGGCAATGTCGAACGCTTACGCGGCTCCGGCGGAAAAGCCGGGAAGGCGTCTCAGCGTCGGCGAGCGCACCCCCATCACTTTGAAGCGCGTGCCCATGCCGCCGGGCGCGATGAGACGGGCGAGGCCGGTCTCGATCATGCCGGCCTTCACCGGATTGGCGGCGATGAGGCGCTGGGCGCGCTCGATGGCGCCGAGGCTGCCGAGAAATTCGGCCTGCGTCACGGGGCCGTCGATGGCGAAGCCCGCCGTATGCATGGCGCGTGCGAGTTCGAGAAAGCTGACGTGCGCCGAGAGGTCGGCTTCGCCGGGTGAAGTCAGAACGTGTTCGTAGGTATGGTCGCGCACCGCCTGCAACGTGTCGCCGACACTGGCCTCCGTGTAACCATAGTCGATGAAGAGCGCGGTAATCGGTCCGGTCGCGGCGATCGCTTTCAAAGCATCGGCCAGGCGTGGCGTATCGTGCCGCTCGAGGATCGTGCCCAATGCCGATGGCGGAAACGTCGCCGCAACCTCGGCGGGCGGCGCGACCGGCAGCAGGCAGAAGGCAAGGTCGCCTGCCATATCGAGCATGACGCCGCGCATGCGCCAGCCGTCGTCGCACAGCACCCATTGCTCAAGCGGCCACGCGTCGAGGAATTCGTTGGCGATGATGATGGCGGGCGTCGGGAATCCAGCGAGATTGCGACCCCAGGTCAGCGGCACCGCCGCGCTCGCCAGATTTTCGCGCTGCGTGTTCGCCAGCACGGCGCTCATCTCGACGAGGTGCACGTGGGCGGCGTCGAGAAATCCAGGGACGACGCGCGCCGCGCGAAGCGCGTCGCGCATCATCGTGCCGCGGCCCGGACCATATTCCGTCAGCGTGACGTGCGCCGGGCTTGCGAACACATCGTGCCAGACGACGCCCGCCCAGATGCCGACAATCTCGCCGAACACCTGACTGATCTCGGCCGCGGTGATGAAATCGCCGCGGGCGCCGATAACGTTGCGGGTCGCGTAGTAGCCGTATTCCGCGTCCCACAGACACGCCGCCATGTAGTCGCTGACGCTGATCGGCCCCTGCGCGGCGAGCCGCGCCTTGAGCTTCAATGCAAGCGGTGTCTCGCGACGCTGGTCGGCGGTTGCAG
Source organism: Hyphomicrobium sp. (assembly GCA_051646145.1). GTDB lineage: Bacteria > Pseudomonadota > Alphaproteobacteria > Rhizobiales > Hyphomicrobiaceae > Hyphomicrobium_B. The sequence continues at coordinate 5,205 of JBOFCQ010000075.1, forward strand.
TCACGCTGGGGCCTTGCGGGCTGTATCGGCGGCATTCGCCGACCAAATGAGATAGAGGCCGAGCAGCAGCATCGGCAGCGAATACATCTGGCCGGCGGTGAGCGGCCCGATGTTGAGCGCGTGCGCGGCCTCCGGTTCGCGGAAGAATTCGCAGATGGTGCGCGCGATGGCGTACCACGCGAGGAATACGCCGGCGACCAGGCCCGGACGTTTCAATCCGAACAGCGTGTGTGTCACGACGCGCAGGATAATGAACATCACAAGGCCCTCGAGTGCGGCCTCATATAGCTGGCTCGCATGGCGCGGCAGCGGTCCCCCGTTCGGAAAGACCACGGCGTAGGCGAAGTCGCTCTCCCGGCCCCAATGCTCGGAGTTGATGAAGTTCGCGATGCGGCCGAAGAAGAGGCCGAACGGCACGGCCGCGGAACACAGATCCATGACGCTGCGCGCGGACACTTTAAAGTGGCGGGCGAAGAGCACGATCGCAACGCCCGATCCGATGAGCGCGCCGTGGAACGACATGCCGCCCTTCCAGATCTTGAGGATGTCCTCGGGATAGGCGGCATAATAAGCGGGGTCATAGAGCAGCACTTGGCCAAGCCGTCCGCCGGCGATGATGGCGATGGTGATCCAGAGCAGCAGGTCGTCGGTCGCTGGCTCGGTGAGTGGCGGTTTGCCATCCGCCCACAGCCGCGTATCGGCGATGAGCCGCTTCACGTACAGCCAGCCGAGAACCAGACCGGCCATGTAGGCGAGGCCGTACCACTTGATGGCGAACGGTCCAAACGAGATGGCGATCGGGTCGATGGCCGGGAAGGCG
>JBOFCQ010000175.1:0-1872 GCA_051646145.1 Hyphomicrobium sp.
GCGAGTACGTCATTTCGCGGCGCGGCGCTCTGCCCGCGACCGTCTTTGCCGTCGAAGCCTATGTGAACTTCGTCGGCGAACAGCCGCTGACCGTCGCCGTCGCCTCGTCGCTGACCGAACTCTTCGCGCCCAAGATCCATAAGGAGCGGATCTCGGGCATGCTGGAGAACTACACGTTCATCGACGACAAGGTGATGGCGTACTTCAAGCGCCGCCTGACGCAGGCGCCGCGCGATAGCGAGTTCGCGCTTCAATACGTACTTGCCAATGCCCGCACGCGCGAAGAGCAGGACGCCTGCGTCGACGCCGTGCGTTTCAAGTGCAACGTGCTCTGGGTCCAGTTGGACGCGCTCTTTAACGCTTACGTCGCCGGCAACATTCCGCCCGGCGCGTTCAGGCCGGAGGCGTGAGCGATATGGCAACGCCCGTCACGCGCACGCGCACCATGATTTCCGCCGGCAGCACGCCCGGCCTGCCCACGCACATCAAGCTGCGTCACGATGCCGGCCGCGGCCGCTGGCTGGTGCTGGCGCCCGAACGCGTGTTCGAGCCCGATCCGATCGCTGTCGAAATCTTGAAGGTCTGTGATGGCGCAACGACCGTGCAAACTATCGCAGAGCGGCTGGCGAACGAGTATCATGCGCCCTTAGCAGACATCCTGACCGACACCATATCCATGCTCCAGGAGCTTTCCGACAAGGGCGTGGTGAAGGCTTGATCGGGCCAAGACGCTTTTGGCCTTCTGACATGGTCGACGACACTGACGGACATTGACGGCGCAACGCGACGCGCACCTGATTTCTGAACCGGCAAAGGTGCCTTGATGAACGAAATTACGCCTGCTGAGAAAATCGCGGAAACGAGCGCCGCGGCGGTCGAGGCGTGCGCGCGCGCGCCGGTCGGCATGCTGGCAGAGCTGACGCACCGTTGCCCGCTGCAGTGTCCGTATTGTTCAAACCCGCTCGAGCTCGATCGCGTCAACAGCGAACTGACGACGGCCGAGTGGCAGGACGTGATGCGTCAGGCCGCCGAGCTCGGCATTCTGCAGATCCATCTCTCGGGCGGCGAGCCGACGGTGCGCAAGGATCTCGAAGACATCGTCGAGGTCGCAGCCAAGGTCGGCCTCTACACCAACCTCATCACCGCCGGCGTGACACTGACGCGCGATCGCCTGAAGCGCCTGAAGGAGCTTGGGCTCGATCACGTGCAGTTGTCGATTCAGGACGTGGACGAAGCCAACGCCGAAAAGATTTCCGCCTACAAGAACGGGCTCGCCAAGAAGCGCGAGCTTGGCCAGTGGGTGCGCGAGTTCGGCATGCCGCTGACCATCAACGCGCCGATCCATCGCCACAACATCGAGAACCTGCCGAACATCATCAACTTCGCCGTTGAGATGGGCGCCGGGCGCATCGAAGTCGCCAACATTCAGTATTACGCCTGGGCGCTGAAGAACCGCGCCGCGCTGATGCCGACGCGGGCGCAGGTGCTGCGCAGTGCCGAGATCGTCGAAGAAGCGAAAGAGCGCCTCAAGGGCATTCTGGTGTTCGATTTCGTCGTGCCCGATTATTACGCGAAAACGCCGAAGCCCTGCATGGGCGGATGGGGCCGCGGCATTCTCAACGTCACGCCGTCCGGTCGCGTGCTGCCGTGTCATGCGGCTGAGTCCCTGCCGGGTCTCGAATTCGACAACGTGCGCACCAAGCGTCTCGCCGACATCTGGCTCAACGGCTCCGCGTTCCAGAAGTATCGCGGCACGAGCTGGATGAAGGAACCGTGCAAGAGCTGCCCGAAGGCCGAGATCGATTTCGGCGGCTGCCGCTGCCAGGCGATGGCCTTCACGGGTGATGCCACCAACACCGATCCGGCGTGCAA
>JBOFCQ010000110.1:0-4496 GCA_051646145.1 Hyphomicrobium sp.
AGCCGGCCAACATCGCCGCGCATCTGGCAAAGGCCGAGGCCGCCGACAAGTGGGGCGACAAGAAAATGGCCATCACCAGTTATCTGGATGCATTGCGCCACAACGGCATGATCCTCAGAGCCCGCCGCGCGTTGCAGCGGCTCGGCGTCGATACGCCGGTGCCGTAAACTAATGGCAAGCTCCAGCTTTTTAGGCCGTCACCAGGGTCTATTCGCTCAGGCGCGGGTAAGCCTGGGCGCGGCGTCCCGCCAATCGTAAACGCCTGTCCCCATCAGCGCCAAACCAACGCCAGCCGGACCGCCGGGAGCGCAAGCTTTGCTGCGTCCAGCCTTCGCCCACATCAAAACGGCAGGGCTTGCCGGCTTGCTCCGCAATGTATTCCGACACATACATGGATGAATTTTTCTGAGACAGTCGCCGCCAGACGGCTTGACGTCCCAAGGAGGGGCACGACACGCGCATGACGATCACCACCGGTACCATCCGCGTTTCGCGCCGGATCGAAATCCCATGCCGGCAATGTCCGCTCCGAGAACTGAAGTCTTTTCGCCCGTTCACACCGGACGAACTCAAGTTCATCGAGAAGTTCAAGATCGGCGAAGTGCGCATTGCGCCGGGGCAAACCATTCTGGCTGAGGGCGAGAACAGTCCGCACCTGTACACGATGCTGTCGGGGTGGGCGATCAAGCACAAATCGCTCGACGATGGCCGGCGTCAGATCGTCAACTACGCGCTGCCGGGCGACCTGCTCGGCCTGCAGGCCGCACTGTTCGACAAGATGCAGCATTCCGCGGAAGCGCTGACCGATGTGGTTCTCTGTGCCTTCGACAAGGACAAGATTTGGTCTCTGTACCAGAACCATCACGGGCTTGGCTTCGACATCACCTGGCTCGCGGCGCGCGAGAAGTCCATTCTCGCCGATTTTCTGGTGACGGTTGGTCAACGCCGCGCGCGCGAACGCATCGCATTTCTTCTGCTGTTTCTGTATCGCCGTGCGCGATCGGTCGGTCTCGTGCGCCGTAACACCGTGACGTTTCCATTCAATCAGGAGCATTTCGCGGATACGATTGGCTTCTCGCTGGTTCATACCAACAAGAGCCTGAACCGCATGCGCAAGATGGACATGTTCGAATGGACCGGTCACACGTTCCGCATGATCGACGAGGATGCGCTGCACGATTACGCCGGTTCACCGGTTCAAATCGCTGGACTGCGGCCGTTCATTTGATACCGGAACGCGGCGCGGTGCGGCGGGCGTCACAAAGCTTTGCGAAACGTCAGATTGATGCGACAGCGCCCGGTGATCGGATGATCGCCGTCCTTCAGCGGATCAATGCCGTGATAGGCGAGGCGCACCGGCCCGCCCCATACGCACACATCGCCATGTTGCAGCATGATGCGGCGCGGCCGATCCGTGCGCGCCATGCCGCCGAACAGGAATTTCGCCGGCAGGCCGAGTGATACCGACACGATCGGCTGCTCCAGATCGCGCTCGTCGCGGTCCTGGTGCAGCGACATGCGCGCGCCGGGCTCATAGCGATTGATCAGGCACACATCGGGCACGAACGCATCGTAGCCGCCGGCTGCCGCAGCGCGCACGGCGAGCGCGTGGAACGCCTCCGGCATGGCTGGCCAAGGCGCGCCCGACTGCGGATCAACAGTGTCATAGCGGTAGCCGCGACGATCGCTGACCCAGCCCGCCGCGCCGCAGTTGGTCATGGCAACCGACATCGTATGCCCCCCTGGCGTCACCATGCGCCGGAACGGAGCCTGCGCCGTGATCCCTGCAATCGCCGCCATCACATCGTCCACGCACGCGTGCGCAAACGCTGAGAGATGCAGTGCGCCGTCGCCAAGCACGGTCACGCGCGCCGTTTCCGTGGCGGCAGTGGTGCTGGCAAAGAGATCGGACTGGCTCATCGTCGTGCTCTTTGGTTGGCTCATATGCCGTACCTACGACCCTCGGCCGCCGTTGGCTCACACGGCACGGCGTGCCCGCCCACGGAATTTGGCGGCAGGGATAAAATAAAATGTTCGGCACCACGTCTCTGGCAATGCCACGAGGCGCTGACCAGGCACAATTGCCGGCGCTCAGCCATCGGCCTCCGTCTTCAGCAGCGCGCGTTTGCGCTCAACGCCCCACCGATATCCCGAGATCGACCCGTCGGTGCGCACAACGCGATGGCATGGAATGACGACCGCGATGGCATTGGCGGCGCAGGCACGCGCCACAGCCCGCACCGCGCTCGGTTGCCCAATGCGCTGTGCGAGATCGGCGTAGCTGATGGTTGTTCCCGGCGGGATGCGGCGCAGCGCATCCCACACCCGATGCTGGAATGCCGTTCCGCGAATATCGAGCGGCAGATCGAATGCCGACTGCGGCGTCTCGATGAACCCGACAACCGCCGCGACCAGCGCTTCGAACGCGCCATCGGCCCCGATCAGCGTCGCCCGCGGGAAACGATCTTCGAGATCGCGCACGAGGGCCGCCGGATCATCGCCAAGGAAAATGGCGCAAATGCCGGATGCACTCTGCGCGACGAGGATCGATCCGAGCGCGCATTCGCCGACGGCGAACTTGATTTCGGCGTCAGCCCCGCCGGCGCGGAACGATGTCGGCGTCATGCCAAGCACGTCGCCCGATCCCGCGTAAAACCGGCCGTTTGAATTGAAACCGGCATCGTGAACGGCCTCTGTGACGGTGCGGCTGCGCGTCAGGTTTTCGCGGACGCGTGACTGCCGTTTCGCAACCGCATAGGCCTTTGGCGTGACCCCGACGGCGGCTTTGAAGACGCGATGAAAATGAAACGGGCTGACACCGACCGCGCGGGCCAGATCTTCCAGCGGCGGCGGCGTATCCGATTGGTCGATGATGCGGCACGCCTCGGCGATGCGCGCCGCATAAACCGCGTCATCGGCCACGGGCGCGGTCGGTTTGCAGCGCTTGCAGGCCCGAAAGCCTGCTGCTTCCGCCTCGGCGCATGTGGCGTGAAAGCGCACGTTCTCGCGGTTCGCGAGGCGCGACGGGCAGGACGGCCGGCAAAAAACGCCTGTCGACGCGACGGAATAATAAAAGCGGCCATCCGCAGATTTATCCCGCGCAACGACCGACGCCCACATCTCGTCGTTCGATGTCATCTTATCCGCTGACTCTCGCAGCGCAGATTGCCGCGTTGGCGTGTGTTGCCTCATCGTCCGCACCCTTGTCCATCAGTGTCATGTCTGATGGCGAGACTAGTCATGGCGATGAAGGTGTTCGACCTGTTGCTTGCTGTCAAATCCGATCATGCTGTCATCCAGCATCACAAGCGAGTTATCCGGCCGCGCGCTATGCCCCCCCCGACGCACGACGCACTACATCCCAGACGGTGCGGTGCACGGGCCCTTCAGGCGCCCCGACTGCGTTTCGGTCATGGTCATGTTCTTGCCACCCATCTTCATGGCGATGCGGCCCTCGAACGCGTCGCCGCGCATCCGGTAGGTCGCCGACGCGATGGCCGCATTGCCACCGGGACAGACGATATCAAACGTCAGCGTGTCGCCCGCGTCGTTGATGTTGGACGCCGGACATTTCGCAAGCGGATTGTTTTCGCTGAGCACGACGAGGCCGCGTTGCGGGCTTTTCTCGACAGGCGCGACGCAAGTGATCGCGACCTTGGAGACACCGGCATCCGAGACGTGCGGCAGTTCGAGACGGACAGCCACCTCGTACGCCCCCGCCTGCAGGGCGGACGTCGCGCTCTCACCCACGGCCGCAGACACGCCGGCAGCGGTGGCGACGATACCAGATATCAAGGTTCCAAAGCGCATCGGCGGCCTCACAAGCAAGAGTGATCGCGCGGGCGCCTCTCGTCTCAGGCGTCGACAGCGTCGCGCGTGCGACCTTCGGCACATTCCGCGCGCGCGACGACACGTTTCTTGCTGTCGAATTCCAAGTGTGCGGCAAAATCCAGCGCGACCGCCGTGACGTTACACCGCCACGCCCCACAATGCACCGATCGCGGCCGTGGACGCCATCGCCAGCGCGCCCCAGAACGTCACGCGCAGCGTTGGCTTCAGGATGCCCGCACCTCCAGCCTTGGCACTGATGGCCCCAAGCATGGCCAGGAAAAGCAGCGATGCGACGGACACCAAGATCGTCAGCGATGCTGGCGGCGATATCAGGACCATCAGCAGCGGCAGCGCAGCGCCCGCGGCGAATGTCGAAGCCGAAGCCAGTGCCGCCTGCAACGGCCGCGCCGTGGCAATGTCCGACAGCCCGAGTTCGTCGCGCGCGTGCGCGCCGAGCGCGTCTTTCGCCATCAATTGCTCGGCCACTTTTTTGGCGAGGTCCGGCGCAACGCCCCGCTTTTCATAGATCGCGGCAAGCTCAGCGCGCTCGAACGCCACGTTCTCCTTGAGTTCGGCGCGCTCGCGGGCGAGGTCGGCGTTTTCGGTATCGGCTTGCGAACTGACGGAGACATATTCGCCGGCCGCCATCGACATGGCCCCCGCAA
>JBOFCQ010000122.1:0-3846 GCA_051646145.1 Hyphomicrobium sp.
CGATCGACACGACGCGGCGCGCCATCACGAGATGCAGCCGCTCGACCATCTTTCCCTCAACCGTGATGACGCCCTTCTTGGCGTTTTCCGGCATGTTGAAGGCTTCGATGATCTTCATCGACCACGACACTTCCTCGTCAGTCGGCGAGAACACCTGGTTGCACGGCTCGACCTGCGAGGGATGGATGAGCGTCTTGCCATCCATGCCGAGCGTGCGGCCATGCTCGCATTCGGCGCGGAAGCCGGTTTCGTCCTTGAAATCGTTGTACACGCCGTCGATGACGTCGAGGCCATAGGCGCGCGCCGCAACGAGCGTCATGGCCAGCCACGGCACGACCGCGAAACGATTGTTCGTCGAGCGCGCACGGCTCTCCTTCAACAGGTCGTTGGTGCCGAGCACCAGGCAGCTTAAGCGGTTTTCCGGATCGGCGCCGCACGCGGCGATGTCCTTTGAACTGATGATGCCCATCGGCGTCTCGATCATGGCCCACAGCCGTGTCTTGTCGGCGGCGCCCGTCGCGCGCACGACTTTCGCCGTCGAAATGATATCGCCCGGTTGCGAGACCTTCGGGATCAGAATGGCATCCGGCTCGGCGGCGATGGCCGCGTGCAAATCCGCCATGCCCCAGGGGGTTTCGAGTGCATTTACCCTCAAAACGACTTCGCGCGTGCCGAACCCGCCGGCCCGCAGGGCTTCGACGAGGATGTCGCGCGCACGCGGCTTGTTGTCCGGAGCGACCGAATCTTCAAGATCGAGGATCAACGCATCCGCTTGAAGTTTCTTAGCTTTTTCGAGCGCACGCTCGTTGTCGCCAGGGAGATACAGAACGCTTCGGCGCGGTCTAATAGCCATCTCTCAGTCTTTCTCGTGTTTTGATGTTGCGCCGCAATATAGCCGATCCGCCGAATTGGGCTACAACGCCTTTAGGTGAGGGCGTTCAACGCCGGGCCACCGTTTCTCGCGGGCAACGCAATAGGGTTCCAGACGCATTTCATGGCCAAAGTCCTGGCGATGTCATCGATGGTCGCGAAGGGCACGATCGGCCTGCAGGCGGCTATACCGGCCCTGCACGCGGCCGGCCACGACGTGCTCGCCTATCCAACCATCATCCTGTCCAGCCATCCCGGGCCGAGGCCCTGGGTCAAAGCCGACGTTTCACCGGAAACGCTCACCGAGATGCTGGACGCGCACGACGCCAACGGCTGGCTGAGCGATGTCGCCGTCGTTCTGACCGGGTATTTGCCGACGCCGAACCACGTTCGCGTCGCGGCGGACGCCGTAACGCGGGTGCGCGCGCGATCGAAGACCGCGATATTTATCTGTGATCCCGTGCTCGGCGACGATCCGACTGGCCTTTATATACCCGAGGCCAGCGCGGCCGCGCTTCGCGACCGCCTCGTACCGCTGGCCGATATCGCGACGCCGAACCGCTTCGAACTCGGCTGGCTGACGGGCCGTCCGGTGCATAGCGCGCCGGACGTGGTCACGGCCGCGCGTGCGCTCGCAATTCCAACGATTGCCGCGACTTCGATTCCGGACGCGCACGACAGCGGCGCACTCGCAACCGTGTTCGTCGATGCGGCAGCGGGCGATGACTACACCGTTGAAAGCAGCGTTCGTCGGGAGGCCATACCGCACGGATCGGGCGATCTCTTCGCCGGCCTGCTGGCCGCGGGCTGCGCGGCCGGCTTATCGCGAGTGTCGGCCTTCAAGCGGGCCATGGCGACGCTGCACCCGATCATTGCCGCGAGCGCCGGACGGGACGATCTCGATTTGACCAGCCTCAGACGCGCCTAAGTCCGCTTATCTCGCCACCATCGTGCGCCATTTCTGACGCGCAACACGACACGCCGACCACGCCAAGCCGCTCGCCAACCGGCTTGGCATCACGCAGCGAATGGCACATAGAAGACAGCCGTTTACGCCGTCTCACAAAGGGTTTCGCTACCGTGTCCAAAAAGCGCTCGAAATACTTCGCCTTCCTGGAACACGAGGCGGCCGGAGGCGTGACGCTGTTCGCTGCCGCCGTGCTGGCGCTCATGGTCGCCAATTCGCCGCTGGCATCATCCTACGACCGTCTGCTGCACGATGAACTGACACTCGGCGTGGCGCCGTTCGGGTTGACCAAGTCGGTGCTGCACTGGGTCAACGACGGCCTGATGGCGATATTCTTCTTTCTCGTCGGGCTCGAAATCAAACGCGAGTTGCTGGTCGGCGCGCTGTCCAGCGCCAAGACGGCGGCCCTGCCGGCCATTGCCGCCCTCGGCGGCATGATTGTGCCAGCGCTCATTTACTCGGCAATCAATTGGGACAACGCGGCGGCTTTACGCGGCTGGGCCATTCCGGCCGCGACCGACATCGCATTCGCCGTCGGCGTCCTGGCCGTGCTCGGCTCTAAAGTGCCGCAAGCTTTGAAGGTTTTCCTTTTGGCGCTCGCCATCATCGACGACCTCGGCGCGATCATCATCATCGCCGTTTTCTACACGAGCCACCTGTCGCTTGGCGCGCTGGCGCTAGCCGCGGGCGGCACGCTGGCACTGGCCACGCTCAACCATCGGCGCATCACCGCCATCTGGCCCTATGTGCTGGTCGGGCTGTTCGTGTGGGTGTGCGTGCTCAAATCCGGCGTCCACGCGACGCTGGCAGGCGTCATCACGGCCATGTCGATCCCGCTCGCGGCCAGCGAGACCGACCGCGAGGGGCCGCTCGAAAAACTCGAGCACACTCTGGCGCCCTGGGTCAGCTTCGGCATCTTGCCGGTCTTTGCGTTCGCCAATGCCGGTGTCTCACTGGCCGGCCTGACGCCCGCAGCCTTCCTGACGCCCATTCCGCTTGGGATCGCGCTCGGCCTGCTCATCGGCAAGCCGATCGGCGTCTATACGTTCGCGCGCGCCGCCATTTCCGCCCGCATCGCCGACATGCCGGAAAACACGTCGTGGCGGCAGATGCTGGGCGCAGGTGTGCTGGCCGGTATCGGCTTCACCATGAGCTTGTTCATCGGCATGCTCGCGTTCCCGGACCCGGCCTATGCGGTCAGCATCCGCATCGGCGTGTTGGCGGGCTCGATCGTTGCCGGGATCCTCGGTTATGTGTTGCTGGCGCGAGCCGCCCGATGAGCGAAAAATTTGCCGCATACACAGTCAGCCCGCTATGCACGTATGTCTGTCCGCACGTCGAGCCGCCGGCGTTGGCCGCCGCGCTTCGACCGGTCGTTGATCCCTTCACTCTCGTCAAAGGTGCACACGCATGAGCAGCTTTCCCGACAGTCTGACCGACCGCTATCACCGCTTCAAACTGCGCAACTTCTATCCCAATGCCGACCAGTACGAAGAACTGGCGACGTACGGGCAGAACCCCGAGGTCATGATGATCTCGTGCTGCGACAGCCGCGTCGATCCCGAAACCATTTTCAATGCCAAGCCCGGCGAACTGTTCGTCGTGCGCAACGTCGCCAATCTGGTGCCGCCGTATGAAACGTCCGGCAGGTTTCACGGTGTCAGCACGGCCATCGAATACGCGGTGCTCAATCTGCGCGTGAAGCATCTGGTCGTCATGGGGCACTCGGGCTGCGGCGGCATTCGCGCGGCGCTGGACCAATCGGCCGCCATTCAAACGGAAGCGCAGTTCATCTCGCGATGGATGTCGATGCTCGACGATGCGCGCCTGTCCGTTCTCGCCGCCAATCAGATGAAATCGATGGCCGAAAAACAGCTTCTGCTCGAGAAGGAAGGCATCAAGCACTCGATCAAGAATCTGCGCACGTTCCCATTCGTGAGCGAGAACGAAGACAAGGGGCGGCTGTCGCTGCACGGCGCCCATTTCGAGATCAAGACCGGCGTGCTGTC
>JBOFCQ010000125.1:0-2320 GCA_051646145.1 Hyphomicrobium sp.
CCGGGCGTCGCCGGTCTGACGTTCCTGCGCACGGCGCTCAACGCGCTCAAAAAGAAGCGCGGCGAGGCCGAGTTGAACACCGCCGCCTTCATGAAGCTCGTCAAGGAAAAGGGCGCCAAGCTCAACATCGATGTCGAGATGCTGAAGCGTCCGGTCAACGTCGGGTTCTCGGGCGGTGAGAAGAAGCGTTCGGAAATTCTGCAGATGGCGCTGTTGGAGCCGACGCTGTGCGTGCTCGACGAGACCGATAGCGGGCTCGATATCGATGCGCTGCGTATCGTGTCCGAGGGCGTCAATGCGTTGCGCGATCAGGATCGCGCTTTCCTCGTCATCACCCACTACCAGCGTCTGTTGAATCACATCGTGCCCGACAAGGTGCACGTGCTGGCCGATGGCCGCATTCAGAAGTCGGGCGGCAAGGAACTGGCGCTCGAACTCGAAAAGACGGGTTACGCGGATTTCACCGGCAAGGCGGCGTGACATGAACGTGGCAGTGATGAAGACCAAGGCTGAGCAGGCGCTGTCGTCGCTTGTAGCCGACCGCTTGCCGAAGCTTGCTGGCAGCGCCGATGTGCGGGCATTGCGTGCGGCAGCGGCGGCAGAGTTCGAGACGGCGGGCTTGCCGCATCGTCGTATCGAGGAGTGGAAATATTCCGATCTCCGCACCTTGCTGAAGGACGTGCCGCATCAATCGCCGGCGAGCGATGTCAAGGCCGCGTTGGCTCAGGCTGCGGCGCGGTTCAACGGCGTTGACGCGATCCATCTCGTGTTCGTCGATGGCCGTCTCGCAACGCCGATCGGCAGTGCGCTGCCGTCGGGCGTCACCATTCAGTCTCTGGCGACAGCGCTCGCCGACAATGCCGACGCGTTGAGCTTGCCGCTTCCGTCAACGGTTGACGCGGGCACGGCCACCGTCATCGCGCTCAACACGGCGCTGGTATCGGACGGTGCGTTGATCCGCATCGCGAAGGATGCCGCGCCGGATCGCCCGATCCACATCACGTTCGTCTCCAGCGGCACGGTTGCAACGCGCAACCTGATCGTTGGCGAGGCCGGCAGCACGGCAACGATCATCGAAAGCCATATTTCGGTGGGTCATGTCTCGGCGGGTGATGTCGCCCGGCAGGCGAACGCGCTGACGCAGGTGACGGTCGGCGCCGGCGCAGCGCTGACGCACATCGTCGATGTGGCGACCGCGCCCGGCAGCGTGCATCTTGGCACGACGATCGCCACGCTGGCGCGCGATGCCGCCTACACGCCGTTCCACTTCACCATCGGTGACGGCTTGGTGCGCCATCAACTGCTCGTGGACTTTGCTGGCCTGAATGGCGCCATTGATCTTGGCGCTGCAACGCTGGCGCGCGGCAGCGGGCACGGCGATCTGACCATGGTCATCGATCACGCTGTGCCCCATTGCACCAGCCGAGAACTGTTCAAGACGGTTCTCGATGGGCGTGCGCGCGGCGTGTTCCAGGGCAAGGTCATCGTGCGGCCGGATGCGCAGAAGACCGATGGCAAGCAGATGGCGCAGGCGCTGATGCTGTCGGAGGATGCCGAGTTCGATTCGAAGCCGGAGCTCGAGATCTATGCAGACGATGTGGTCTGCGGGCACGGCACGACCTCAACCGAACTCGACGCCGATCTGCTGTTTTACTGCAAGTCGCGGGGCATTCCGGAAACGGAAGCGCGGGCATTGCTGATCGAATCGTTCATCATGGAAGCGATCGGCAAGGTCGCGCACGACGGTGTGCGCGAAGCGTTCCAGCAGATGGCGCGTGACTGGCTGCTGGCCGGCATTCCGGCGGAACACGGCATTGCCAAGCGGACGGCAGGTTAGCGACACAATCCGCGAGCGGAGATCGCTCGCGCCAGGGAGGGCCAACGCGGCCGTCCGTGTGAAAGGTGAAGACGCAATGGGCAGCGAAGCAAGACTGAAAAGCGCGCAGGGGTCGGCACTCGTCGGCGGCGGGTACGACGTGGATCGCATCCGCGCAGACTTCCCCATCCTGTTTCGCGAAGTGCACGGCAAGCCCCTTGTCTATCTCGACAACGCGGCGTCGGCCCAAAAGCCGCGTTCCGTACTCGAGGCCATGGATCACGCCTACCGCTTCGAATACGCCAATGTGCATCGCGGGCTGCATCATCTCTCGAACGTCGCGACCGAAAACTTCGAGGCCGCGCGGGAGACGGTGCGCCGCTTCCTCAATGCCGGCAGCACGGACGAAATCATCTTCACGCGCAACGCGACGACGGCCGTCAATCTCGTCGCCAACGTTCTTGGTCAGGCCGAGATCGGCGAGGGCGACGAGATCGTGCTGTC
>JBOFCQ010000127.1:0-7304 GCA_051646145.1 Hyphomicrobium sp.
GCATCCAGATCGCGCTTGAGATCCTCGATGTCTTCGAGGCCGATATGCAGGCGCAGCGCCGTGCCCGGCTCCTGCCATGGCGTGGCGGTGCGATAGCTGCGCGGATCGAAGGGAATGATCAGGCTTTCAAAGCCGCCCCACGAATAGCCCATGCCGAAGAAATGCAACTCGTCGAGGAATGCGGCGAGCGCTTTTTCCGCGACGGGATGGAGAACGATGGCGAAGAGCCCGGACGCACCGGAGAAATCGCGCTGCCACAGCGCATGCCCCGGATGCGACGGCAGGGCAGGATGAATGACGCGGCTGACCTCGGCGCGCTCAGAGAGCCAGCGCGCCATGGCGAGGCTCGAGCGCATATGGCGTTCGAGGCGGACGTCGAGCGTGCGCAGGCCGCGCAGCGCCAGATAGGTTTCTTCCGCGCCGGGACATGTGCCGAGCGCTTCCTTCGCGGCGGTGAGAATGCGGGCGGCGCGTGCGTTGGCCGAAACGAATCCGAGCAGCGCATCGGCATGTCCGACGACGTACTTGGTCGCCGCTTCGAGCGTCACGTCGGCACCGAGTGCCAGCGGCTTGCAGTAGAGCGGGCTTGCCCATGTATTGTCGGCGATCAGCCAGATGTCGCGCGCGCGGGCGCATGCGGCGATGGCCGGCACGTCCTGCATCTCGAAAGTCTGCGAGCCGGGGCTCTCGACGAAGATGACGCGCGTATTGTCTTTGATGAGCGCGGCGATGCCGGCGCCGACGGCTGGATCGTAATAGGTCGTCTCGACGCCGAGCCGCTTCAGCATCGTGTCGCAGAAGGCGCGCGTCGGCTGATAGACGGTATCGACCATCAGCAGATGATCGCCGGCGCTGAGAAACGCCAGCAGCGCCGTTGAGACCGCGCCAAGCCCGGACGATGTGAGAACGGCTTCGACGCCGCCGGTCAGGCCGTTGAGCGCCTCTTCGAGGGCGCGCGTCGTTGGGTTGGCGCGCCGGCCGTAGGTGTAGGGCTGCGTGCGTTCGCGCAAGGCCTTCAGCGTTGGGAACAACACCGTCGAGCCGCGATACGACGGCGTATTGACGAAGCCGTGCTGCGCTGCCGGGTCGCGGCCCGAGTGCACGACTTTGGTCGCAGGCGACATGGCGCCGGCCGCGTCGGAGGCGGAACTTTTGCCGGGGTTTTTGCCGTCAGAGTCTCGCATTTTCACTACTCGCCCTTCGCCCCTGCCCGGTGGTGGTGGCGCAAGTTCAGCCGCTGGTCAAGGTCTTGACCTTGAAGGCGAGGCGGGCTTGTGTGCTGTCGGCGCTGCGCCGGCGCCAATTCGCCGATGCGGAACATCCGGCCGCCCAACCACTTGTTGATCGATGCTGGTGACAATAGCCCATGAGCAAGCCATGCGCGCCCGTTCTGACGGGATACATGGACCCGGCCCTCACAGCGCACGGCCACGATAGACCGACCCTGGCCTGGCGTGTTGCCGGGCGAGCGCCCCGCGGATTTTGGAAAAAATTGGAACACATGCGTAATTTCATCAGATGCTGGGCCATGACATGCCGGTTCGCGAGCGACGGCCTTGTGGCCCGGCGCCAGACGGCCACGACGCACGCGGGCGGCGGCCGCTCGTTACTGCGGGATTGGCTTAGCTCGCTCGTTCTTGCCACCGTCGTCGCGAACGGATCGATGACCGCTGCCGAGGCGCGCACGCTCGAAGCCGTCAAGGCGCGCGGCTACGTCAACTGCGGGGTCAGCGAGAACACGCCTGGCTTTTCGACGGTCAACAGCGACGGCGTGTGGAGCGGTATCGAGGTTGAATTCTGTGCCGCGCTCGCGGCGGCCGTGCTCGGCAAGAAGGACGCCGTCAAGTTTCGCGCGTTGACCGCCTCCGATCGCGTCAAGGCGCTGAGCGATGGCGAAGTCGACGTTCTGCTGCGCACCACGGCCTGGACGCTGTCGCGCGAGAGCGAACTTGGCATCCGCTTCGTTGGCGTGCTGTTCCATGACGGGCAAGGCTTTCTGGTGCCGCGCGGCCATGCGATTTCAAGCGTGCTCGAACTTTCGGGGGCATCGATCTGCGTGTTGCCCGGCACATCGGGAGAACGCGGCGTCACCGATTTCTTCTCGCGCAACGGCATGCGCTTCCAGCTCATCACGTCGGACAAGTGGGACCGCCTGGTCAAAGCTTACGCTGCCGGCGGATGCACTGTGCTGACAGGCGACCTGTCGCTGCTCGCCGTCGAGCGCAGCCAGCTTGCGAATGCCGCCGATCACATGCTGCTGCCCGAAATGATCAGCAAGGAGCCGCTTGGGCCTTGGGTGAAATCGGGCGACGAAGAATGGTTCTCGATCGTGCGCTGGAATTATGTGGCGCTGCTCGCTGCCGAAGAAATGGGTATAGCTCGCGGCAACGTCGAGACGATGCGCGACAGCAAGCAACTCGATGTGCGCCGGTTCCTTGGCCTTGAAGCGAATCTCGGTGAGCCGCTCGGATTGGCGCGCGATTGGGCATTCGCGATCGTCAAACAGGTCGGTAATTATGCAGAAATCTTCGAGCGCACACTTGGGCAGGATTCGCCACTGCGTCTGGAGCGCGGCTTAAACGCACTGTGGACGAAGGGTGGCTTGATGTATGCTGCGCCTCTGAGATGATGCGCACACCCTCACGATTGGTCAGCTCTCGCTGGCTTGGCTGACTGGAGGCGCGTCATGCTTGACGTCACCTTGCCTGAGAACCTGTTGCGGGTTGCCATATTGGCGATGCCGTTCCTGGTTCTTGCGACCCTTTTTTTGATTTGGCGGCAACTCGTGTCCCGACGCTCTCGCGCGGTCTCAACTAAATCCAAGCCGGCCGCGCATGCTCCGGTCGCCAATCCGGCCGCGATGGTGCCGCGCGCAACGCCGCCGTTTGCGCCGCCAATGGCGAGCACGTCTCCGTCCGCCGTGGCTGCAACGGCAAGCCCTGTCCATGCCGCTCTCGCAATGCCGCCGCGCGCTACCGAAACCGAAGCTGCGCCGGCCGTGGCGCTTCTTTCGCCGACAGCAAGCACACCACCCGCCGCCAACGCCGCCGCCATCAGCGCCGACATCGCCGCACGTGAAGCCGAAGGTGATCGCGCCGCAACGCCACCGCTGTATCTGGCACTCGGTCGCCTGCTGCAAAGTGACGGCGACGTCGCCAAAGCGCTGACCGCGTTTCGCTCAGCAGCGGGCCTCGCGGCCAAGCATCGTCTCGATGGCATTCATGCCGAGGCGCGTCTGGAACTCGCTGAAGCGGCGTTCGTCGCCGGCGATCTGACGACGGCCTGCGAACACTGGCAAATCGCGCGCATGGCGTTTCTTGACGGCGGCGCAAAGCCGGCGGCCGACGGCGTCGATCGCCGCATGCGCAGCCACGGCTGCCCGACCGACTGGGTGCTTACGGACTTTTGATTTCGAGCGAGGGAGCCAGCTCCGCGCCATCGCCGACCACTTCGTTCTCCTGCATGAGAACTTCGATGTTCGCCACGTCGCCGGACGCGAGCGTGAACGGGCGCTTGAACATGCGGCCCGCGGACTTGGCGATGACCGTATACTCGCCGGGCGCCAGCGTGTGCGTCGGCAGTGCGCCAACGGTTTCCTTCACCGTTGCGTCGCCTTTGAGGATCGTCCAATGCGTGTCGGGCAGCGCTTCGCCGCCGGCCCGCGTCACGAGCTTGAAATTGGCTTTGGCGGCCGAGAGCTGCACCGCGGCTTCCGTCAGCTTGCCCGCTTCCACAGTCACGTCAGCGGCAACGCTGGCGTTGGCATCGCCGACGGTCGTGACGATGTGATAGATGCCGGCGTTGAGGCGCACGATCAGTCCCGGCTTGGCGCCCGTCATCAGCGGCGTGCGATTGGCGAACTGATCACGGTCGTCGGCATAGATGGCGATGGAAACGGTTCCGGCAGGCGCCGGCTTGCCGCCGATCGTTGGCAGAACGCGCAGACCGCCGGCATTGATGACAAACGTTTCGGTCAGCGGCGCGCCGGACTTCACCGAGAGTTTGCGCGTCATGCTGGCCCGGCCGAACGCGGCGTTGACCGTATAGTCGCCGGGTTGCAGTTTGAGTGCCGGCGCGGCATCGCGCTTTTCAGCCACGAGTTTCGATTTGCCGGTCGCGCCAACCGGCGTTTGAAAAATACGCCAGACGAGGCCCTGATCGATCTGCTGGCCATCGGCGGTGAGCAAGGCGATGAGTGTCACCTGCGTGCCGCCGGCAGCGCCGTTTGCCGCCGCGGCAGCGGCGTCGGCTGGAGCAGGCTTGGCATTGGCGGCAGGCGCGTCGGCGGGCTTCGGCGCGCCATTGCGCCGGATGACTGTCGTGCCGTCCGGTCCGGGCTTGGCTTGAGGTTTCGCGGGCGCCGTCTTCTTCACCTCGACATCGGCCTGCCATTGGCCATCGGCCTGCTGGGCGGCGAGGGGCAGGGCCATGGTCATGGCAGCGGACACGGCAACGGTCATGGCGAGCGGCATCGCGAGGGCCGCAGTTCGAAGCGCACACAGCACCACGCGCTGCGCTGCCCGCTGCGTTGCGCGGCAGAGTGCGGAGGCAAGCCAGAGTGTGGCGGCGCGCTTTGTCATGACGTCACTGGATCAACTGTAAAGGTCACGGTTCGTCTTGTCTTTGCATACGCGGATTCGGCGTTGGCGCATGGCGTCACCCGGCATCGAGCTGCACGGTGCGCTGTTCGCCGCTGCGGACTTCGAACGCGGCCTCGCTGCTGCGATCACGCGATTCGATCCGCGCGGTGTACCGTCCAGGCTTCAGGAACACGCGCGCGCCATCTGCCAGCCCATGCCAAATGGCTTTGCCGCCGGCATCGCGGATTTGCCAGAAATGGTCGCCGGGGTTGATGCCGGCGCCGGCCTTCAAGGTCACTTCCGCCGCATCGAGCTTCAACACCGTCTGCGCCGTCTTGCCGGCTTCAACCGTGACGACTTCCGACGCGCTCACGCCCTGTTCGTCGAGTGCCGCTGAAACGGTGTAGCGGCCGGGCGCCAGCGTCAGCGCCATGGCGTCGGTCAAGACGCGCGAGATCTTGCGTGCGCCGGGGTCGGCAGGCGTCAACGACAGCGCGATGCGGGCGCGGCCGTCGGGCGCGCGTCCGCCGATGGTGCTTGCGATTTCAAGGCGGCCAGATCCCGACACCAGCGTGCGGCTGACCACATCGCCGGCGCCGAGCGCGATGCGTTCGCGCAGTTCGACATCGCCGTGGCGCGCAAGCACGTAGTAGGTGCCGGCGGGCAGTGCCAGACTTGGATTGCGCGCGCGCGACCGCGCCACCTCGCGCCGGCCTTCGGGGCTGTCGGGATCGTCGATGGAAATCGCGAAGGTGACATCGTCCAACGGCGGCCCGTTCTCGGCTTCCGCCATCTGCAACTCGAGACGGCCTGCGCTGAGATTGAACTCGGACGCGATGTCTGCGCCGGCAGAAAGCGCCACTTCGCGCGTCTCCGTCACATCGCCGTCGCGCAACGCCAGATCGTAGGTGCCGGCCGGCAAAATCACGTGCGCTGCTGTGGCGCGGCCGATCCACTCGGCCGTTGGCGCGCCGGATTTGCTGACGATGAGGCGGGCGTTGTCGCTGGCCGGCGCGTCCTTGCCGAAGGTGACGGCGACGCGCACGCGGGCAGCGTTGAGCGGAATGACAATGTCGCTGCGCTTACCCGCCTCAAGCGTGACGCGCTGCAGTGCGCGCACGCTGCCGCTCGTGACGGCAAGTTCATAGGTGCCCGGTTCCAGCGATAACGAAATGGCGTTGCCGTCGCCGGCGTGGGTCAGCGTGTCGGTGTTGGTATTGGTGACGCGCCAACTGAGCTTGGCATCGAGCGGGGCCGATGCGGCCGCGAGCGCGGCGCGCGCCGTCAACGTCGCCTTGCTGGCTGTCGGTGTTGCGCCGGCTGGAACGGGGACAGACGCTTGCGGCGCCTCGGCACCCGGCGTCGATGGCGCGAGCATGGCGAGTTTGGCGACATCGGCGATCGCTGTTGCAACGCCTGCGGCATCGCGCACGTCGATGAAGCGGCCGCCGGTTGCCTTCGCGATGCATGAGATGCGCGGCTGGTCAGCGGGATCGACGCCAAGGCTGACGACATGCACGGCAAGCCCCGGCGCGGTCTTGGCGACGTCGGCGGCGGCGGCGCAGGCGTCTTCGTGGCAATTGTCGTCGCCGTCGTTGATGATGACGAGGCTCGCGGGACGGCTTGCGCCGATTGCGGCGGCCGTCTCTTTCAGCGCGATGGCGAGCGGGCCCTTGCCGCGCGGATTGAGCTTGTCGAGTTGGGCAACCGCAAGCGCCGGATCGGCGGCCGGCGGCGCGATCACTTCGACGTCGCGGCAATCGCTTTTGCGGCGGTGGCCATAGGATGCGAGGCCGATGCGCGTTGCGCCCGGTGTTGCGATGAGCGGCCGCAAGGCATCGCGCACCATGTCGATCTTGGCGCGCTTCTCACCTTCGAGGCGGCCCCACATCGAGCCCGACCCGTCGATCAGCAGCATGGTCGTCGCCGGATCTTCGGCGTGTGCCGGGGTGGTGTCGACGCCCACGGCAAGGCGGCCGGCGACGAGCACGGCGATCACGATGGCGAGTTTTGAAACGAAGCGACGCATGGGGCGTTCCTAGCGGGCAAATGTGCCAAACATTGTACGGCGGACGCTTTTGCGATAGCGAGAGGCCATAACCCGATTTCGCCCCGCCTTCCACCGGAAACACCATGTCGCACCCGATTCTTGCGTTTCTATCCAAGCGCCGTTCCGTCAAGCCGGACAAGCTGTTAGTCCCCGGACCGAGTGCCGAGGAACTGGCCCGGATGCTCGCCATCGCGACACGCGTGCCCGATCACAAAAAGCTGGCGCCGTGGCGGTTCATTGTTTTCGAGGGGGCCGCTCGGGCCGCGGCCGGCGAGATTTTCGCGGCGGCATGTCTGGATGAGGAAAAGGACACGCCAAGCCCGGTGCGTCTCGAGACGGAGCGCCAGCGCTTCCAGCGCGCGCCGATGGTCGTGGCGGTTGTCTCGTCATTGAAGCCGAAGCCCGGCGCGCCGGAATGGGAGCAGGTGCTCTCGGCCGGCGCTGCGTGCTTCAATCTCTGTCTGGCCGCGAACGCGCTCGGCTTTGGCACGTGCTGGATCACGGAATGGATCGCCTACAGCCCGCGCGTCAGAACGGGCCTTGGCCTGGCTGATAGCGAACGGATTGCGGGCTTCGTCTATATCGGTACGCCGGAAGCGCCGCCCGAGGAGCGCGAGCGGCCGCTCGTCGCTGATCTGGTCAGCTATTGGCCGGCGTGACGCTGTCGCCCGCAA
>JBOFCQ010000159.1:0-6323 GCA_051646145.1 Hyphomicrobium sp.
GGCGATCTCTCGGCGTGGCGCGCCTATCTCGAAGTGGTCAATGCCGATTCAAAATTGAAACGCCTGTTCATTCCGAAAGAGCGCCATTTCGTTCACGTCAGCGATCTGATCTGGCGCTCATGCGGCGAGATCATCACGCCGGGCGAGGATCAAGAGCGCTGCCGCGGGCTCGACCGCACGAGCAAGCGCTATCGCTTGTTCATGGCCAATGCGCGCGAGCTCAACGCGCCAAACCGCGCCTCAGGCAGCCGTCTCGATGGCGCCTATGCCAGCATTCGCGAAGTCTCGACGCGTGTCGGCGGCCGCCTCGCCGCGCAGTAGACAATCGCGGATTGCGTCTCGAACATGCGCATTCAAAGCGTGTAGCGGAATGATCGTGACGCGCGCTGCGATTGGCAGCGCGTTAGGTCGCGCTCTTGCTGCTCGCGGCCCCGTAAGACGGCCGGCGCAGATAGCCGATTTCGTCGCCCTCGCGCAGCCGAATGCGCTCCAGATGCTCGAAGATCTCGCGGCCATGCAACGGGCGCCCGGTGCGCGCCACCGTCTCGGCTTCGAGCGCCTGCAATTCATTGAGGATCGGCTCGGCCGTCTTGTGCAGCATGGCGACCGTCGCGATGGTACGCCGCTTCATATTGCGCGGGACACGCGGCAGCGTATCGGAAATCAGCGAGCGTAATTCTTTCGACATATAGGCCGATGCACGCCCAAACACGGCGATCAGCTTGACGAGCGATGTCTCCTCGAAACGATAGCCGTGCTCGTCCATCCACTCGAACAGCTTGTCCATCGTGAAGTCTTGCAGGCGGATGTTCGACGTCTCGCGATAGTCCTGCCATTCGCACACCAGATCGAACGCGGGTTCGAGATCGATATCGGCGGGGGCGAAGGTCTCGTCGGCCTTGACGCCGATGCGATCGAGGAAGTCGCGGTTCTGCATGGCGATGCGCGTCGGATAGCTCGGAAGGCGGGTCGTCCCGTTGCTTGCCAGCGAGAAGGCATTGCGCACCAGCTTGGAACAGAACAGGCGATAGCCGTCATCGAGCCGCATGGTAAAATCGTAATTGATGCGCCTTGCGAGCGGTCTGTGAGACGCCGCAACGTGGGCATAGATCATATCGGCGGCGCGCGCGGCGAGATCCGCATCGCGATGCCGGTACAGTACCGAGCGCACAAGACCATGCTCCAAGGTGTGCCCGAGCGGATTGATGACCGCGCCCTCCTCGATCAGGCACTCGACCATGCTGTGATTGCCGGCGGCATCGATGTGCACGATCGCCAGATGGCTGAACTGGCTGTCGACATCGCCGATGCGGGCGATGGCGGCGCTGTTGTGCGCGCGGCCGCGCATCAGGATGACGTCGCCCGTTCGGAATTCGAGATCGCGGCCGTTGTAGAAATTCCAATTGACGAGCGTGTTGTGGTTGCGCCCTGCAAAGCCGCGCGCGTGCACACCGGCCCCGCTCTTGTCTGCCTGCCCGCTCGCCATTTCGCCAAGCATGTCGGTGACGTAGCGCAGGATGCGCAGGCAATCGCGCACACGCTGCACGACCGCGCGGCTCATGAACCCGCGCCGCTCGTATTCCGCGATCTGCGATCGAAGAGCGAGCCTCAAATCGAACAGCCGATAGATCAGCTTCAGCGCATCGGCTTTAACGGCGGCGATATCGTAGCGCGCGAAATCGGCATCCGCGACGCGCGCATAAATCTCGTCGAGCGTGCGTTCGAGCGATGCCGCATCGGCCAACGGTCGATAGACCAGCGCCTCGAGCGCCTCAAGATCGGCATAGAACGGCAGAACGGTGGCTGACGGCGGCGACACGGATAAATACCCCGGACGGACAGGAACGGCACTGTGATGAAGCAGCATTATAGCAGGGCAAAGGGCGGCGGCGGTGTGACGGCGGCGACACGCCCAGCCCTTCAGTTCACGGTATGGCTAAGAACGCCTCGCCTCTGCCGCTTCGGCCCGCATTGCGGCGGCGCGCGTTGCCTGAGCCGCCCGACCGGCACCAAATCGCGCGAGATCGCCAAACCCAGCCGCCGCTTTTGCCTGATGGGTCATGCCCGATGGCATGTGATCGGAAACGAAAACGTGCGCCGCTCCGGTCCGGGAACGGCGCACGATCATGTGCGTTCAAAACGTCCGTACACGGGGCGGCAGCAACGCGACACGCCCGCGCCGAAAGGACTTAGTGCGCCAGAGCCTTGACGATTTCTTCCGTCATCTTCTTGGCGTCGCCAAGCACCATCACCGTGTTGTCGCGATAGAACACCGGGTTGTCGATGCCGGCATAACCCGAAGCCAGCGACCGCTTGTTGAAGAAGACGTTGGCGGCTTTCCAAACCTGAAGCACCGGCATGCCATAGATCGGCGACGTCTTGTCGTCTTCGGCGGCCGGGTTCACGACGTCGTTGGCGCCGATGACATACACCGCGTCCGCCTGCGCGAATTCGCTGTTGATGTCTTCAAGCTCGAACACTTCGTCATAGGGAACATTGGCTTCGGCGAGCAGCACGTTCATGTGTCCGGGCATGCGTCCCGCAACCGGATGAATGGCGTACTTCACTTCGACGCCGGCCTTCTTCAGCGTGTCGCCCATTTCGCGCAACGCGTGCTGCGCCTGCGCGACGGCCATGCCGTAGCCCGGCACGATGATCACCTTGCTGGCGTTCTTCATGACGTAGGCTGCGTCTTCCGCGGAGCCAAGCTTGACCGGCTTTTGTTCGCCGCCGCCCGCGCCCGCCGGACCGGCCGTCTCGCCACCGAACCCGCCGGCGATGACCGACAGGAACTGACGGTTCATGGCTTTGCACATGATGTAGGACAGAATGGCGCCCGACGAGCCGACGAGCGCGCCGGTGATGATGAGTGCGACGTTGCCGAGCGTGAAGCCGATGCCGGCCGCGGCCCAGCCCGAATACGAGTTCAGCATCGACACGACGACGGGCATGTCGGCGCCGCCGATCGGGATGATGATGAGCACACCGAGCACGAGCGCCAGAAGCGTGATCAGCCAGAACAGCCAGGCCGAACCGCCCGACATGCAGAACACGTAGACGAGATAGATCAACAGCAGCCCGAGGCCAGCGTTGATGATGTGGCGTCCCGGCAGCATGATCGGCTTGCCCGACATGCGCCCCGAGAGCTTGGCAAAGGCGATGACCGACCCCGTGAACGTCAGCGCGCCGATGGCCGCGCCCAGCGCCATTTCGAACAGGCTTGCCGGGAAGATCGCGCCGTTGGCGTCGGCGATATTGAAGGCGCTCGGTGCGTACAGCGCGCCCGCCGCGACGAACACCGCCGCAAGGCCGACGAGCGAATGGAAGGCCGCGACCAGTTCCGGCATCATGGTCATGGGAATTTCGCGCGCCGTCTTGGCGCCGATGAAGCCGCCAATGCCAAGACCGGCGATGATGAGCAGCCACGTCAGAAAACTCTGGTCGCCGAGCTGCGCGAACGTCGTCAGCACCGCGATGGTCATGCCGAGCATGCCGAAGAAGTTGCCCTGGCGCGAACTCGCCGGGCTCGACAGCCCGCGTAGGGCCAGAATGAACAGAACGCCCGCGGCGAGATACAGGAGGGCGGCGAGATTGGCGCTCATAGTCAGTTTCCTCTATCGGCGGTCGGCCTTGAGCAAACCCAAGGCGATGTGGGCGTCTTTGCGGACCTCGGCTTCGTCGGCCTCGTAAGGGCTGTCGGGGTCACGCAGTTGCGGATCGGGGCAATAGGCTTCGACCGTGTAGAAAAGCTTTTCGACGGTCGGCGGAATGTCGTGGTGCAGACGTTGCCCGGCATGCCAAAGATCGAAGAAGCGATCGTGAAACGCATCGACGTCGATGCGGCGCGCGACGAAAGCCTCGATGAGCTCAAGCCAGGCGTCATCGCTCAACTCGCTCCCTCTTTCTTGGCCGGCGCGTCCTTCTTCTTGTACATCGCAAGCATGCGATGCGTGACCATGAAGCCGCCGAAGATGTTCACCGACGCCATGATGAGCGCAAGGAAGCCGAACACCTTGGCGAGGAAGCTGTCGGACGCGGTCAAGGCAACGCCGACCGCGAGCAGCGCGCCGACAACGATGACCGACGAGATGGCGTTGGTGACGCTCATCAGCGGCGTGTGCAGTGCCGGCGTTACCGACCACACCACGTAGTAGCCGACGAAGATGGCAATCGCGAACACCATGAAGCGGTAGACCAGCGGGTCGACCGCGCCACCAAGGCCGTCAGCGGCAAAGGCGGCGCCTGCACTGAGTGCCATGACGATGAGAGCGGAGACGAGCGAGAAAAGCGTGCGCATCGGAATTCCTCTCAGGATGCTTTGACGGCGAGATTGGGATGCACGATCGCACCGTCTTTGGCGACAAGCGTGCCCTTGATCAACTCGTCATCCCAGTTGATCGCGAGGGCCTTGGCCTTCTTGTCGAGCATGATGTCGACGAAGGCGAGAAGGTTCTTGGCATAAAGGCTGGACGCGTTGACCGCGATCGACGCTGCGAGATTGAGCGGACCGGCGATCTTGACACCGTTCGCCGTCTCGAAAACTTCGCCGGGCTTCGTCAGTTCGCAGTTGCCGCCGCGTTCGGCCGCGAGATCGACGATCACGGCGCCGGGCTTCATGCTTTCAACCATCGCGCGCGTGATGAGGCGCGGCGCGGGCCGGCCCGGAATGAGCGCCGTCGTGATGACGATGTCTTGCAGCTTGATGTGGTTGGCAACCAGTTCCGCCTGCTTCGCCTGATATTCGGCGCTCATCGGCTTGGCATAGCCGGCCGCCGTCTGCGCCTGCTTGAATTCGTCGTCCTCGACGGCGACGAACTTGGCACCAAGCGACTGGACCTGCTCTTTCGTGGCTGGCCTGACGTCGGTTGCCGTCACCTGCGCGCCAAGCCGGCGGGCGGTGGCGATGGCCTGCAGACCGGCAACGCCGACGCCCATGATGAAGGCTTTGGCGGCTGGCACCGTGCCGGCCGGCGTCATCATCATCGGCAGCGCCTGCCCGAACATGGCGGCCGCATCGACGACCGCTTTATAGCCCGCGAGGTTCGCCTGGCTCGAGAGTACGTCCATCGACTGGGCGCGCGTGGTGCGCGGCATGAATTCCATCGAGAACACGTTGGCGCCGGTCGCGGCCAGCGCATCGAGCGCGGCGCGATCGCCGTACGGATCGATCATGGCGGCGACGATGGCGCCCGGCTTCAGCGCCTTGATCTCATCGATCGACGGGCGGCGAACCTTCAGCAGAATGTCGGCACCGGCAAGCGCCTGCTCGTGAGAGACGATTTCAGCGCCGGCAGCCTTGAACGCCTCGTCAGAGAACCGCGAACGGTTGCCCGCCCCCGATTGCACGCGCACGGTGGCGCCTGCAGCCAGGAACTTCTTGACCGTATCGGGCGATGCGGCAACGCGCGGTTCATCTGCCGCTTCACTGGTGACAGCTATCGTGACCATGGACTTTATCCGATGTCTTTGGCGCGGCCGCCGTTGGCCGAGAACAGGAGAGGAAGGCGACGAATACACCTTCCAGGGGTGTCAGAGCAGCCTGACCAGCGACGTGATCAGGCTGTCCGGGCGTAAAGCCCTCAGAAACACTCAGACCAGAAAGACTTTCATCGCAGCCAGCAAAAGCACGAGCGCGACGATTGAGATTTTTGTGAAACGAATGAACCCGGCGTAGGTGCGGTTATGTTCGTTGTAGTCCATGGCCGGATGACCGTGCGACGTATCTACAGTCACGTTTTTTCTCCCGATTGTGAGAGTGTTTCCCCAAGATATCTTGAGTGTGGTAACGCAAGCACAGCCTCTGTTCAAGGCGATGCCAAACACTCTTTCGGACAATGACAATGTTTCGCAGCCGATGCAATCGCGCCGGCCCGTCCGTCGGCGCTTGTTGCACGACGGCGTTTGTGGCGGCGGGACACGGCCGCCCATGACCGGGCAGCCGCTGGATATGAACGCCGCCCCGCGCCGCCGACGAACGTCATAATATCAAACAAAGTCAGATGTTTGCGGCGCTAGACCGCCACCTGTGTGCCAACTTCGACCACGCGGTCTGTCGGGATCTGGAAATAGGTGGTTGCATCCTCGGCGCTGCCGGCCAGCGCGATGAACATACGTTCCTGCCAGCGCGGCATTTCCGATTTCGAACTGAGCCGCAGGGAGCGGCGCGACAGGAAGAACGATGTCGAGCCGAGATCAATGTTGCAGTCCTTGCGCCGCGCATGCTCGAGAATTTTCGGCACGCTCGGCGTCTCCATGAAGCCATAGCGCGCCACGATGCGGATGAAGTGCTCCGACACGCGCTCAACCGTCACCCGTTCGTGGCG
>JBOFCQ010000197.1:0-1986 GCA_051646145.1 Hyphomicrobium sp.
TTGCTCTTGCACGTGCTCTGTTCCGCCTGAACCTGCTACTTGCCAAACCTTTGTGCGAGACGGTTCGTTACGCGAAGCTTGGCCAAATCAACCATGGCGTCGCGATCCTCATGCCGCCAATTGGGTCATCGCGGCATTGCGAACGCGGTTGATATACGTCTCGGCGAGGCGCGTGCCGCGACGCGTATCCAGTGCGGCGAGAATGTGCATCACGACGTCGATAGACTGATAGCAATCGTGCAGAATGGCGGCCATCGACGTCAGCATGCGATCCGAGCAACGGTCGAGGCGCGTGAGATCACGAATGAATATGGCGTCCGCCCAAACGCATTGGCTGAGGCCACCATAGATATCGCCGCCGATGGTCAGGGGCTGGATCATCCGCTTCACCAAAGGATTGAATTGGTGAAACGAGAACCCGCGCTCATGCAAGTAGCACTGCACATCGCCGAAGAGCGGCTGGTTTTTGTAAAGCTGGAGGAACTCGACCTCGGTGTGGATGACGCTGACGCCGTCGAGGCAGGCGCCGGCATTCTTGAACACGCTCAGTTCCGCGCCTTGAATGTCGATCTTGATGAAATCGACATCGTGCGCCTCTTCGACATCCGCGAGGCGAACGGTATCGACCTCTTCTTTCGCGAGCACCTGCCCCCACGATGGGAAGCCGTGCAGAAGATTGAGAACGTCCGGGTTCGGCTCAAGCAGAGAGGTCATACCCGGCGCGGCGCAAATATGCAGCGTGTGCCGGCCACCATCGCCAACCGCGTACGGCAGATATGTTTCTCGCGAGCTCTTGAAGGATTGGAGCTTCAGCAAAGCCGACGGATTGGGCTCAAAGCCGAGAACACGGGCACGACCGGCCTCCAGCATTCCAGCGTATGGCGGCGTGCCGTCGATCGGGTTGGCGCCGATATCAACGACCTTGATGTCAACGTCAACGCCCAAAAGCGTTGCGAAATCGTTGGTCGTTGGCTGAGACGTCATTGCGGCGCACCCCATTGCAAATGTCATTTAGCGGCTGTCGTTTCGGCTGGCCGTTCGGCGCACGGCCGCAATCGCGTGCCCAACGTTGCGTGCCAACGACGCAACAGACGTTAACGAGCTCGGACGCGGGCGTTGTGAGCAGCGCACGCGGCACGTTCGAACATCATTGCAAGGTGACCTCACTTGAGGCTGATCCGAACAATGCCGAATTGGGCGGTTGAACTCGCGTATCGCTGCGCACGTCCGAACGCTGGGCGCGACGCGTCGTTGGCACTGCTGAGGCCAGCGCCGGCTCGGCGACGCCGCCATTCAAGCGCGGATCATGTTCCAGCATCTGAAACGCATGCCGCGCGGCACATGCGGCGCGGTAGTCAGCCAGGTGATCGTGCGCCGCCAGGTCTTGCAGCGCTTCATGTTCTGCCTGACAGCCGATCTCGTGCAACACTTCGAGGCCAGAGAGATCTGGCCGATGCAGGTCGCCGGCGACGAACTCGCGCCATGCTTGCCGGTAGAGACCTTCCAAATGGCGCACCAGGGCCGGTGTATCGAACAGCACGCAAGTATCGCGATTTTTGGCGAGACGGGCTTTCAGGGCCGTCAGTCGCGCGCGGTCGCCGGCAAGTGCCACAGCGCTCGCAACATAGTCTTCGCGTGTTGCACAGACGAGTTCGCCAAGGCCTGCAGCCGATGTCAGACTTGCGCAGACACGCGACGCGAATGTGGGGCCCGGCACGGTCAGAACGGGAATGCCCATCCACAAAGCATCCGAAGCCGTCGTGTGTGCGCCATAGGGCGACGTATCCAGGAACACATCCGCCAAAGCGTAGCGCGCCAGATGGTCGGGGTTTGCCTTCTTCGGCGCAAACACGAGGCGATCGCGCGCGATGCCGTGCGCCTCCGCCAGATCGCAAAGCCGCGCGTTCGTCTCCGGTGTTCCGGTCAGCAGCCACAGCACGCTGTTCTGCGTGC
The DNA here is from genome assembly GCA_051646145.1 of Hyphomicrobium sp. GTDB lineage: Bacteria > Pseudomonadota > Alphaproteobacteria > Rhizobiales > Hyphomicrobiaceae > Hyphomicrobium_B. The sequence continues at coordinate 1,954 of JBOFCQ010000197.1, forward strand.
GTTTTAAAATGTCCATCCAAGACGCGAAAGTCG
>JBOFCQ010000203.1:0-16442 GCA_051646145.1 Hyphomicrobium sp.
GTTGAAATCGTGCGCCCTGCAACGCGTGCCGCGGCGCGCGAGTTCGGCCGTGGCTGAGGTTGCAGGCCAAGCGCTGGGGGCCGGCGCTGCGAGGGGCCTCATCGTCATCAAGGTCGGCGGCAGCCTCGCTGAGACGGGGCGGCTCGCCGACGCTCTCGCCATCATCGCGCGCGCCACGCGTCCCGTGGTCGTCGTGCCCGGCGGCGGGCAGTTCGCCGATAAGGTGCGCGATTTGCAGAACGCGCTGCGCTTCGACGATCGTTCGGCGCATCGTCTCGCCATGCTTGGCATGCATCAGATGGCGGAGATCTATTTCGGCCTCGAAAGCCGCTTGGCGCCGGCCGACAGCCTGGATGGCATCGCGCGCGTGCTGGCGACGGGGCAGGTGCCGGTGTGGCTGCCGTTGCAGATGTGCCAGAGCGATCCGCTGATCCCGGCCGATTGGTCGATCACGTCCGATGGGCTCGCAGCGCGGCTTGCCGAACTGCTCGGCGGCGCGCCACTCGCGCTTTTGAAGTCGGTTTCGGTGCCGGCGGGCACAAGTGCTGAAGCCCTTGCCGCCGACGATGTGGTGGATGCCGCATTCCCCGGCATCGTCACGCGCGGCGGACTTGCATTCGAGATCATCGGTCCGGACGATAACGGCCGTCTGGCGGCGCTCGTTGGCAATGTTCTGGCTGCTGCCGCGAATTCTTAAAGCTCTCCGCCGATCCCCGTCGACGCCGCCCGCCGCGCATGCTATCGCGCGACCCATGGATTACGAAAAAGATCTGATTGGCGTGGTGCGGCCGCGCTTTGGCTGGGCGCTCACCGGTTCGGGGCATTTCTTCAAGGAAAGCCTCGAGATCATGCGCACGCTGCCGCATCTCGACGTCTTCGTGTCGAAGGCGGCGGCCGAAGTCATTCGCATGTACAAGCAGGATCTGGAACTGGCGCCGGACGTGCGCATCTTCAAGGATACGACCGCCAGCGCCGCGCCGGTCGGGGCCTTCTATTACGGCGTCTATCACACGCTGATCGTCGCGCCGGCCACATCGAATACAGTGGCGAAGTGCGTTGCCGGCATTTCGGACAACCTTGCGACCAATGTCTTCGCGCAGGCCGGTAAGTGCCGCGTGCCGACGATTGTGTTTGCCTGCGATACCGCGCCGGAAATGGATACCGAAGCGCCCAAGGGCATGGTGAAAGTCTATCCCCGTCGCATCGATCTCGAAAACACCGAGAAGCTCAAGTCTTTCGAGGACACCACCGTCGTTGAAAGCGTTGCTGATCTCAAAGCGGCTGTCGGAGCCCGTCTCGCATGGCTGAAAAGCGCAAAGACAAGCTCCTCTTCCTGACCGGCCGTCTCGCCGAAGACAGGTTGAAGGCGACCGTTGCGCGCGCCGGGTTCGCGCCCGAGAGCTATGGCGTCGCCAACATCGGCATCAAGGTTGCGGCCCTGATGACCGAGCAGATCGTGCGCAATCGTCTGAAGGGGCCGCTCGATGCAACGCGCGTCATCGTGCCTGGCCGCTCGCGCATGGATCTTGAGAGCCTCAGCCGCCACTTCGGCGTGCCGTTCGAGCGCGGTCCGGATGAAATCGCCGATCTGCCGCAGTATCTCGGACGCGACGGCAAGCCGCCGGATTTCTCGAAGTACGATCTCAGAATTTTTGCCGAGGTTGTCGAAGCGCCAAACCTGACCGTCGATGAGATGGTCGCCCGGGCACGGGCCGCGATTGCCAAGGGCGCCGACGTCATCGACATCGGCTGCCAGACCGACACGGCTTTTCCGCACCTCGAAGAGATGGTCGCGGCGCTGGTGGCCGAAGGTTTCAAAGTTTCGGTCGATAGCGGCAACGTCGAAGAGCTGGCACGCGGCGTCAAGGCCGGTGCCCACCATGTTCTCAGCCTCGATGAGACGACGCTCGACGTGGTGAACGGCACGGCGTGTGTGCCGATCGTCATTCCAAGGCCGCACGGCGATCTCGCCTCGCTCGTTCGCGCGATTGATGCGGCCAAGGCGCGGCATATTCCGATCATCGCCGATCCCATCCTCGATCCCGTGCATTTCGGCTTCACCGCGTCGCTCGAGCGCTATGCGGAATTGCGCCGGCTGCGGCCCGATGTCGAAATTCTCATGGGCACCGGAAATCTCACCGAACTGACCGATGCCGATAGTCAGGGCGTGACGGCGATGCTGCTCGCCATCTGCTCGGAACTCGCCATACGCAACGTGCTGCTCGTCCAGGTGTCGCCGCATACGCGCCGCACGATCGAGGAGCACGACGGCGCGCGCCGGCTGATGTACCGCGCACGTGACGATCAAAGCCTGCCCAAAGGCTATGGCGGCGGGCTGTTATCGCTGCACGAACTCAATCCCTATCCGATGACGGACGCTGAGATCACGGACGTCGCACGTGACATTCGCGACGACAATTTCCGCATCTATGCCGGGCCTGAGGGTCTGCACATCGCCAATCGGCGCGGGCACCACACAGCCGTCGATCCGTTCGAGCTCTACCCGAAGCTCGGCGTCGAGGGTGACGGCGCGCACGCGTTCTATCTCGGCTATGAACTCGCCAAAGCGGAAATCGCGCGCCAGCTCGGCAAGCGGTACGCGCAGGACAATCCGCTCGAATGGGGCGTTGCCGCCGATAAGAAGAGCGAAGATCTGACGCGCCACGCGCCGGAGGGCGCAACGCTCAAAGCCAAAAAGGCATCCGCCGATGACGGGAAGGAAAGCTGATGCCCTACATCGCTGAAACGATCGTCACCACGCTCAGCGCCAGCGGCGAGGTGCATGTCGCGCCGCTCGGTCTGATCCAAGAGGGCGAGCATTGGATCATTGCGCCGTTTGCACCCTCGCGAACGCTCGACAATCTGCGCGCCAATCCGTTCTTCGCGGCGAGCCACACGGATGACGTGCGCGTCTTTGCCGGATGCGTCACCGGCCGCAAGGGATGGCCGACGGTTGCGACCGACGTCATCACCGGCGGACGGCTGGCGGACTGCGTGTCGCACTGGGAATTCGAGGTGGCGCACGTGTCGGACGACGCGACGCGCCCGCGCTTTCATGGCCGCATCGTGCACACGGCGACGCACGCGCCTTGGGGCGGTTTCAACCGGGCTCAGGCCGCCGTTCTCGAACTCGCCGTCTTGACGACGCGGCTGCACATGCTTCCGGCGGACAAGATCGATGCCGAACTCAAATATCTCGATATCGCGATCTCGAAAACCGCAGGCGCGCGTGAAGTCGAGGCGTGGGGCTGGCTGATGGCCAAAGTCGACGCTTGGCGCAGCACGCAAGGCGCGAAGCGCTGACAGCCACGGCCTTCAAACGGCTATATCGCCCGCAAGCGATGTGGGACCGACGGCGTCACGGCATCGAACGTCTCGGCGCGCGCGAACGTCCATGCGTCCCGGTAATGCGGCTTGTTTGTGCCGGCCAGCAATTCGCCGGGCTCAAGCGTCGGATAAAGCTCGGCGTAGGTGACGACGCGATCGGGCGCGGCGCGATGCATGAAGTGATACGGGCGCAGCTCGGCTGGATGATCGAGGCCGGCGGCGGCGACCAGTTCCGCAAGCGCCTTGAGCGTCTGGCGATGAAAGCTCGCGACGCGCTCTGATTTGTCTTCAACCACGATGGCGCGCTGGCGCAGGGGATCTTGCGTGGCGACACCCGTTGGGCAGCGATCGGTGTGGCATTGCTGCGCCTGGATGCAGCCGACGGCGAACATGAAACCGCGCGCGGCATTGCACCAGTCGGCGCCAAGGGCCATGGCGCGCGCCATGTCGAACGCCGATGTGATCTTGCCCGACACGCCGATGCGAATGTCGTCGCGCAGGTTGGCGCCAACGAGGGCCGCATGGACGAACACCAGTGCATCGCGCAGCGGCGTGCCCATGTGATCCATGAATTCCAGCGGCGCCGCGCCCGTGCCGCCCTCCTTGCCGTCGATGACGATGAAGTCCGGCGTGATGCCGGTTTCAAGCATCGCCTTCACAATGGCCATGAACTCCCAAGGATGGCCGAGGCAGAGTTTGAAACCCGTCGGCTTGCCGCGCGAAAGCGTGCGCAGCCGGGCGACGAACTGCAGCAGCGTGATCGGGCATGAAAATTCCGCATGTGCCGCCGGCGACACGCAATCCTGCCCTTCGGCGACGCCGCGGATGCGGGCAATTTCCGCTGTGACTTTGCGGCCCGGCAGAACGCCGCCGTGCCCGGGTTTCGCACCCTGGCTGAGCTTCACCTCGATCATCTTGATTTGCGGCGCGGCCGCGCGCGCGGCAAACGCGTCGGCTGAGAATGCGCCGTCTTCTGTCCGGCAGCCGAAATAGCCCGAGCCGATTTCCCAGATGACGTCGCCGCCGTGTTCCTCGTGATAGGGCGAGACGCCGCCTTCGCCGGTGTCATGGGCAAAGCCGCCGAGGGCCGCACCTTTGTTGAGGGAGCGGATGGCGTTGGCCGAGAGCGATCCGTAGCTCATGGCGGAAATGTTGAGCACCGATGCGCTGTAGGGCAGTCGGCACGCCGGGCCGCCGACGGTGATGCGGAATGGCGCCGTGGCCGGTGCCTTGGGCGCCAGCGAATGATGCATCCATTCATACCGGTTCTCGTAAACATCGTACTGCGTGCCAAAGGGACGTTTGTCGAGTTCGCGTTTGGCGCGCTGATAGACCATGGCGCGCTTGTCGCGCGGGAAGGGCGTGCCGTCGTTGTCGGCCTCGAAGAAGTACTGGCGCAGTTCCGGCCGGATCGTTTCGAACAGAAATCGCAAGTGCGCTGCGATGGGGTAGTTGCGCAAAATGGCGTGCCGCGTCTGCGTGGCGTCGCGCACGCCGATGGCAGCCAGCGTACCGAAGAGACCGAGCGGAATGCCATAGGCCGCGCTCGGCGTGCCCTCCAGCAGCATCAGGAGGGCGAACAGGCACGTTGCGCCAATCGAAAACGTCAACAGCGCATAGCGCGGCGTGAAGGGTAGCAGACGTTCGGGCATGGCCGGCTCCTGGGAGGGCGCCACGGCGACGCCAATCGGAGCCGATGCTACATGCGTTCGCGCCGCCGCCGTATGGCCGTGGCCTGTGCCAGCCGTGTCAGGTCAGCCTCGATCCAGGAACGGAAACATCAACTGCCGGATGAGTCCGTCCGGAACCTTCGTCGACGTGCCAAAGCGCGTCGCTTCGCGACCCTTCGGCATGTAGTAGGTGCCAAAGAGGATGTCGAACAGCGGAAACAATCCGGCGAAATTCTTGCCGATGGCGTCGGCCTCATCGGCGTGATGCCAGCGATGAAAACGCGGCGAGGCAATCACCGTGCGGAAGGGGCCGAAATCCCAATTGAGGTTGGCGTGCTGCAACAAGGCAAAACCCGTTGTGATGGGTGCAACGACCGCGAATGCGGCGGGCGCGAAGCCGAGGCACAGGATCGGCGTCAGAATGGCGATGCGGCTCAAGGCGTCGTTCAAAGGATGGCCGCGGATGCCAGCCAGCCAATCGAGTTCGGTGCTGGAATGATGGATGGCGTGCAGGCGCCACAAGCGGCGGCCGTGCAGCGCCCGGTGCATCCAATACTGGCCAAAGTCGCCGATGAAAAGAATGAGCACGATCTGCAGCGCATACGGCAGTTGCCCCGTCGCGCCAAAGCCGGACATCACGACCTGCTCTGAGACCTCGCCGTGCAGTAGATAAATGACCGGCACGAGGGCGACCAGCGCCATGAATTCCGCGGCCGCAATGCCGATCCAATGCTGGAAGGCGAGATAGGAGACGTCGGTGCGCCAGCCACGGCGCAGAAGCGGCATACGCTTGTCGGCCGGACGCGTCCATTCGAGCAGTCGGAAGACGGCCACCAGAACGGCAACGATGATGACGAAGGCAATCAACTTTTCCAACGCTTGATCACCTCACGCATCGTCCCGACCAACAGGGCTGGCAATAGCCTAGTCTGCAATCGTTGGCGCCACGTTACCAAGTGCTGAACGCCCATGCGATGCGCGCCCCGCGAGCGTGTTCGCTTACGGTTAATTCCAGCGCGGCGTTGCGCAACGGCCCTCCGGCGCTATCGCGGCCATGCTGAGCCTCAGGGTGCGCTGGCCAGCAACCCCACGGCAACGGCCGGCGCCGCGTGTGTCGCAGCCGTTGCGACGTCGCCATTGCCACCGATCAGTGTTCCAAACGTGGTGCAGGCCAACCCGGCGCGATGGGCGACGATCGCCGCGACCGGTGCGCCAATACCAGCGGCGATGGCATCGGTGACGCGCGACCCAGGCCGCGACAGAACTTGCGCCACGCCATCCGCAATCGACCGCACCTGCGCTTCCCGGATGTGCGCTGCCGCGATGCGCCATGTTGCGAGGTGGCGCATGTCGGCATCGCGGCCGAACCCGCGCGCGAGACGCGCCAGACTTTCGGCAAGTGAGATGCCGCGGCCGTCCGCCGTTGCATGCAGATCGACGCCATCGGGCAATTCGCCAAGCACGCGGCGCACATCCGCCATGCTGGCGAACGCATCGCGCGCCAGCCCTTGCCATTGCCCAAGCAGCGGCGCGCGCTGGGTGACGGCCGCAACGCTCGTGCGCGTGAATCCGGTGTAGACGAGTTCTCCGGTTTGCAGCCGTTCGGCGTCGGTCAATCCCTGCGGCCGGTCGCAATCGACGATGTCGGTCGTGGTCGATCCGAAGTCGATGAGCAGGCACTTCGGCCGCAAGCGGGCGACGATCATGGCCGTCGCCAGGAAATTGGCGCTGCCGACGATGTCGGGCTCATGGCCGGCCGTCGCGACATCGCCAAAGCCTTTCAGGCCGCGAAAGATCCGTGTCGCGTCACCGAGCGTCGCGCCAAGACGGTCAGAAATTTCGCGGACGCCCTCAGCGCGGCTCGAAAAGATTTCCGTGAGTTCGCCGGTCATGGTGGCGGCGTGTACGGTCGCGCCGGATGTTACGGCCGCCGCTTCCGCAAGCGCCGTGTCGAGCCGATCGATCCCCAGCCACAGTGGGCAGGCGATGACGCGCACGGCCGTGACATGGCCGTCCTCGATGCGCGCGACCTTGAGGTGTGCGCCGCCGACGTCGTATCCGGCTACGATGGCCATGCCGCTTGAATTCCTTTCTCTGCCGCCACCGTGATACACGTAGAGCGGCAGGAGACAAAGTCATGGACATCATTCCGGTTATCGATGTCGCCGACGGCGTCGTGGTGCGCGCGATGCGCGGCGACCGGGCGCACTACAAGCCGGTCGAGAGCGGTCTTGTCGACGGCAATGCGCCGCCCCGCGTCGCGAATGCGCTCCGCGCGCTCTTTCCATTCCGCAAACTTTACGTCGCTGATCTCGACGGCATCACCGGCAAGGGCCGCAACAAGCATCTGGTGCCGATGCTGAGCGCGGAAGCGCCGTGGGGCGAGATCTGGGTCGATGCCGGCATCACGTCGCGCGGCGCCGTGCGCGCCGTGCTCGCCCCGCCGCTGACGACGCTGGTGATCGGATCAGAGGCGCTCGAAAGCGTGGCGGACTATCGCGAGATCCTCGCTGAGGCGGGCGAACGCGTGGTGCTCAGCCTCGATTTCCAGGGTGACGAGTATATGGGCCCGCAGGCTCTGCTCGCGGACGCGGGGCTCTGGCCAGGGCGTGTCATCGTCATGACGCTAGCGCGCGTTGGCTCGACGGACGGGCCGGATCTCGATCGCATTGCTGAGGTCGCCGCGCGCGCGCATGGCCGCAAGGTTTACGCAGCTGGCGGCATTCGCGGCACGGCGGATATCGAGGCTGTACGCCGCGCCGGCGCCACGGGCGCACTCATGGCGAGCGCACTGCACGACAAAAAAATAACGGCCGACGATCTCAGAAAGATTGTCGGCCGTTGAGTGCAGTTCAGTAAAGTTCTGGTCGATGTCGCGGCGATGTTCCTTGCCGAGTGGCTCGGTCATCGCAGTGGCGTCAACCGCTGTAACGTCCGGAAAGTAGTCTACCCAATCGCTGCAGCAGACCCCCCTTCATGGGAGGGGCAGTATCGTGGTTGTTATTTTCGCCCTGCTGTGGACGGTGTCCGCTTCAAGTCTTGGCGCCGAACGGATGCGAGACCGAGTTGCGCTGAGCGGTTGCTTCAGCAGCGGTCGGCTTGCCAGCAACGGCGCGGGCAAGAGCTTCCTTGGTGGCGCGGTAGTTGTAGTCCTGGATCTTGGCGTCGTCGGCAGCTTCCCAGTGGATGAACACGCCAACGCAGACGTAGAGGTCATCAGCTTCAGCAGCCGGGATCACGCCTTCAGCGACCGAGTCCTGAACGGCCTTGGCAACGCCGTACTGAGCGGGTCCGAACATCTGAACAGCCTGGCGGGCGTCCTTGATGGTGACCTTGTTGTACAGAATCGTGTTCGGCTTGCAGGCCAGGTTCGGAGCGATGACGGCGAGGAGCGACGTGAAGCCGTCCTTGTTGTTCGTCAGCGAGTTGCAGAATGCAACTTCAGCAGCCGAGCCGCGCGGTCCGATGATGAGGTCGATATGAGCGACTTCGTTGCCGTCACCGACGAGCGATTCGCCGATCATGACTTTGTTGATTTTGGCCATAAGGGGGGTTCCTCCCACGAATTTAACAATACGAGCACCAACGCTCCCCCGTCGAATGACGGAACTTCGCTGTACTGCTCTTGGCGATGACTATCCGAGCTCTCTCTCCTGGCGGCGCGTGCCCCCCTGAGACCGTCGGGATAGTGAGCGTGTCTTGCGGACACGGCCCTTCTTTAGCCCCAGCGGTATTGGTTCGACAAGTACTTAAGTAGGAATATCGCGGGCGCCGTTACGATAGTTTGCGGGCCGACAACTGCTCGGTGAAAAGTGTCGCAACCACGAAGTCGGCGGTTGTACCGGGATTAAGGTTTTTGGCCTTTAGCTGGGAATCAAACTCCATGAGCGCTGCGAACGACTTAACTGTCGCCACGGGTTGCCAGTAACGGCCGAGCCGGCGCGCTTCCTCGCGGACGTCAGCGGCCGTGTCGGGCCCAAACTTGCGCGCGATATGGCTATCGGGAAATTCGGCCAGCAGTGCCATGTGCAACGCAGTAATCGCCAGATCCGGCCGCTCGGCCGCATCCCGCGCTGCAGCGAGGATCGGTAGCGCCACATCGAAGATGTCGGCGTAGGCAGTGACGTAGGCGTTGGCGATGCGGTCCCTGTCGGCGGCGAGGTACATCGCTTCCGTTAGGGTCATGCGCGGATTGGCATGAGAGACATCGCCTTTCTCGACGCGGCCGAGGCCGGCCGGATTGGCGAGCCGTATGGCCGCGAAGCAGGCGTCGGCATCATCCTCGTCGAGGTTCGCCAGAATGAACGCGAGCCGGCGTCTGAGACCCATCGCGACATCGATCTCTGCGGCGGCCTTTGCGAGCGGCGCCGACAGCAGCACGATGCCGAGATTGGTGTTGAGGTTGGTTGCGCTGAAGCTTGCGTCCGTCGCCTTGAAGATGCGCGCGCCGACCGATAGCGAGGGATCGGCGATGAACGGCGCGGCCGCGTCGGCGGCACGTTCGAAGTGCGCGATCGACATGCCGTGACCGGCGCTGTGGATGTGGACGTTACCGGGTTTCAACGCCGTGAGTTCTGCACGGCAGGCGGTGCGAAAGGCGGTCTCGATCTCTGAGCGGGACGCGGGCGCGCTGCTCATTGGAGCACGGCCTTGTGCACCCCGGCCTTGTGAGCAATGACCGTGCTCAGAAAATCTTCGGCGATCGCGGCCGCGATGTTGATGTCGGCGACGCTCTGCAATCCGCGCCATGCCGGGTTTGAATTGACTTCGAGCACGTGCAGGCGGCCGTCGGCGGCACGAATGATGTCGATGCCGGCATAGTCGGCGTCGATGGCGCGCATCGCGGCCATGGCGATGTCGGCCATGTCCTGATCGGGGAGATGCGCCAGCGCGGCGCCGCCCTGGTGAATGTTCGTAACCCAGCTTTTGCCGCGCCGTGTCATGGCGGCGACGATGCGATGGCGGGTGGCGAGAACACGCCAGTCTTCAAACACGCCGTCGCGCGGGGGCACGTAATCCTGCAGGTAGTAGATGTGATCGACAACCTCGCTCGGCGGCAGGTCGTCGGCGCGGACAATCTGGGCGATGCCTTTGCCCTGGCTGCCAAACAGCGGCTTCATCACCAGCGTGCGGTCAAGATCAGCGACATAGCTATCGGCGTGCGTTTTCGTTTCGCAGACCCGCGTGCGTGGCGTCGCAATGCCGGCCTTGTGCAGCAGAAACGTCGTTTGCGATTTGTCGACACAGCGTTCGATGACGCGGGCGTCGTTCCACACGCGCACCCCGCTTTCGCGCAGCGCATGCAGCAGGCCGAGACGGAACGTGATCTGTTCGAGCGTGCCGGCCGAGATCGACCGTACGAACACGCCATCCGGCAGCCGTCCCGCAAAGCCCGGGATGTCGATGCCGCTCGCGAGTGCCGTATCGAAGCTGCAATGGGGCAGCGACGATACCGTCACGCGCGCACCCATCGCCTCCAGCGATCTGACGATGCGGCGCGCATGCCATTCCCCGCGCCCCTCCTCGATCAGAAGCGCGAAGTGCAAGCCGGTGCCCGCGGCAACTGCGGGCCTGACGCCGCCCTCAGCGGAAGCTCGCATCGACGATCTCCGGCGCGAGCTTGCCCGCGTGGAACGAGGTGCCTGTTTCGACGTTCGAGACGGTCACTTCGGCAGGCGAGAACAGCATGGCGTCGATCTTGTAGAAGTCGCCGTTGACCTCGGAAAAGATGTCGGCGAACGGCTTGCCGTAGGCTGACGAGGACGATGAGGGCAATCCGTCGGCCAGCTTCTTCGCGTCGGCGTCGCTGCCCTTGACGAACAGATGGATGCGGCCGCCGTAGATGATGGCATCGTTCGTGCGGCCCATGGCCTTGACGAAATCCGGGAACGGCGGCGCGATGGGGCACGTGCCCGAGCCATCGAGGATGTTCTCGAGCGGGAAGTGCAAGGCGTGCGCCTTGTGAATGGCCACTTCGAGAACGCGCGCCGCGATCTGCACGCTGCCGGCGAGGCTCCACGTCGGCGCATAGAGAATGGTGAGGCCGGACGGCTGAACGCCGCAAGCGCTGGCCACCTTCGTCGCAACGGCGGCCGGCGGTGCCTTGTCGCCTTCGATGACCAGCGCCGCTTCGGCGTTGTGATCGACGTAGCCGAGTTCCTTGTACAGATCTTCGACGCGCGACAAGGCGCGTGCCGGTCCAGACCCGAGCGCGAAGAAGCCGGACGCGTCATCCGTGATCGTCCAGCCGGCATACTGGCTGCCGAGACACGCGATGACCGGATTGGTCGAGTGGACGACAACGCCGAGCGGCCACTTGGCAACCGGCGACGACGTCGTGATCTGCACCGTGCCAAGTCCGCCCATGCACACTTCACCGAGCCGTCGGCCGGCCTCGATGCCGCCGACATGCGCGGCACCCAAATCGATGAGGCGCTCGCCGGCGCTGCCTGTCGCAACGCCGACGCGGAGTGCTGCGGCATCCGCCGCAATGCGATCGACAAGTTTGGCCGCAAGGTTTGAAACGCTTGGGCGGTCAGGCGCGTGCATGGATCGACTCCTTCAAGTCCCGAATGTCTGAGCTGTAGATGAGGTCGGCGAGGCTTTGCAGCCGGTCTTCGCTCTGTTTGAAAGCGGTGTCGCTATCGGCGCCCTCGCCGAAAACCGTGGCAATGGGGTGGCCGGCCCGAATGCGCGATTTGGCGAGCGGGCGATCGGCGGTCCACGCCGGCCAATCGATGTCGGGAACCGTCACGTCGCCGCGGTCCGCGTAGAGGATTTGCGCCGCGCGCGCCGCAAAGGGCGGCAGGTTGCGCGTCTCCCACAGCGTGCCCGTGCGGCAGGCCGCGATGTGCGCGTGAAAGAGATTGCCGTCGGCGTCGTCGAACACGTCGAGCGTGGCGCCCGGGCGCGGATTGATTTCGAGCAGGTAGGCCGTGTCGTCCGTCACCACGAAGTCGAAGGAGACGAGGCCGACGAGGCCGAGCGTCTCGATGAGGGCGCAGGCTGCGTCCACCATCTGCCGGTCGGTGCGGTTGTCCTGATAGTCAGCGAGCACGGCGCCGCCGTAGCGGTAGGGCGCGCGTGCGCTTGGCCGTGGCCATTGCCGCGAGACCTCGATGGCAACGCCGCGCGGCGCCGCAACGGCAAAGATCGACATCGGCTGTCCATCGATGCGGCGCTGATAATAGGTGGTTGCAGGTTTGGCTTCAGCGCCGTCGCGGCCACTGCCGCGATAGACTTGAACGTGGCGCCCGCCCGACGCGCCGATGCGCTTGACGAGCCAGCCGTCATCGCCCGGCGCTGGCGCTGTCGTCCGTGTCTCGGGATGGTCGATGCCGATGTGTTTCAGTGTCGCCGTCAGCAGGCCCGGGTCCTTGACGTGCTGGACACGTTCGGCGCTGCAGCCGATGAGGCCGTAGCGCTGGCCAAGCGACGCCAGCAGGCGCGGGCGATCTTCAAAGCCCGAGCCGACGATGATGCCGATCGGCGGCGCGGGCGCTGCGGCCACCAAGGCATCAAGTGCGGTGACAAGCGGCTTGGCGCTGAAGCCAACACGCACGGCGTTTTCGATCTGGCGGTAATCGTGAGCCGCGGCGCGCGTGTCGCTATCGCCGAACGCATCGACGACGAGGGGCACGTAGCCTGCGCGGCGTGCGGCTTGAGCCAAGGCCCGGCCGGTAAAGCCCGCGATGAGGACTGTTTCAGCCGCCACGCGTGTGATCCTTGAGACGCCCCCGGCATGCGATCTCGTTGGCACGCAGTAGGCAGGCCGCGGCGGCGGACCTCAGTGTCGGCCCGCCGTCGCGTATTTCAATTGCAATCCGCTCAGGCCAGACCGGTCAGTTCTTTGGCGAGCGCGTAGGCGTGGCGGAAGTCGAGCGCCAGCGGCTTGTCGGAGGCGATCATCTGCTTGAAGAGGCCGCTCTCGCACTTGTACTTGATGTCGCCGATCGCGAGCGGGCCGATGCCGACGGCCTTGCAGCCCGGAAGCGGCGCGCCGTCCATGAACAGTTCCATGCCTTCGACGCCTGGCGGGGGAACCGCGTTGACGTCGGCGATGACGAGCAGGTTCTTCGCCAGTTCCTTGTGCTCCTTCGAGACCACCTGCACGCCGGCGGCGGCGGCGGCGAAGATCACTTCGGCATTAGCGATGATGTCGCGCTTCTGATCGGCGGTCTCGCCATTGACGGCTTCGAGGTCGACACCGAAGCGGGCCTTCGAGATCTCGGCGTTCTTGATGACGCGCTCAACGCCGCGATGGGCGACGAGCTGCACATCAGCGCCTTCGAGCGCGGCGATGATCGAGGATGCGAATCCGACGACGCCAGTCGCGCCGAACACAGCAACCTTGACGCCCTTCCAGTTGCGATTGAACTTCTGCTTCAACTGGCGCTCGACGCAGGCGACCATGGCGGCCGCCGTGGTGAACGATCCGGCCGGGTCCGCGAAAATCGAGCACTCGAACGGCGGCACCATTGCCGTGCGGGCGGCTTCCATCATGTCGAGGGCGATGATCGCATCCTTGCCGCCCATGAAGAAGCCGGTGCGCACGCCGTAGTTCGGCGGCCGCGAGAAGATGGCGTCCTGAACCAGCGGCACCACGTCCGGCAGTTCAACGTTGGTATAGGGCACGATGACCTTGTAGCCGGCATCCGCCGCCATGTTCACGTCGAACGGGCTGACGTGCTTGCGCGGATCCAGCATGTGCAGAATGGGGGTCGCTTCGCTCATAACGTCTCAGATCTCCTTGGTGTTTTTGCGGATCATACCGGTGTGATCCGAGCGCCCGAGTTGCGGCCCCGAGCTATCAAGATGTCGAGGCCGACCGCTTTAGCGTCTCCAACTAAAGAATGATAGAGGCGTTCTGCCGCTTGTTGATTTTCCACAAAACCGAAGCCCGTCGGACCCCAGGAACTTTGCCCGATGCCGGTGGCGCCAAGGTCCGCCATGCGACCGGCCAGGCGGCCCACTTGCGCGCTCGACCAGGGGCTGCCGCCTTGTGCATTTGCGAAATGGCCGCCGACGATGGCCTGGATTTCGGTCAAAGCCGCGCCAAACGTTGGCAGATCCGTCTCGATCAGGGCCGGGGCCAGCTTCATCAGCACGAGCCGGCAGATGTGGGCGGCATCGGCGTCAGGGAACGGCGGCAGGGCGCGGAAGGCTTCGAGTTCGGCATCGCCTGAGACACCGGCCCGGCCGGGATCAAAGATCATCAGGGCGCGCCAGGCATCGGGGAAATCCTGCCGCATCAGGACGGGTGGCGCCACGTCGCGCGTGCCGCGTCCGCCATCGACCAGAAAACCGCCGTTGACGAAGGCGGCGAGCCCGATGCCGGACCGGGCACCCCGTTCACCGAGTTGGGCCAAGCCATACGCCGTCAGTTGGCGGCCTTCGAGGCGGGCCACGGCGGCGCCGATAGCAAGCGCCAATTGCGTGCCCGAGCCAAGTCCGGCGTGGGCAGGGATGGCTTCGTCGACGTGTACGGCGTAGCCCTGGCCCGCGGGGCGGCTTGTAAAACGTCCGAGCAATCGCAGCGCGCGGGCGCTCTCAGCGCCCGTCGCCGAATGATGGGCGGCGCGGGCAACCGTCAGCCGGGTGGCTGGCGCATCGACCGCAAGGCCGATCGAACCGAAGCGACGGCCCAGCCCGCCATTGAGATCGAGAAACCCCAGATGCAGCCGGGCTGGCGCCTCGACACGGACGGTGTGAGGGGTCGGAGGTTGCTCTCTCACGGGCGCGGCGGTCCTGGCGGTTTAGGGGTTAAGCGTTTGCATTCGGCAATCTGCCGGAGGTAGGGTCTATCGATCACAATGTCCAGCAAACCATGATCGAGGGCAAGATGAGCGCTGAGCGCGAAACCCCCATGCCGCAAGCCGAGGTGGAGGCATGGCTCGCCGCCCATTGTCCGGCCTGGAAACTGGAAGACGGCTGGGTCCGGCGCACCTACAAGACGACGAGTTGGAAGGGCACGCTGATGGTCATCAACACCGTTGGCCATCTGGCGGAAGCGGCCTGGCACCACCCGGATTTGACGGCCTCGTATGCCTGGGTCGAAGTGCGTCTCGTCACCCATTCGGCAAAGGGCATCACGTCGAAAGACCTCGAACTCGCCAAGAAGATCGAGGAGGTCTTGATGTGGCAGCCGGGCAAGGAGGGCAAGGGCCTCGATGGCACGCCGCAGTCCGATCTGCGTTTCTCCTACATCAAGTATGACTGAACGTATGCCGGACTGGGCCGATGCCGTTCGTCATCGTGCGCTACATCGTGTGCAACGCATCGTGCGGTGTGCTGCATGACATCAGACGCGCGCGCGCCGCATGCGGCCTTCGATGCCGCCATCGGTCTTGGTTCGAACATCGGCGATAAGGTCGGCAACATCGAACGGGCCATCGACTTGCTGTGCGCGGACGGCGCTTTGCGGTTGGTGGCGCGCTCGCGCCTCTATCGCTCAGCGCCCTGGGGCGTCACCACGCAGGACTGGTTCGTCAACGCGTGCCTGACGGTTGCGACCGAGCTCTCCGCGCGCGATGTGCTCCGCCGCTGCCAGGCGGTCGAGAACGCGCTTGGCCGGGTGCGCTTTCAGAAGTGGGGTCCACGGCTGATCGATTGCGACGTGCTGACGTACCGCGATGCCGTCATCAGCGAGCCGGACTTCATCGTGCCGCATCCGCTCATTGGCGCGCGTGCGTTCGTGCTGGTGCCATTGATGGATGTTGCGGGCGATATCGCCGTCGGCGGCAGACGATTGTCGCAGTGGCTGGCGGACGTCGATGCGCGCGACGTCGTTGCTCTCGACGCGGCGGATGACGAGACGTGATGCGCGCCATCGGCCTGCAGCAATGCCGACATCAACCGCCGATGTATTGAAGAGGGAATTACCGCTCTGGTCTAAAATGAAAAACGCCGCTGGCGTGGCCAGCGGCGTTTCAAAATGCTCAGCGATCGCGCGCGAAAATTACTGCGCGGTCTTGAGATATTCGATCAGGTTGTCTTCGTCGGCCGGGTCCTTGATGCCCATGAATACCATCTTGTTGCCGGGCACCTTTTTCTTCGGGTCGGCAAGGTATTCCTTGATGGTGGCTTCATCCCAGGTCAGGCCGGAATTCTTCATGGCTTCCGAATAGGTGAAGCCTTCTACCGTGCCAGCTTTGCGGCCGATGACGCCGGTCAGGTTCGGGCCAACGGCGTTCTTGGCGCCGGCGCCGATCTGGTGGCATGCCTTGCACTTATTGAAAACCGTCTTGCCTGCCTCTGCATCCGCTGCAGAAGCGACAGCCGGCATTGCAGCGATCATAGCGACCGCCAGAACCCACTTGCGCATCGTCGTGTTTCCTCTCCGTTTTGGCCTGATTGGCGCTTGTGAAACGCACAACCTTCATAACCGACCGCACGTCTTTTGCCATTTTTTTTGTGAACCGGGTCTGAACGAAAATGCCGCACCGG
>JBOFCQ010000228.1:0-11169 GCA_051646145.1 Hyphomicrobium sp.
CACTGGCGCACGGTCTGCGCGCCGGCTGCCGGCACTGGCACTGAACAGCCCCCTTGCCCTCGCGGCCGGGGGGTTTTTCGTCGTCCAAGACGGCTACCACATCGCTTGGACATTCGGCAGGGACGGCCCTCATCTCACTATAGTTCTATAGCATATAAATCTATTTTTGATTATTATGCTGGTTATGGCTCAAGATGGTCTCAAAGCAGTGTTGGAGCGGCTTGGCTTGAAGCAGGCCGAGCTTGCCCGGCTGCTGGACGTCTCGCCGCGCACCGTCAGCCAATGGGCGACCGGCGATCAACCCCTGCCGGGGCCGGTCGCCGGGTATCTGCGGTTACTTGAGAGCGCCGATCCAGCCCGTCGCCACGACGAATTCGAGCGCCTCGGCGTGCGCGCCAAAACGCTCGACGAGGGCATCTACCGCGTCGTCTATCGCGGCGCGGACGATGGCGATGGCGACACGGCACTGGCGGTGCTGCGCAACGGCAAGATCCTCGGCTCCGATCCGCACGGCGGCGTGTTCATGGGGTCATATTCGTTCGATGCCGAAAACGATCTCAACACCGTGCATCTGCGTCTCACGATGCCGCCGCATGGCGAACTGGTAAACGGCTACACGGCCGGGCCGAAGGGCGCCACGCTGGAACTCGTCGGGTCGTTCCACCGGGCGGCACCCACCGCCAAAACCACCATCGAAGCCGGCGGGGCGCCGCTCGTCATCGAACTTTCCTATCTCGGGTCCTTGCCGAATTGACCGCAAGAGGGCATCACGCTCTCCATGTCAGAACCAGCCAAAGCCCGACGCATTCTGCTCGGCACCATCGTCAGCGTGCACGGCATCCGCGGCGAGGTCGTCATCAAGACCTACACCGGCGATCCTGCCGCCATTGCCGACTACGGCCCGCTCAGCGATGCCGCCGGCAAGCGCACGTTCAAAATCAAAGGACTGAGAGCCACCGACAAGGGCGTCGTCGCGCGCCTTGAGGGTATCTCCGATCGCACGACGGCTGAAACGCTGCGCGGCACCGATCTCTATGTCGCGCGCGAGAAACTGCCGAAACCCGACGAGGCCGAATATTACCATGCCGACCTGATCGGTCTGGCGGCGCGCAGTCCGGCCGGCGACACACTCGGCGAGATCGTCGCCGTGGCGAACTTCGGCGCCGGCGATCTCTTGGAACTGCGCCTCACGGGCCAGCGCATCACCGAATACATTCCGTTCACGAACGCCAACGTGCCGAGCATCGATCTTGCCGCCGGCCACGCAGTGATTGTCATGCCCGAACTCGTCGGGGATCCCGAACCGGCGTCGGGCGAAGACGATGACAGCGATGGTGATGGCGGCGACGGCGGCGGCGACTGATTTCAATCACTGACGCGATCACTATCGCGCGCCACACTTCAGGCTGGGCTTCAAGCTGCGCGTCAGGCTGTGCGTCAGGCCGCAGCCGCAGGCGGACGCAGCAATCGCGGCAGGTCACCGGTCAAGCCAGCCGCCTCTTCGACGATCATGCGTTTGACCGCCGCGCTGCCGTCGATCAGGCCGAGGCCGACGCCGCGTCCGGCGCGCAGGATCATGTTGTCGACACTGAACAACTGATTGAGACCGTCAAACGCCGCCGCCGACATTGTCGTGTCGAAGCGGCGCCAGCGCGCATAGCGTTCGAGCGCTGGAGCATGCCCGAAATCATAGCCGAGACGCGCCGCGTCGGCGATCGATTCAACCAGCGCCGCAACATCACGCAAGGCAAGATTGACGCCTTGACCGGCGATCGGGTGCACGCCGTGGGCGGCATCGCCGACGAGTGCGAACCGCGGCGCCCACAATTGCCGAGCCAGCTTCAAATCGAGCGGCCACGATTGGCGCGCGTGCACCAGCCGGAGTGCGCCGAAGCGGCCGCCGACGCGGCGTTCGATCTCGTCGAGAAAAGCGGTGTCCGACAGCGCCAGCACGCGGTCCGCTTCCTCGCGCGCCGCGCTCCACGTAATGCAGACGCGGTTGCCCTTCAGCGGCAAAACCGCGAACGGTCCGCCGGGCAGGAAATGCTGGATGGCAACGCCACCGTGCGGTTCATCGAGTTCGATTGTCGCCACGATGCCGGTTTGGCCATAGCCCCAACCAACCGTCTTGATGCCCGCTGCATCACGCAGCTTGGAGGCACGGCCTTCAGCAGCGATCACGAGGTCGGCGCTGAGCGCGCGGCCATCCTGCAGCGCGATGTCGATGGCGTGCCCGCGTTCCGTCAAGCTGATCGCCTCGGCGGGTGCGATCCACGCGATGTTGCCATCGCCAGCAACACGCTCGTAAAGCGCGCGCTGTAACGTCTCGGCGGGCACCATATGCGCCGCGGGTTCGCCGTCGGCGGTGATCGCGTCATATGTGAGAAGCGCCGGCCGGAACCCGTCGTTCAGCGCTGAGTCTGTGATCTCAATCGTGCGCATCACTTGAGCGTCGTCGGCGATGGCCGGCCACACGCCAAGCGCGGTCAGCATATGGCGCGCTGCCGCCCAGATTGCGAACGCACGCACGTCGCGCGTGCCGGCCGGTGACGCCGCGCTGCCAATACCCATCGCGCGATCGACGATGGCGATCCGCACATCGCCACCCAGTTCCTGACGCAGCGCAGCGGCGGCCGCGAGGCCCGCGAAACTCGCGCCCGAAATGATGATGTCGTGGGTTTTGATCATGGAAGCCTATGCCGATCCGTCATCTGCCGACATTAGCTCATGCCGGCGCCAACGCGAAGGGCAGGGCGACCGGTGACATCATGCACGCATTGACCGCACCCAAGACGCGCCGGCGCGCCTTGACAGGCAGGCGCGCCGCGCCGCCATATCGATGCCTCGCCAGAGGCCAGCCGCCGGGCTTCTTGCCTGCAACCGGATCGCACACAGTCATGCAGCAACCGCCGCCGTCCACCACCGACACCGCGCTCGACCGGCTGGTTGATGCTCTCGCGCTGGAACGCCTTGAACTGAACCTCTTTCGCGGGCCCAAGGCCAGTGTCGGCTGGCAACGCGTCTATGGCGGACAGGTTCTCGGCCAGGCCCTTTCGGCCGCGGCCCAAACTGTAGATGAGCCGCGCCCCATTCATTCGATGCACGGCTATTTTCTGCTCGCCGGCGACCCGGAACACGAGATCATCTACGACGTCGAGCGCATCCGCGACGGCGGGTCATTTACCACCCGGCGCGTGAAGGCCATCCAGCACGGCCGCGCCATATTCGCGATGAGTGCCTCGTTTCACAAACCCGAAGAGGGTTTCGAGCATCAGATCACGATGCCCGACGTGCCGGCGCCGGAATCGCTGCCAAGCGCCAGGGATCTGATGGCCCAGATAATGGCGGAGCTGCCGGCCAACATGCGGGCCTATTGGCAGCGCGAGCACCCCATTGACGTGCGCCTGATCGACCCCAGCCGCTATATCAGCCGCGAACGCCGACCGGCCCAGCAGGCGGTATGGCTGAAAGCCAACGGCCCGCTGGCCGACCATCCGTCGCTGCACCAGGCCGTGCTCGCCTATGCATCGGACTTCACGCTGCTCGACACGGCGCTGATCGCCCACGGCAAGCTTTTGTTCGACAACGACGTGCAGTTGGCCAGCCTCGACCACGCCATGTGGTTTCACAGGCCGCTGCGCTTCGATGACTGGCTGCTGTACGCCCAAGACAGCCCGACGGCCTTCGGCGCACGCGGGTTTTGCCGCGGCTCCATTTTCGACCGCCAGGGCCACCTCGTCGCCACTGCCGTGCAGGAAGGCCTGATGCGTAAGCGCCAGTCGGCTTTCGTGATCAAATAATGTGCAAATGGGCAAATTTGCATGATTTTTATGCCATATGATGCGCGCTGAGGCGGCTCTGCTCACTGCTCCGATCCCAATATCTAAATAAAGTCATAACGTTACGCGCTGCCTCGCGAACTGGCACGGCTCTTGACTCTCTTCCTCGCGACACAGGTGGCCAACGGCCATCCGGACGTCGCGACACGAATGCCGGCCGATGCCGGTGGAAAGGGAGAGGGGGCTCGCATGAAGCTCATCACTGCAGTGATCAAACCATTCAAGCTCGAGGAGGTTCGCTCAGCGCTGACCGACCTTGGGCTTCAGGGCATGACCGTTACTGAGGTCAAGGGGTATGGCCGCCAGAAGGGTCACACCGAAATCTATCGCGGCGCTGAATACGCCGTGAGCTTCCTGCCGAAGATCAAGATCGAGGTGGTTGCTCCCGACGCGCAGGTCGACAAGGCCCTCGCTGCCATCCAGCGCGCCGCCAAGACCGGCCAGATCGGTGACGGCAAAATCTTCGTCTCGACCATCGAGCATACCGTTCGCATCCGCACCGGTGAATCCGACGACGACGCGCTCTGAGGGCGCCGGCACTGATCAAACGTACTCGACAATCAGGGAGTTAGCTTATGACTTTTGGAACTCTAGCGCGCACACTTGGGGTCGTGGGGGCCCTTGGCGCGTTTGCCCTGGCCGTTGACCCGGCCCTAGCGCAGGAAGCGGCTGCAGCGGCACCAGAAGCGGCCGCCGCCGCTCCCGCCGTTCCCGCGATCAGCAAGGCCGATACCGCCTTCATGTACACCGCCACCGTGCTGGTCATTCTCATGACCATCCCCGGCCTGGCGCTGTTCTACGGCGGCCTCGTGCGCACCAAGAACATGCTGTCGGTGCTCATGCAGGTGTTCGCAATCTTCTGCGTGGTCTCGATCATTTTCGTCGCCTACGGCTACTCGCTCGCCTTCACCAACGGCGGCGAACTGAACGACTACGTGGGCGGCTTGTCGAAAGCCTTCCTCAGCGGCGTCAATTCCGGCTCCGTGGCGGCGACGTTCTCGAACGGCGTCTACATTCCCGAATACACCTTCATCGCCTTCCAGATGACGTTCGCGTGCATCACGCCGGCGCTCATCGTCGGTGCATTCGCGGAACGCGTGAAGTTTTCGGCGCTGCTCCTGTTCTCGATCCTCTGGGTCACGCTGATCTACTTCCCGATGGCCCACATGGTTTGGTACTGGGGCGGTCCGGACTACATCGCAGACGCTGCCAAGGCTGGTGCTGATCAGCTCGCCGCTGCTTCTGCCGATGCCGGTCTGCTGTTCAAGTGGGGCGCTGTCGACTTCGCCGGCGGCACGGTTGTTCACATCAACGCCGGCATCGCCGGTCTGGTTTGCGCACTCATCGTCGGCAAGCGCGTCGGCTACGGCAAGGAAGCCATGCCTCCGCACTCGCTGGTCATGACCATGATCGGCGCCTCGCTGCTGTGGGTTGGCTGGTTCGGCTTCAACGTCGGCTCGAACCTCGAAGCCAACGGCACCGCCGCCACCGCCTTCCTCAACACCTTCGTTGCAACCTCTGCCGCAGCCCTCGCATGGATGCTGTGGGAGTGGATGGTGAAAGGCCACCCGTCGCTGCTCGGTATCGTCACCGGCGCTGTCG
This sequence comes from Hyphomicrobium sp., assembly GCA_051646145.1. Classification (GTDB taxonomy): domain Bacteria; phylum Pseudomonadota; class Alphaproteobacteria; order Rhizobiales; family Hyphomicrobiaceae; genus Hyphomicrobium_B. The sequence goes on from JBOFCQ010000228.1 coordinate 5,442, forward strand.
CGGGCCTCGTCGCCATCACGCCGGCTTGCGGTTTCGCAGGTCCGATGGGCTCGATCATTCTCGGCCTCATCGCTGGCGTCGTCTGCTACATCTTCTCGACCGGCATCAAGAATGCTCTCGGGTACGATGACAGCCTCGACGTGTTCGGCGTCCACTGCATCGGCGGCATCATCGGCGCCATCGGCACCGGCATCCTGATCAACCCCGACTTCGGCGGTTCGGGTGTTGCCGACTATGCGTCAAAGCCCGGCGAACTCGTCGTCGCGGCCTACGACATGGTGGCCCAGGTCACCGCACAGGCAAAGGCCGTTGGCCTGACCCTGCTGTGGAGCGGCATCGGCACGGCGGTCCTGTTCAAGCTCGTCGACATCATCGTCGGTCTGCGTCCCACCGAGGACAAGGAACGCGAAGGTCTCGACATCACCGAGCACGGCGAACGCGCCTACAACTACTGACGACATCGGTCCGCCCGCATCGCAGCCTCACAAGCGAGGTTCGATGCGGGCGGACCTGCCACGCACTCCCGAGCACACATCTTCCCCTAGATGTGCTCCAAACTTGAGCCCGGCGCCGATCAGGCCGCCGGGCTTTTTTATTGCGCGTTGGATTGATCGCTTACAGCACGATGAGGCGCATGCCGGGCCTGACGAGGCGCACGACGCTCAACAGATGGTTCGGAGCCAGCGCGATGCAGCCTTCCGTCGGCTCATAACCAGGCCGCGCCACATGCAGGAAAATGGCGCTGCCGCATCCGCGCCGACGCGGCAGTATGTTGTAATCGAGGATGCCGATGACGTCGTACAGGCGATCCTCGCGCCACAGCCGCTCGGCACTGGCGGGATAGGGCAGGGTGACGCGGCGATTGTAGTTGCGGTCTCCCGGCGCGTCGCACCACCCCGTCTGCGGCCGGACCGCGGCGACGGCGACGCCCGCCGATCTTAGCGGCGAGCGATCGTGCCGATAGAGGCACGCCAGAACGCGGAACGCGCCGCGCGGCGTTGCCCCGTCACCCTCACGCTTCATCGCCGAAATGCCGCCGCGTCCGAGCGCGCAGGGCCACGACCGCGTCCCGACCGCCAGCACGCCGCGTGTGGCCGCTGCCGACCGGGTTCTCACAATGAGTTGAGCGCACGTACGGCCCGAATGAATTGACATCGACGCCAAGGAAACTCCATGTCCGCCCGAGGTTGGAGACCTAAGCATCACGGTCTATATCCCTAACGCAACGGGTGCTAGGCTCGCCGCGACGCAATCAATCGGAATTGCCGTTTGATCGCAAGATATTGAAGTCTGGCATTTCCGGCCAAGTTGACCGCCGCCAAGGGAGCCCACGAGCATGAGCATGGCACGCCGCGTCCTTCTCGTCGACGACGATGAGGATCTGCGCACCTCCCTCAGGGATCAGCTCGTTCTGCACGACGAATTCGAGGTCTCCGAAGCCAACACGGCGTCGAAGGGCATGGAGGCTGCGCGCACCGGCCATTTCGATCTCGTGGTCTTCGACGTCGGACTGCCGGATATGGACGGTCGCGAGGCGGTGAAGCTGTTGCGCAAATCCGGTTTCAAGACGCCCATCGTCATGCTGACCGGAAATACATCGGACGCCGATCAGATCCTTGGTCTCGACGCCGGCGCCAACGACTACGTGTTGAAGCCCTTCAAGTTCGCCGTGCTGCTGGCACGCATCCGCGCGCAGTTGCGTCAGCATGAGCAGAGCGAGGATGCCGTCTTCGCGATCGGCCCGTACACGTTCAAGCCCGCGTCGAAGTTGCTCGTCGATGCCGGCGGCGGAAAAATCCGGCTGACCGAGAAGGAAACGTCGATCCTGAAATATCTCTACCGCGCCGGCGACAAGGTTGTGTCGCGCGACGTGCTGCTGCACGAAGTGTGGGGATATAATGCGGGCGTCACGACGCATACGCTCGAGACCCACATTTATCGTCTGCGCCAAAAGATCGAAAAAGATCCCTCGAACTCCGAATTGCTCATAACCGAGAGCGGCGGATATCGCCTGCAACCCTGAATTTTCGGCGTCAATCCCGCGTCAGGTGTGCCCGCAGCCCGCATGGTGCTGTAAGGCCACGCAACGCACCGCGTGACGCGCGTCATATGCGCTGCTTTCACGCCGCTGCACCGGCCTTCGTTCCTGCGTTGTCCACCGGCTGCCCGCGACTTCTCCCCACGTCGTCCACATGTGCCAATCCATTGCTGGACTGTGTCGCCTGATTTGTGTTGATTGGGCTCGTGTTTCGGGGCGCCTGTCGCGTCCTTTTAGAAACGCTCGCGCCGTGTTTGGCGTGTGTTGGGGTCAGCCGTTCCTTTGAATGGCGCTCCGCGTCGCATCGAGTTGCTTCAGTCGCGTTCCAGTTCATTCGTATCAATCCGAATCCGGAGTGCGTTCGATGGCGATAGATGCCCTCGTCAAACCGCTGTTGCGTTTGCCCCTCTTCCAAGGGTTGAAGCCGCTTCAGTTGACAGAGATCGTACGGCGCGCAGGCCGTATCGTTTACCGCCCCGGCGACGTGCTGATCGAAGAGGACGCCATCGGCGACGGCGCCATCGTCATCGTGTCCGGCGAGACCTACCGCATGGTGCGCGAAGACAGTTCGCAGCCGGCCGAAGCGATCGCTGAAGGATCGATGCTTGCGGAGCTGTCGATGCTGGTCGAAACCGTGCACACGGCGACGGTCATCGCGCGCTCTCAGGTGCGCGCACTCAAGATTTCGCGTGCCGATCTGCACGAGCAAATGCTGGAAGATCCAGAATTGGCCGAACACCTGACGGCGCGTATTGCGCAGCGGCTGCATACGCTCGCCGCGGAATTGCGCGCGGTCGATAGCGCCCTTGCAACGCTTGCGCAAATCGACAGCAGCTTCGACGCGCCGTCCGATGAGGCTTTCACATTGCCGTCGCCGGGCACCTTTGCTTTGGATTTTCCGACGTCCGCCGCAGCGCTGCATTGAGCGCCGCAAATTGACGATGCACTCCGCTATTGCGGAGCTGTCGTTACCCCATCAAGCACCGACCCTCGCGACTTACATGACGCACATCTTGCGCGTCTCACCACACCGCATACGCAGGCAGGCGCGCGCCGCGAGCGTGCGGACGTCATCGATGATCAGCTCTGAAAAGAGAAACGCCCAGTCCCGGGGGGAGGGACTGGGCGCGATTTGCGCTTGTCGCGCTTGGTATCGGGAGGGAAGCCGATACCAGAGGTGGCGTCTTCGGTTAGACGGGGGGCACTACCGAATACAGGGTGACGCCACCTGCATGGATGTCAGTTAAGCGCACGGCGCGATTTTTCAACAGGGGGAGCGTGCACCGTTCACGAAATTGTGATCGGTTATCCAGAGTTATCCCCAGGTCTGGTGTTGCACCGCGTCATCGGAGCAACACATTGATTTGCCTTAAAATGCCGCAAAAGCGGCTCTACTGCAATCCCGGTTTCGATCCAAGCATTTGAATTTTAAACAAATTTGCGTCGAGGTTGTCGCTCCGCGAAAGTTCAGACACCTCGATACGGGTGTCTAATCCTTGAGCATCGGTTGTTACCCATTCTTTCAGCTCAAGAGCGGGCTTTGTGGACAAAAACAATTTGATGCGGCCGGGTGCATCGGGGCTCTTGTCTTGCAGAGCGAGCACGATGAGGTCGTCGGACTGCTGCACTTCGACGATGCGCGCATCGCGAATGAGATCGACATCCTTGCGCAGCAGCAGCCGGAACGGCGTCTGATCGAGCGCCACGCGGTCTTCGTTGTTGAGGTCGAGATCCTGGATGGCGAGATATTCGCCGTCGGACACGATCACCTGCTTTGAAGGGAGCGCATAGTCGAACCGGAAGCGACCGGGACGCTTGACGTAGAACTTGCCTTTCATGCGCTTCTTGTCGGCCCCGGTCTGCACGAAGGCACCCTTGAGGCCATTGAGTTCGCTGAAATAACCGCTGACGGCCTTCACCGTTTCGGTCTGCTTGTCGTCAAGCGTAATGCCCTTGGCGCCATTGCCGGGCGCAACTTCAGCGCTCCATGCGGAACCGGCCGCCGTGCCCTTGTTGGCGTCGCCAGCGGCGCTCGGTGCGGCGGGTGCCGCGCCGGCGGCAGGGGCAGGTGCTGGGGTTGGCGCTGCAGCCGGAGCGGCAGCAGCGGGTGCGGCTTTGGGATCGGCGGGCGCCTTCGCGTCCTCGGCGAAGCTGGCGCTTGTAACCATCAGTGCCGCAACACCAATCAGCGCGCGCGTAACCGCGTTCATCGTCAATCCCATCTGTCCCCCAAGAGTCCGTGTCCGTGTCTTTAGCCCGAGCCCGCCCAATGCTCGAACTGATGTTGTCGAACATTGCGACGACAAATTGGCGGGTCCTGCCGAGGTTGAGCGCCTGATTACGGGATCACCCGCGCAGCGGCAAGTCCGGTGACGCCGCACCGGCATGCGCGGAGCTAGGCTGCATCCGCGCTGCCGCCGCCAATGAGGATCTCGCGGCGACCGGTGGCGTTGGCGGGAGAGATCATGCCCTCCCGCTCCATCCGCTCGACCAGATCGGCAGCGCGGTTATAGCCGATGCCCAGTCGGCGCTGGATATAGCTCGTCGAGACTTTGCGATCGCGCAGCACGACCGCGACCGCACGATCGAAGAGATCGCCGTCGCTGGTATTGGCGCGCTCGCCGGCGGCCGCCTCGGCGGCTTGCGGCGCATCAAGCAGCCCCTCGACGTACTGCGGAGCGCCCTGCTGGCGCAACGCATCTGCAATGGCTTCGACTTCCTCATCGGCCACGAACGGCCCATGCACGCGCACGACCTGGCCAGCGCCGGTGGAATACAGCATGTCGCCATGACCCAGCAACTGCTCGGCGCCTTGATCGTTGAGGATTGTCCGGCTGTCGATCTTCGACGTGACCTTGAACGAGATGCGCGTCGGGAAATTGGCCTTGATGGTGCCGGTGATGACATCGACGGAGGGACGCTGCGTCGCCATGATGAGATGGATGCCGGCCGCGCGCGCCATCTGCGCCAGCCGCTGCACGGCCCCCTCGACTTCCTTGCCGGCAACACTCATCAGATCGGCGAACTCGTCGACGACGATGACGATGTGCGGCATCGGCTGCAGATCCATCTTCTGCTTTTCGAAGACGGCGTCTCCCGCCTTGTCGAAACCGGTCTGCACCGTGCGCGTGATGAGTTCACCGCGCTTCTGGGCATTGCGCACGCGATTGTTGAAGACGTCGATATTGCGCACCGACAGCGTCGACATGCGCTTGTAGCGTTCTTCCATCTCCGACACCGCCCAATTGAGTGCGACGACGGCTTTGTGCGGATCGGTAACGACAGGCGTCAGCAGATGCGGAATGCCGTTATAGACCGACAGCTCCAGCATCTTGGGATCGATCATCAGCAGCCGGCAGGTGTCCGGTGCATGACGATAGAGCAAAGACAGAATGAAGGCATTGACGGCGACGGATTTGCCGGAACCCGTCGTACCGGCGACCAGCAGATGCGGCATGCGCGCCAGATCAGCAACGACTGGTTCGCCGCCGATGGCCTTGCCAAGCGACAGCGGCAGTATGGCTTCGCTGGCCTTGTAGGTTTCGGACTCCAGCAATTCGCGGAGCAGAACCGGCTCGCGCCGCATGTTGGGAAGTTCGAGCCCAATCGCATTACGCCCCGCAACGACGGCGGCGCGCACGCTGGCAACGCTCATCGAGCGGGCAATGTCGTCGGCCAGTCCGATCACAC
>JBOFCQ010000238.1:0-3295 GCA_051646145.1 Hyphomicrobium sp.
ATCTTCGCAAATCACTTTCGAATGAATGCGTTTGTCTTGATCCGCCATTGCTTTCGCGCTAGAAAATGGCATTCGAAGAGGCTTTCATGCTTGCTGCAACGCCCAGACAACAGGAAATTGTGCGCCTCGCGCGCGAGACGGGGCGCGTGCACGTCGAGACTCTGGCTGAGCGTTTCGGGGTGACACCGCAGACCATCCGCAAGGATCTGAACGATCTCTGCGATCGTGGCCTGCTGCAGCGCTATCATGGCGGCGCAGTCATCTCGTCGGGCGTTGCCAACTATGGCTACGAGGCACGCCGCCATCTGGCCACCGACGGCAAGCGCCAAATCGGCATCAAGGCCGCGTCCCTCATTCCCGATAATTCGTCGCTGCTGATCAATATCGGCACGACGACCGAGCAGGTAGCGACCGCGCTCCGGGCACGCCACGGCCTCCTCGTCATTACGAATAATACAAATGTCGTCAATATCTTGCAGGGTTGTGCTGGCATCGAAGTGATCGTCGCGGGCGGCGTGCTGCGCCACTCGGACGGCGGCATTGTCGGCGAAGCCGCTGTCGATTTCATCCGGCAATTCAAGGTCGACTTCGCGGTCATCGGCGCATCCGCCATCGATCCCGACGGATCTCTGCTCGACTACGATTACCGCGAGGTCAAAGTCGCGAAAGCCATCATGGGATCGGCCCGCCAGACCATTCTCGTCGCCGACGCCATGAAGTACGCGCGCACCGCGCCGGTCCGCATCGGTCATTTGTCCGAGATCGATCTCTTCGTCAGCGACGAGCCGCCGCCTCCCGGCATCGCGGCCATCTGCCGTGAACACAAAGTCCAGTTGGAAATTGCACCTGCGACTTGAAATTTCGTTTTAGCGCGATATTCTTCGTTTTGACGTTTCGGCTGCGAAAACGCACCCGGAGCCTTTCCAACCTCGACGTTCGGCGCGCCGAGCCCAAGCCCTCGATCCGGCGGCGAATGCCGCCGTGAAAGCCCGGAAAACAACGTGTACGACATCGCGATCATCGGCGGCGGGGTGAACGGGTGCGGCATCGCCCGCGACGCGCAGGGACGCGGCCTCAAAGTGCTGCTCGTCGAGAAGGGTGATCTCGCTTCCGGCACGTCATCGGCATCGACCAAACTCGTGCATGGCGGCTTGCGCTACCTCGAACACTACGAGTTCCGCATGGTGCGCGAGGCGCTTCAGGAACGCGAGGTGCTTCTCTCGATCGCGCCGCATATCATCTGGCCCCTGCGCTTCGTGCTGCCGCATCACGAAGCGCTGCGTCCCACGTGGCTGATCCGTCTCGGTCTCTTCATGTACGACCATCTCGGCGGTCGCAAAATTCTGCCGGCGTCGCGCCAGATCTCCCTCGCCGGCAATGAGGCCGGCGCGCCGCTTGCCGGCCGCTTCACGCGTGCCTTTGAATATTCCGACTGTTGGGTGGACGACGCGCGCCTCGTGGTGCTGAACGCGCTCGACGCCAAAGAGCGCGGCGCCGACATCCTGACACGCACGGAAGCCGTCTCCGTCACCGAGGGACCGTCATCCTGGCGCCTTGACCTTGATGACAAGCGCACCGGTGCCAAGCGTTCGGTCCAGGCCCGCGCGCTCATCAACGCCGCCGGACCCTGGGTCGATGATGTCCTCAACCGCCGGCTCGGCTCCAATCGCGAGCGCCGCATCCGCCTCGTCAAGGGCAGCCATATCGTGGTGGCGAAACTATTTGATCACGATAAGGCGTACATTTTCCAGAATGCCGATCGGCGCATCGTGTTCGCCATACCCTATGAGAACGATTTCACTCTCATCGGCACAACAGATGTCGATTACACCGGCGATCCGGGCGCTGTTGCCATTACGTCCGATGAAGTCGACTATTTGTGTTCAGCTGTCAGCGAATATTTCAAGCGGCCGATCACGCCGGGCGATGTGGTGTGGACCTATTCCGGCGTCCGCCCGCTGATGGACGACGGCAGCGGCGCCGCGCAAGAGGCAACCCGCGACTACATGCTTGAACGAAATGAAAGCCGATCCGGCCCTGCTCTGCTCAACATCTTCGGCGGCAAGATCACCACGTATCGGCGACTGTCCGACGACGCCATGGGCCTGCTCTCGGATATCTTCGGCACGCGGGCCCCATGGACCGGACAGCAACCGCTGCCGGGCGGAGATATGCCGATCGACGGTGCACGCGACCTCGCCGCTGAGTTGCAGCGACGCGCCCCCGATCTGACGCCGGCGACGGCGCGCCGCCTTGCGCGCACCTATGGCACGCGCGCCAAAAACTTCGTCGGCGGCAACGCCGCACAGAGCGGTGATACCGCCGGTCTTGGCATCGATTTCGGCGCGGGGCTGAGCGAGCGCGAAGTGCGCTATCTGATCGCGCACGAGTGGGCGGTGACGGCGGACGATATTCTCTGGCGTCGCACAAAGATGGGCTTGCGATTGTCGGCGACCCAGCGCGACGCGCTCGAAAAATGGCTGAGCGCTGAGCACATGCGCGTGGCATAACCAAGCCCCAGAACTAACGATCGTCGGCGCACCGCGTCGGCGGCGACAACGGGAGATGCGCCACCGATGGCCAAGTACGTTCTCGCAATCGATCAGGGCACGACGTCGAGCCGCGCCATTCTGTTTGACGGGCAATGCCGCATCCATCACACCGCGCAGCAGGAATTCCCGCAGCATTATCCGCAGTCGGGATGGGTCGAGCACGATGCCGAGGATCTCTGGTCCACCACGGTCGCGACCGTGCGCAAGGTTATGGCCGATACGCATGCGACGCCCGCCGACATCGCGGCCATCGGCATCACCAATCAGCGCGAGACGACCGTGGTGTGGGACCGGCGAACGGGTGCGGTCATCCATCGCGCCATTGTCTGGCAGGACCGGCGCACGGCCGACATCTGCGCCGGATTGAAGAACGCCGGCCTTGAAGAGACGGTGACGCGACGCACCGGCCTGCTGCTGGACCCCTATTTTTCAGGCACCAAGGTCGCGTGGATTCTCGACAATACGCCAGGCGCCCGCGAAGCCGCCAACGCCGGCCATCTCGCGTTCGGAACAGTCGACAGTTTCCTTTTGTGGCGGCTGACGGGCGGCAAGGTGCACGCGACGGACGCCACCAACGCCAGCCGAACGCTGCTCTATGACATCAACAAGAAGCGTTGGTCGCTGTATCTGCTCGACCTGTTCCGCGTGCCGCAAAGCATGTTGCCGGACATCAAGGAATGCGCCGCCGACTTCGGTGAAACCGATCCGGCACTCTTTGGCGGCGCGATCCCCATTCGCGGTAT
>JBOFCQ010000276.1:0-5286 GCA_051646145.1 Hyphomicrobium sp.
ATTTCGCGGGCCGACGAAGCCAAAGCGCGCGCCGAGCATGTGGTGTTCAGCGATCGCAAATCCGGCAAAACATCGTCGGGCATCGAGTACGCCGTCGATTTCGTGCTCGAGCGTTTGCCGCCGCTGGTTGGTGCAGGCCATGCCGAAGTCATCGTCGAAACGACGCTTGACGCCGCATTGCAGAAGCGCGCCGGCGACATCGTTTCAGCCGCGCTCGAACGGCAGGGCAAAGCCTTGTCGGCCCGCCAGGCCGCTGTGATTGTCATCGACACCGACGGCGGCATCCGCGCGCTGGTCGGCGGCCGCGATTACGCCGCCAGCCAGTTCAATCGCGCCGTCAAGGCGCGCCGTCAGCCGGGCTCCGCGTTCAAGCCGTTCGTCTACCTGGCGGCGCTCGAAAGCGGCGTTACGCCCGATACGGTGACATACGATTTGCCGCTCTCCATCGACGGCTGGTCGCCGCGCAACGACAGCGGTCAGTACGTCGGCGAGATCACTGTGCGCAAGGCCATCGCCAACTCGGTCAACACGGTGGCGGTGCGGCTGCATCAAAGCATCGGCCGCGGACGCACCGCAGACGTTGCCCGCCGACTCGGCATTCGCTCCGAATTGCGTGACGGGCCCTCGCTTGCGCTTGGGACGTCCGAAGTCTCATTGATGGAACTGACAGGCGCCTATGGCGTGCTCGGCAACGGTGGCGCTTTGATCGAGCCGCATGCCATCCGCCGGGTTCGCATGAGTTCGGGCCGCGTCCTGTTCGCGCGCGAGGCGCCGCGCACGACGCAGATCGTCGATGCCCAGAACGTCGCCGAAATGAACGATCTTCTGAACGGCGCAGTGATGACAGGCACGGGACGCCGTGCGGCGCTGCCGGGTCATCCGGTCGCCGGCAAAACCGGCACAACGCAGGAATTCCGCGACGCGCTGTTCGTCGGCTATACGGCGCATCTGACGGCAGGTGTTTGGATCGGTAACGACGACGGGCGGCCGATGAACCGCGCCACGGGCGGCGGGCTGCCGGCTGAAATCTGGCGAGACATCATGGTGTCGGCCCACGCCGGCAAGGCGCCGTTGGCACTGCCGGGCACGATTTTACGATCGCGCGAATTGCCGTGGGCGCCGGTCGCCGCATCAAGCCCGCCGCGCAGCCACGCGACAGACGCGGAGCGCCGCCGCGCCAATGAATTTCTGCCGTGGGAAAAGCTGAACACCGGCAAACCCGTCAGCGCGGTGCATCCGAGCGAGCGCATCGGCGACGATTTCATCGCCAAGGCGCTGGCCGGTGTTGATGGCAACGAAATTGCGGCGGATGGTTTGGCGGATGCCGGCCCGTCGTCGGCATCGGCCGAGACACCGCGCGTGGAACGGCCGCGCGGAATGATGTCGCTTGGGGGCTGGTGGTAGTTGCGGGGTGTGACGCTGAAGCGCCGCGCCGAGAGCTGTGATCGGCGCAATCGACACGCTCACGGTCTTAGCCGTAGCGATGCAGATCGAGCCCGTAAATCTGCAGCCAGCGTTTGGCGTTCTCGTAATCCGGCAGCGTTTTCTTGACAAGCGCCCAGAAGCGCGGACCGTGGTTCATTTCGGCGAGATGGGCCACTTCGTGCGCGGCGACGTAATCGAGAATGGCCGGCGGGGCCAAGATCAGCCGCCAGGAGAATGACAGCGCGCGGGTCGTCGAGCACGATCCCCAGCGGCTCGATTGATCGCGCACCGCAAGCCGCTTCGGCTGCACGCCAAGCCGCTTGGCATGAACGACAACCCGGCGGTCGAGATCGACTTTCGCTTCCTGCATCAGCCATTCGCGCAGCCGTTCCGGCGCTTTCGCGCGCGATCCGGGTACGTGAATTTCAGGCCGTGCACCTTCGCCGCGCGCGATGCCGACGAGGCGCGTGCAGGTAGTTCCCGTGAACACAACCGTGTGCAATTCGCCGCGCAGCGGCATGGCGGAGCCGTTTTCGAACGGCACGACGACCGGCAGGCTGTCGAGCCGCTCGCGCACCCAATCCAGATGGCGCGACAGGAATGTGCCGGCTTCGTCGAGGTCGCACTGCAAGGGGATGGTCACGATAACGGCGCGCTGCGTGCGGCTTACCCGCAGTGTCAGTCGCCGTGCCGCGGGATGCCGGCGCACTTCGACGCGCGCGTTGACATCTTCCAATCCAATTGTCCGTTGATGTTTTGAAACGGACTTCTTGGTCTGCCGCATGCCGTGTGACCCCCGGATGTTACGTTACTGATCGTGGCGGCGCGTTCGCCGAATTGGGTTCGTGTCGCTTTATGCACGTCACGTTGTCTGACGCCAATCGCAATGCTTGAGCTGTGATGCTGAAGCGCAATGACATCGACGACGCGATCACACGGCTTCAACTAACAAGGTTCGTTGAAACGCTCTAGGAGCAAATTGGTCACGTCTTGCACGGTTGTGCAACTGTGGCGTTCGAGCAGCAGCGACGCGAACAGTATTACGGCAGTGCCTTTTCAATCACGGCCGCCACTTGATCGACGTTCGTTGTGTGCGGCACGAGTGATACGAATGCGCCGTCTTTTCCCATCAGATAGATGATCGCAGCGTGATCGATGGTGTAGGCACCGGGATTTTTTTCGTCATCGATTTTCTGATAGAACACACGGTAGGTTTTCGCCGCGGCCGCGACATCTTCAGCGCTTCCCGTCAAGCCAACGATGCGCGGATGGAAGCTCTTGACATACTCCGAGAGCTTTTCCGGCGTGTCGCGCGCAGGATCGAGCGTGATGAACACGGGCACGAGTTCATCTGCCTTCGCGCCGATTTTATCGATCGCGGCGGAAATGACCTGCAGGCCGGATGGGCAAATGTCGGGGCAATGCGTGAAGCCGAAGAACACGAGCATCGGCCGGCCGAGAAAGTCTTTTTCCGTGACGCGCTTGCCCGTGTGGTCGGTCAATGAAAACGGGCCGCCGATCAACGCCTTGCCGGTGGTCGTTACGACGCCGCTGTTTTGTTGCGGCCCGCCGGGCAGGGCCGTCAGCAGGTAGGCAAGCGCGCCGCCGCCGAGAATGCCGAGCACGGCAAGGACGATCATACGTTTGGACATTGTCGCTCCGGACTTCAGGGATTGCATCCGTCGGGCGTTCGGTTGCGCGCCGCTTCGAAGTCTGCAATCGAGATGCTAATGTGCTGCTGTGGCGAGGGTATAGGGCGAATTGACCGTGGTTGAAAGTGTGGACCCATCGCGGGCGGGCGGCATTCCGGGCAAGGAAGAGAGCCAGCTTCGTCTTGAAACAAGCGTGCGCCTGCGCTGGATCGCCATCATCGGCCAGTTGACGGCCATTGCCGCTGTGACCGGGCTCTACGGCTTTTCCGTGCCCGTTGGCGCGTGCCTGCTGTTTATCGCCATCTCGGCGTGGCTGAACGTCTATCTGTCGATCCGCTATCCCGCGCGGCATCGTCTCAGCGTCGATTTCGCCACGGCGCTCCTCGGCTACGACGTTATGCAGCTCGCAGCGCTTCTCTATTTGACGGGCGGCATTCAAAATCCGTTCGCGCTGCTGATGGTCGCGCCCGTCACCGTCTCGGCTGCGACCTTGCCGCCGCGATCGACCATCGGGCTTGGCGCGCTGGCGCTCGTCGTCTCGGCCGTTCTCGTCACGCACTATGAAGCACTGCCGTGGTTCGATGGGCTCAGGTTTGAGTTGCCGCGCGACTACAAGCTTGGGTTGCTGGCCTCGTTGTGTGCGTCGATCGTGTTTCTCGCGTTTTACACGTGGCGGATCAGCAAGGAGGCGCGATTGATGTCGGCGGCGCTGGCGGCGACCGATATGGTGCTCGCCAGTGAACAGCGTCTGCACGCGCTCGACGGATTGGCGGCGGCGGCGGCGCATGAACTCGGCACGCCGCTTTCGACCATCGTGCTCGTTGCCAAGGAACTCGAGCATCAACTCGGCTCGAACGATCAATATACCGAGGATCTGAAGCTGCTGCGCAGTCAGGCGCAGCGCTGTCGCGAGATTTTGCAGAAGCTGACCAAGAGCCCTGACGATCAAGACCCCATGCACTTGAGCGTCACTGTCCGCGAGATCCTGGATGAGGCGGCGGCCGCCCACATGACCGGCGGCAAGCGCGTGCTGATTACGGCAACCCCGTTCGGCCACGCGCAGGGCGATGCCCGTGAAGAGCCGCTCGGCCAGCGCCGTCCAGGCGTGATCTACGGACTCGGCAACTTGATCGAGAATGCCGTCGACTTTGCCGCGACCGAAGTCGACGTGTCGGCGCGCTGGGATGGCGATAGCGTCGTCGTCACCATCAGCGATGATGGTCCCGGATTTGCGCCGGAGCTGATGGACAGCATCGGCGAGCCGTATGTCTCCTCGCGCCGTTTCCATCAAAAGCGCGCCAAGGAACATTCAGGGCTGGGACTTGGCTTCTTCATCGCCAAGACGCTGCTCGAACGCTCGGGCGCGAGCGTTGCCTTCTCGAACCGGCCGGCGCCCGCGCACGGGGCCGTCATTGCTGTGAAGTGGCCGCGCGCCGCGTTCGAACGCCCGCGCGATGGCGAGCCGGGCGGCACCGGCTGGCGGCCGCTTGCCAGCCGCCGTTCGTCCTAAAACGGTGCGCTGCGGGTGGTTTTCCGCAAATGAATTGGAAAAGTAACCCTTCCGCTCGGTTTTGGGCTTAAGTATTTGTTGCGCAACGACGGACCGCGTAGAAATATGCATCCGCAAGAGCAAGATCAGCCGAGGGCCAATACGCCCGGAGGACGACGTGACCACAGAAGACCTGTCATTCCGCCAAGATGAATTGCCCGAGGATCGCTCGCTTCTGATCCTTGATGATGACCGCGCGTTTCTGCAGCGGCTGGCGCGCGCCATGGAATTGCGCGGCTTTGAAGTGCGCAGCGGCCATTCTGTTGCGGAGGGCATTGATCTCATCCGCCAGAAAGCGCCGGCGTTTGCCGTGGTCGATATGCGGCTCGAAGATGGCACCGGTCTTGATGTGATCGCGGAACTGGCGCGCGTGCGCCCCGATGCGCGCACGATCGTGCTCACTGGATATGGCAACATCGCAACCGCCGTCAGCGCCGTGAAACTCGGCGCCGTCGATTACCTTGCCAAGCCCGCCGATGCCGACGACGTGACCGACGCGCTGCTCGCGCCGACCGACGCGAAGGCGCCGCCGCCCGAAAATCCGATGTCGGCCGATCGCGTGCGCTGGGAACACATTCAGCGCGTGTATGAGCTCTGCAACCGCAACGTTTCGGAAACGGCGCGCCGGCTGAACATGCATCGCCGCACGTTGCAGCGCAT
>JBOFCQ010000277.1:0-6786 GCA_051646145.1 Hyphomicrobium sp.
CCCTCGGCCAGCACCTGCAGGGTCACGGTCTTGCCGGTGCCGGTGGCGCCCGTAATCAGACCGTGGCGGTTGGCGAGGCGCAGTTCCAGATATTCCGGCTTCACGCTTTTGCCGATGAAGATCTTGTCGTCCAGGAGCACCGACTGGGTCATCGTAATCACCGCTATTCAAGGGCCGGCGCCGATGGGCTGCGCTGGCTCGAATGGATTGGCACTGTTCGGCCCCTCAATTCGGGGCCCGCCGGTGCCGAATGCGGCGACTCGCGCATACTCTGACGTTCGAGCGTCTTTGACATGACGACCGGCCGTTTGCAAACCCCGGTTGCATCGCCGACCCGTCTTGAAGCCTCTTGGTGCGCCAAACACTTTTGCGCCAGACTGCGAACCGGACTTGGCAGCGGACTTCGCATAGGTCGGCGGGGCCCGCGGCGCGGCAATTGGGCCGCAACGGCTGGGCATTTTAGGCTCGTCGGGCCCCCGCCGCCACCGCTATAGAAGGGCCATGCATGTGACGACCTTGGCATCGACGACATCGGGCGTCTTTTGCGCCGATCCGGCCGCTAGGGCTCTCGCCGCCACTCCGATGGGTTTGAGGATAAGCACACCATGACGACCGCGCCGACCGATCTTGCGCTTGCCGCCGATTTCCCCAACCCCAATTTCGATCACTGGCGGGCAATGGTCGACAAGGCGCTGAAGGGTGCCGATTTCGACAAGCGCCTCGTCTCGCGCACAGCCGACGGCGTGGCCGTGAAGCCGCTCTATACACGCAAGGACGAACTGGTCATTGCCGACGGCGCGGTGCCGGGTGCAGCCCCCTTTACGCGCGGCACGGCCGCCATCCGCCCCGGCCTTGGCTGGGACATCCGCACCTATCACATCGAGAGCGATCCAAAGGCCGCGAATGCCGCCATCCTGGACGATCTCGAAGGCGGCGTGAATTCGCTCGCCCTCCAGATCGGCGGTCACGGCCTTGCCGCCACCAAGGACGCGCTGCTGACGGCGCTGGATGGCGTGCTGCTCGATGTCTGCCCGGTCGTGCTGCTCGCTGGCGACGAGGCGTTCGAAGCCGCGTCCGCCCTGATGGCCGTCTGGCAGGAGCGCGGCATTGCACCCCGTGACCGCCGCGGCGCGTTCTCCGCCGACCCCATCGGCCGGCTGGCCCTGAGCGGCGTGCTCACCGAACCCATCGACACGGCGCTGGCGCGCGCCATCGCCCTCATGCAGATGGCGAAAGACTGCCCCAACGTCTCCGCCGTCACGGCCGATGGCGTCGTCTATCACGTCGCCGGCGCCAGCGAGGCGCAGGAACTGGCGTGCATGCTGGCGTCGCTCGTCGCCTATCTGCGCGCCGCCGAGAAGGCCGGCATCCCGCCGGCAACCGCGCTGGCCAAGATCACGGTCGCGCTCGCCGCCGACATCGATCAGTTCGCAACCATCGCGAAAGTGCGCGCCGCCCGCCGCCTTGTGTGGCGCGTCGCGGACGCCTGCGGCGCGGGTGATGCGGCAGCCTCAGTGCAGTTCGTCTGCCCGACGTCGTCGCGCATGATGGCCAAGCGCGACCCGTGGACCAACATCCTGCGCACAACCATCGCCTGCGCGGGCGCGGCGCTTGCCGGCGCTGATGCCATCGCCGTGCTGCCGTTCACGTTCGCGCTCGGCAAGCCCGACGCGTTCGCACGCCGCGTGGCCCGCAACATCCAGATCGTCTGCCAGGAAGAAAGCCATCTCGGCCGCGTCACCGATCCGGCCGGCGGCTCATGGTATGTCGAGCAACTGACCGACGAAGTCGCCAAGAAGGCGTGGGACATCTTCCAGGACATCGAAGCGCGCGGCGGCATCGTTGCGGCGCTCGAAGCCGGCGTCGTGCAGGAGATGATCCGCAAGACCGCCGAAGCGCACGCGAAAGCGCTGCAGACCGGCCGTCAAGAGGTGACCGGCGTCTCAGCGTTCCCGCTGCTCGGCGACGATGGCGTCAAGACCGAACCGTGGCCCGCACTGCCTGAGACGGCCAAGCGCGACCCGGTGATGACCGTAACGCCGCTGACGCCGCACCGTCACGGCGAAGCCTTCGAGGCGCTGCGCGACGCCGCCGATGCCAAAGGCGGCTTCAAGGTGTTCCTCGCCAGCATGGGCGAGATCTCCGAGCACAACGTGCGTTCGACGTGGATCAAGAATTATCTCGCTGCTGGTGGCATCGAAGCGCTGATGAGCGACGGCTACAAGAGCGCCGACGAAGCCGCGGCAGCCTTCAAGGCGAGCGGCGCGCGCGCTGCCTGCATCTGCTCATCGGACGCGGTCAACGCCGTGCACGCCGAGGCGACAGCCAAGGCCCTCAAAGCTGCGGGCGCTAAGTTCGTTCTGATGGCCGGACGGCCGGGCGACAAGGAAGCGGCGCTGAAAGCCGCCGGTGTCGATCAGTTCCTATTTGCTGGCGCCGACGCCATCGCCGTGCTGACCGGGTTGCACGCGAAGCTCGCTTAAGACCAAGCTCGCCTCAAACGACAATAGGGACGCGACGGGCACGGCCCGTCGCCAGCCCACGCCTTGCCATGAATTCGCTCACGGACTGACCTAACACAGAGTTGGCCTGCCATCGCGAGGGTGGCGACGGCGCACTTAGCGGAGGTCGTGGCGCATGAGATTTCTTGGTTCCCTGATCGGCACGGTGGTGCTGCTCATCGTCGAACTCGTTCTGACGATGCTCGTCTACACGGGCCTCAACATCTACAGCCTGGAGCTCTTTGGATCGCTCGTGCGCACGGCGGGCGGCGTGCTGGACGTCATGGCGTCACTGTTCGAACGCATGTTTGCCGGGTCCGCCAACGCGGCTTACGCGAGCGTATTCGGCGAACTTGGTCCGAAGTCGATGCTGCTGCTTTTGATCGGCCTCGCGGTGGCGGCCGTCGTGCGATTGTTATCGGCGTTGGTGCGTGGGTGAGTGTGGGATAGAGTTTCGACGGGTAGCACTTCACACGCAGTGTCGCTAACATGATGAAGTCTGTCGGTCGTCATTGCGTTTCTGGGCAGGCAGAAATTGCCGCAAGGTTGTCGGCTAATCTGAAACGAGTGCTTTGCTCTGCCACAGTGAGAATTCAAACAACGACCAAGCGGTAAACGAATATTTTGTTGCCAATTTAGAATAGCCTTTGCCCGACAGTGGCGTCAGGAAGGTTTACTGATGATGCTCGCAATAGATTGGTCAGAATTTTTTAGAATACCCGCACAACTAACAATTTGGCACATACTTGAATCACAGTTTCTGACAACGCTCGTTGCCGCCCTCTTCGGCTTCATGCTTATTAGGTACGAAATAAAGCTTCGCGAAGCGCAGGAGGAAGCGCAAGCAAATCGTGAAGCTCTTGATGCGCGCAACATAATTTTTATAAAAGAAGAGGCGCTGGAATCAGAGCCCAATTTTGAACAAGCAACGCCGCCTGCCCAAGAAAATTCTTGGGAAAAAACCCGTAAACTTGTTGAAGAGAGCAAAAAATATCTTGAGGACAAAGCCGCAGATGACCTCGATGGGAGACATCGCCGTACATATGAAAAAATCTCTGGCCACTTTCCATCTGACTTGGCGCTAGCCCTTAAAGAACGGCGCCAAATAGATGACGATCAGTTTGAAAGCGCTTTTAGCATATTCTCCAAATGGAAGAAATATGCGCGCGGCCGCGCCGCGAGAAATCCTGTATCGGCAGATGTCTTTGAAGACATTCAGAGACTACGCGACAGACTCATTAAGTAGTCGCAGACTTCATCACTCCGCCGCCTGCTTGTCCCCATAACCCAATTGCGCGTTCAGCTTCTCAACGAGATCGGCGGCGGCGTCCGGGATGTTCGTGCCGGGGCCGAACACGGCCTTGGCGCCCATGCGAAACAGTTCGTCGTAATCAGCCGGCGGAATGACGCCGCCAACAACGATCATGATGTCGCCGCGGCCTTCCTTGTCGAGCGCGGCCTTGAGCTCGGGCACAAGCGTCAGATGTCCGGCCGTCAGCGACGATACACCAACCACATGCACGTCGTTCTCGACCGCCTGCCGGGCGGCCTCGTCGGCGGTCGCAAACAGCGGCCCGATATCGACGTCGAAGCCGAGATCGGCAAACGCCGACGCAATCACCTTCTGCCCGCGGTCGTGGCCGTCCTGGCCAAGCTTGGCGATGAGAATGCGCGGGCGGCGACCATCGTTCTTGTCGAACGCTTCGACCAGCTTCTTGACGCGATCGACGCTCGGGTTCATCGCCGCTTCCTTCTTGTAGACGCCGGAGATGGCGCGGATTTCGGCCTTGTGCCGCGTGAACACCTTTTCGAGCGCGTAGGAGATTTCGCCGACCGTCGCCATTTTGCGCGCGGCCTTGACGGCGAGATCGAGCAGGTTGGCGTTGCCCTTGGCGCCCTCCGTCAACGCGTCGAGCGCGGCTTGCACGTCGGCCTCGTTGCGCTCGGCGCGCAGCCGGGCCAGCTTGGCGAGCTGCTGCTCACGCACGCTCTTGTTGTCGACCTTGAGGAAGTTAATCTCGCGGTCGCCCTTGATCTGGAATTTGTTGATGCCGGTAATCGTCTGACGGCCGCTGTCGATGCGGGCCTGGGTGCGCGCCGCCGCTTCCTCGATACGCATCTTCGGGATGCCGGCGGCAATCGCCTTCGCCATGCCGCCCTGCTCTTCGATTTCCTGAATGTGCACCAGTGCACGCGCCGCCAGATCGTGCGTCAGGCGCTCGACGTAATGGCTGCCGCCCCACGGATCGATGGTGCGCGTCGTGCCGCTTTCCTGCTGCAGCAAGAGCTGCGTGTTGCGCGCGATGCGGGCCGAGAAATCCGTCGGCAGCGCGATGGCTTCATCGAGGCCGTTGGTGTGCAGCGATTGCGTATGGCCCTGCGTCGCCGCCATGGCTTCAAGGCAGGTGCGCGTGGCGTTGTTGAAGATATCCTGCGCCGTCAGGCTCCAGCCCGACGTCTGCGAATGCGTGCGCAACGACAGCGAGCGCGCGTCCTTCGGATTGAACTCGGCCTTGATGAGCTTGGCCCACAGCAGACGCGCGGCGCGCATCTTGGCGATTTCCATGAAGTAGTTCATGCCGATCGCCCAGAAGAACGACAGGCGCGGCGCGAACGCATCGACGTCGAGACCGGCGGCAACACCGGCGCGCACGTATTCGATGCCGTCCGAAATGGTGTAGCCGAGTTCCAGATCCGCCGTCGCGCCGGCTTCCTGCATGTGATAGCCGGAAATCGAGATCGAATTGAACTTCGGCATGTGCGCGGACGTGTAGGCGAAAATATCCGACACGATGCGCATCGAGGGCGCGGGCGGATAGATGTAGGTGTTGCGCACCATGAATTCTTTGAGAATGTCGTTCTGAATGGTGCCGGCGAGTTTCTCGGGCGGCACGCCCTGCTCTTCGCCCGCCACGATGAACAGCGCCAGGATCGGCAACACCGCGCCGTTCATGGTCATGGAGACGGTCATATCCTGCAGCGGAATGCCGTCGAACAACGTGCGCATGTCGTAGATGCTGTCGATCGCCACGCCCGCCATGCCGACGTCGCCCTTGACGCGCGGATGGTCGGAATCGTAGCCGCGGTGCGTCGCCAGATCGAAGGCGATGGATAGGCCCTTCTGACCGGCCGCGATGTTACGGCGATAGAAGGCGTTACTGTCTTCCGCCGTCGAAAAGCCTGCGTACTGACGGATGGTCCAGGGTTGCAGGGCATACATCGCCGGGTAGGGCCCGCGCACGTACGGCGCGATGCCGGGCAGCGTGTCCAGGAAATCCAGTCCCTTGGTATCGGCGCCCGTGTAGACGGGCTTCACGGCGATGCCTTCCGGCGTCTCCCAGGACTGGCCTGCGGGCATCTTCGCGCCCGCACCCGTCGTCGGCGCTGCGAGAGAAATCGTCGTGAAATCAGGTATTTGAGACATGAGTCGCTTTCACTGAAACGGGAAGTCGCGGAGCAAGGCCCGAGGGACCGATTTTTTATCGCCTGCCTAGCACGGGCAAGGGCTTTTTGCGATGCGACAGCTTTTGTGGGCCGGCGGGCCGACCATGGCGGCGGGCCGCTCAGCCCTGCCGCAGACGGTGCCGCGATCGCAAAAAGCCGCAATGGCCACGCACAGGCATGGCGGGGAAAACCGCTAAGCCGCGAGACCATGCATGCACCGCGAACGCACGCCGCGCGACGCACCGTTTGCGCCCCACACCAGCGTGCCCGACGTTCATGTCTCAAAGAGCGCCGCTCGGATCTGGGCCCCGCTCGCGCGCTTCATCGACTGGGAGCAAGCGATCGGCGAACGCGCCGAAAGCCATGGCGCGTTTGCCCACGCGGTCTACGAGTTCGTGCGCTTCGGCATCAAACAAGCGTGGGCGTGCCTATTCGGCGCACTGATGCTCGGCCTGTTGATTGCCACCCACTACCTCTACCCGCGAGATGCAATCCTCGCCCGCTATGACGCGCTCGTGCTGGCGGCCGTCGCCATTCAGATCGTCATGATCTGGACGCGCCTTGAGACGTGGGAAGAAGCCAAGGTCATCCTTGTGTTCCACATCGTCGGCACGATCATGGAGATCTTCAAGACCGCGGTTGGATCGTGGGTCTACCCGGAACCGAGCCTGTTGCGCGTTGCAGGCGTGCCTCTGTTTACGGGCTTCATGTATGCCGCCGTCGGGTCCTACATCGCGCGCTGCTGGCGGTTGTTCGATTTCCAGTTCACGCGCCATCCGCCGCTGTGGGCGCTCGGGCTGTTGACGGCGGCGATCTACATCAATTTTTTCACGCACCACTA
>JBOFCQ010000291.1:0-11084 GCA_051646145.1 Hyphomicrobium sp.
CCACCCCAACACTCGACGATGTCGAACGATCATCTCAATTGAATTGTCTAGCGCGGGGACGTGAATGTCAGGCACTGCCACATACAACGTGCGGATCGAGCCTGTCGGCATCGACATGGATGTCGAGGAAGGCGAGACGGTTTTGGACGCTGCCTTCCGTCAAGGCGTTTCCTTGATGCACGGATGCAAGGAAGGCCAGTGCTCGAGCTGCAAGTCGAAATTGATCGACGGAGACATCGAACTTCTGAAATACTCGACCTTCGCGCTGCCCGAGTACGAGAGTGAAACGGGCCACATTCTTCTCTGCCGCACGCATGCCTACAGCGATATCACGATCGAATTATTGAATTTCGACGAGGAGATGCTGAGCCGCTCCATCCCCGTCAAATCATTCGCCGGGACAGTGCGAAGCGTCGCTGCTTTGACGCACGATATTCGCCTGCTCGAAATCGACATCGCCAACCCGATGAAATTCTGGGCCGGCCAATACGTCGATCTGAGCATACCTGGGCATGGCGTAACGCGGGCCTATTCGATGGCCAATGCGCCAAGCGATGGCCGCGGCTTGCGCTTCATCATCAAGAAATACGCGAACGGTGCGTTTTCATCGCTGCTCGATGGCGCATTGACGCCGGGCACGCCGATTTCCGCCAAAGGCCCCTATGGCGGCTGCTTCCGGCGCGAACAGCGGTCCGGCACGATGGTGCTCGTCGGAGGCGGGTCCGGCATGTCGCCGCTCTGGTCGATTTTGACCGACCTGGTCGAAAGCGGCGAAGTTCGCCCAGTTCGATTTTTCTACGGCGCGCGCACGCAAGCGGATCTCTTCATGCTCGATGAGATTGCAGACGCGGGGCGCAAGCTTCCAGATTTCAAATTCATACCGGCCTTGTCGCACGCCGACGATGACGCCGCGTGGACCGGCGCGCGCGGCTTCGTGCACGAGGTCGTCGCGCGAACGCTGAAAGCGGAAGGCGTCACCGGCGAAACGGATGCCTATGCGTGCGGACCGCCACCGATGATCGATGCCGTGCTGCCTGTCCTGCAGGTCGCGGGCATCGAACCCACCCGCATCTACTTCGATAAATTCACGCAACCGATCACGTGACACGACACACGCCACCGACACGCATTGACGCAAAAAAGACCCAGAAGCATTGAGGAGGAACACATGTCCGTCGAACCCACCAATGTCGTCAAGTCCGGCGCGGCCGGAGCCGCAACGTTCCCCGGGTCTGACAGCCGCAAATACAATTACTACGAGCCGAAAGGGCGTAAGGCGACGCATTATGAAGACGTAACGGTCGATGTGCAGCCGGACCCAGAACGCTATCTGTTGCAGGACTGGATCATCCATTTCCCTGACGGCACGACGACGTACACGAAGGGTTGGACGCAGTGCAAGAGTAGCAACTGGCACGCCTTCCGCTCGGTCGATCAAGAGTGGGAGCGGACACACTATCAGCGCCAGTCGACGATCTGCGGCACGGTGCAGAGCGTCATTGAGAATGGCCGCCGCTCGGGCGTTGTCGCACGCTTTGACCCGGCATGGGTGAAGGTCCTGCAGGATCACGTCGGCGCGTACAAGCATGCCGAGTTCGGGCTTGGCACATCGCTGATGCAGGCCCAGCGATACGGCTATACGCAGATGATCAACAACGCCACGCTGACGAATTCATCCTACAAGCTTCGCTTTGCGCAGGATCTGACGCTGTATCTGAGCGAGATCGGGCTCGATCTCACTGGCTTCGATCCGCACGCCGGCAAGAAGCATTGGTTGGAAGACACGATCTGGCAAGGTACACGGCATGCCGTTGAAGAGATCATGGGCTCGAGTGATTACATCGAGCAGTACATGGCGACCAACCTAGCATTCGAGCCGCTCGTCGGCGAACTGTTCCGCAGTGGTTTCGTCATGCAGATGGCGGCGGCGCAGGGTGATTTCATCACGCCAAGCGTTGTCTCCGCGGCTGAAGCCGATTACGAGCGCAATCTGGCCAACACCGTCGAACTCATCCACATGCTGACGCACGACGCCGAACACGCGGCCTTCAATCAGCACGTGCTCAATGGCTGGCTCGAAAAGCACGTGACGCTCGCACTCGCGGCCGCGCATCAACTGCAGCCGATCTGGTCGCAGCCGCGCGTCAAAGTGGCGACATTCAGCGAGGCGTTCGCAAAAGCCAAGAACCGCATGAAGGCGATCGCCAATGAAACCGGCCTGACCGCGCCGGCGGCTCTCGACGCCTGATCGCGCTGCCAACGGCAACACCGATACTCCAATTGGGAAATGAGTCCATGAACCAGGAACACGCCAACATCTTCAAGTCCATGAAGGACATTCGCTTCGAAGAAACGATATCGCACCAGTGCGGAGTGACCATGAACGATAGCGTGGAAGCCCGCGCTATTGCCGAGGTCATGGAAAAGAAGCCTGGCATCGTCGTCACATACATGCCGGCGATGATCAGGATCGACGGCGACGGCAAGATCGAATTCCGCATGGATGAAATCAGCGAGTCGCTCGGCCGTGAGATGACGACGAATACGTTCGAGATCTCCACGTCCACGCATTATGGCCGCATGGTGATGATCGACGAAAACGTCGTCATGCTGTTTGGCAACATGGACGACGCGATGAAATACATTTGAGCGCTTTACCAACAGTTGCCAACAATAACAGCTGAGGAAACGCAACCATGTACAGGACGAAATGCGGCGAAGATATCTTCGTCATCGACGGTCACACGCACTTCTGGGACGGCAGCCCCGCCAACCACAAGAACGTGCACGGCAAGCAGTTCATCGACTGCTTCTATGCCTATCATAGCGGCCTCAGCCCCAAGGAAGAGGTTTGGCCGAAGGAGAAGTTTGAGAAGTATGACGCGCAGACAATGTATGACGACCTGTTCGTCAAAGGCTACGACGATATGGCCATCCTGCAGCCGACCTATCTTGGCGATTTCTACAAGGAAGGCTTCAACACGACCGAGCGCAATGCCATCTTGAAGAACAAGCATCCCGATCGCTTCATTCTCAATGGTGCATTCGATCCGCGCGACGGAGCCAAGGGGCTAGAACACCTTCACGAGCTCGTCGAGAAGCACAAGATCTCTGGCGTGAAGCTCTACACGGCCGAGTGGCGCGGCGACTCGAAGGGCTACAAGCTGACCGACAAGGAAAGCTATCGGTTCCTTGAAGAAGCCCAGAAGTTAGGCGTCAAGAATATTCACGTCCACAAGGGCCCAACGATCATCCCGCTGAACCGCGACGCGTTTGATGTGGCCGACATCGATGATGTCGCGACGTCGTTCCAAGGGCTGAATTTCATCGTTGAGCATTGCGGCCTGCCGCGTCTTGACGATTTCTGCTGGATCGCGACTCAGGAAACTAACGTCTTCGCTGGGCTGGCGGTCGCCATTCCCTTCATTCACTCGCGCCCGGGTTATTTCGCGCATGTCATCTCCGAGCTGCTGTTCTGGCTCGGTGAAGACAAGCTGCTTTTTGGCAGCGACTACGGCATTTGGACGCCGAAATGGATCATCGACAAGTTCATGGCGTTCGAACTGCCCGACGACGTTGCCAAGGAGACAGGCGTATCTCTGTCGCTGCAGGCCAAGAAGAAAATTCTCGGGCTTAACGCGGCGCGTCTCTACAACATCGACATCGATGCGCAGAAGCGTAAGCTTGGCCTCGAGAGCAGGGTGGCGGCGTGATGGACGCGATCGCTCAGACCGCGGCGGAATGCGCCGCCGCGGACCGGGGCGCTGAGATCTGGGCGGCGCTCTCGACGGTCGTTGATCCCGAGCTCGATGAGCCGGTGACGGATATGGGCTTCATCAGTCGCGTCGAAGTCGATGCGAACGATCACGTCCATGTTGATTTTCGCCTGCCGACGTATTGGTGCGCGGCAAACTTCGCCTTCATGATGGCAGCCGACATGCGAGATGTGCTGCTCGCAGTGCCGTGGATCACGGGGACGACGATTGTCCTTGGCGACCACATGTATACCGACAAAATCAACAAAGGCATCGCCGAGGGTTTGTCGTTCGAAGACACATTCGGCGATGAGGCAACCGGTAATCTCGACGAAGTGCGACAAACGTTTCTCGTCAAAGCGTTCCAACGCCGGCAAGAAGCACTGATGCGGCATCTGCTCGATCTTGGCCGGTCAGCGGAGGATGTTGCCGGAATAACAGTCGCGGCCCTGCGATCGTCCAGCACTGACGGCGATGGGCCGAAACTCATCGAGCGCTACATGCAACGGCGCGGCGTGATTGGGCCGTATCTCGATTTGTCGCCAGCGTTTGTGACAGCGGAAGGCCAGCGCATAACTGGCGACGCGATGGGTCCCTACCTCGCCGGGCTGCGCCGCATCCGCGCCAATGCGGAATTCAACGGAGCGCTCTGTCGCGGCCTGCTGGCTGTTCGTTTCGACATGGAAACGCCGCTTGCGCCGCGCCCGCCTAAAGCTTGCCAGGCGGCGAGCGCCGCCGCAGAGCATTCAACGACAGGTCCATAACAAACATCCACATAATGGGAGTACTTCGGCCATGGCGAAAATAATGTTGCACGATGACGAGGCGCGCCAGGCTCTTGGTCGCGGCGTGCGAAAGTTGGCGCGCGCTGTCGGCGGCACGCTTGGTCCGCGCGGCATGAATGCCGTCATGGATCGTCCGGTTGGAACGCCGATCGTGTCGCGTGATGGCGTCAGCATCGCGAACGAGATCGAACTCGAATGTCCTTTCGAGAATATGGGTGCGCAGATTGTGCGCGAAGTGGCCGGGCAGACCAACGAAGTCGCAGGCGACGGTACCACCACCGCGACGGTGCTGGCAGATGCCCTTGTGCAGGACGGACTGAAATGTCTGGCGGCCGGCGCCAATCCGGTGGAACTCGTCAACGGCATGGAGATGGCGGTCGAGGAAACGATCGCGACCTTGAAGAAGGCGGCGCGGCCATTGCAGGGCAGTGCAGGGCGGCAATCCATCGCCAGCATCGCTGCAAACGATACGACCCTCGGGCACATGGTGGCGGATGCCTTCGAACGCGCGGGCCCGCAGGGCATCGTCGATGTCGCTTACGGTATTGGCGTTGAGACCGTGCTCGACGTCGTTGAAGGCATGTCGTTCGATCGCGGCTATCTTTCGCATCACATGGTGACGGATGTCGAAAAGATGCACGTCGTGCTCGAAAATCCCTACATCCTGATGACGGATCAGAAGATCCACACACCGGATCAACTGGCGACCGTGTACAGCTTAATTGAGAAAAGCCGCCGACCACTGCTCGTGTTGGCTGAAGACATCGCCCCGGCCTGCATCGTCGATATGCTGACGCGCCGCGAGAAATCCGGGCAACTGGTTGCAGCGGTCTATCCGCCCGACTATGGCCACTGGCGCAAGGCCATGCTCGACGACATCGCCATTATGACCGGCGGTAAAGTCATCGCGCGCGATCTCGGCGGTAAACTCGATGCGTGCGAACTTGCCGATCTCGGCGGCGCCGCAAGCATCCGCATCTCGTCGGATGCAACCATCATCACCAAGGGCCACGGCACGCCTGAGAAAATCACCGCGCGGCGCGAACAGGTGAAGACGCAGTATGATGCCGCGCCGGAGAACGTCGAGCGCGATAAATTTTCGCAGCGGCTCGCCAAGCTGTCCGGCGGCACGGCCATGATCTTGGCCGGCGGGGCGACACCTGTTGAACAGCGCCGGCGCGCGCAGTTGATAGAAGATTCGATCAATGCCACGCGGGCCGCCATCGAAGAGGGCGTCGTGCCGGGTGGTGGTGTTGCGTTGCTGAGAGCCGCACCTGCGCTCGATGGCTTGATCAAGAGCCTCGACGGCAGTACGCGCACCGGCGCCGAACTCGTCCAGCGTGCGTTGAAGTGCCCGCTCGCAAAGATTGCCTCCAACTGCGGTCTTGATGCCGAAAAGCAGGTGGCGAGAATCGCCAAGGCCAAAAACGGCTACGGACTCGACGCGCGTACAGGCAAGGAAGTTGACCTGGTGCACGCGGGCGTCATCGATCCGGTCAAGGTCAGCTACACGGCGCTGCGCAACGCCGCGTCCGTCGCCGGCTTGATTTTGACGACGCAAACGCTGGTCGCAAAAAAGCCGGACAATTTCGACCCAACAGCGGGACCGGCACTCGGCGGCGGCGCAGAGCGGCTCGGGCTCGACTGAGGTCGCTCTCGATTGATAAGCGCGCAACTGCGCAGGCAGGCGCTCATTTCCCGTGTCACGTGGGCCGGGCTCTCCACAGATTTGGGAGTGCTTGCCGAGACGTGACGTAGGGCGCGGCATGTCTTAGAGGCAGGCGCACTTACGCTCCAAGTTGCCTCATGAAGCGCCGGCTGTGTCCGCCGGAGGTCTATGTAACATCGCATGTTACATGCCGGCTTAATGACGTTCGGACTTGCCTATGGCCGACGTGCGGGCAAGATGCGGCATCGGCAGAACCGCCGATACGCCGCAATCCTGCTGATCCGCGAGTGAACATGCCTGAAGCCCGCAAGATTAAAAGCCTGCTCGTTGCCAATCGATCTGAAATTGCCATCCGCATATTTCGAGCGGCAACGGAACTCGGCATTCGCACGGTCGCCATTTATGCTGAGCAGGATCGGCTGTCGTTACATCGCTTCAAGGCGGATCAGGCCTTCCTCGTCGGCAAGGGCAAGGGGCCGCTTGAAGCCTATCTGTCGATTGAAGACGTGCTGCGGGTTGCCAAGGAGGCGGGCGTCGATGCCATCCATCCGGGATATGGGTTTCTCTCGGAAAGCCCGGAATTCGCAGAGGCCTGCCGTGATGCGGGCATCATTTTCATCGGCCCAACGCCGGCGACGATGCGAACGCTCGGCAACAAGGTCGATGCACGCAATCTCGCCATATCGACCGGTGTGCCCGTCATGCCGGCGAGTAAACCCCTGCCGGATGATGCGGCCGCCATCCGTGCCGCGGCCAGTGCCGTCGGCTATCCGGTCATGCTCAAAGCATCATGGGGCGGCGGCGGACGCGGCATGCGCGTCATCGAGCGGGAAAGCGAGTTGCTCGACGCAGTGATGATCGGCCGGCGGGAAGCCAAGGCCGCATTCGGCAAGGACGAGGTTTATCTCGAAAAGCTCATCCGCCATGCGCGCCACGTTGAGGTGCAAATCCTCGGCGATCAGGCGGGCAACCTCGTGCATTTGTTCGAGCGCGACTGTTCTATTCAGCGGCGCAACCAGAAGCTCGTCGAGCGTGCGCCGGCACCCTACCTTGATGATGCCGCTCGCGCCAAGCTTTGCGATTATGCACTGCGCATTGGGCGCGCAACCCATTACGTCGGGGCTGGCACTGTCGAATTCCTTATGGATACCGACACCGGCGCCTTCTACTTCATCGAGGTCAATCCGCGCATCCAGGTCGAGCACACGGTGACGGAAGTCGTGACCGGCCTCGACATCGTGAAGGCGCAGATCAAGATCCTCGAAGGCGGTCGCATCGGCGTGCCGACGGGCGATGGGCACTGGGAAACTGGCGTTCCCGGCCAGGACGGCATCCGTCTCAACGGTCACGCCATTCAGTGCCGCATCACGACGGAGAATCCCGAAAACAACTTCATCCCTGATTTCGGCCGCATCAGCGCCTATCGCGGTGCCATGGGCTTTGGCATTCGCATTGATGGCGGCACGGCTTTCTCCGGCGCGGTCGTCACGCGCTACTATGATCCGCTCCTCGAAAAGCTGACGGCCTGGGCCGCGACGACGGACGAAGTCATCGATCGCATGAATCGTGCGCTCGTTGAGTATCGCATCCGCGGCGTTGCGACCAATCTCGCTTTCCTGCACAACGTCGTCGCGCATCCGCGCTTCAGGGCCAACGATTACACCACGCGTTTCATCGACGAGACGCCGGCGCTCTTTGATTTCCCGGAGCGTAAAGATCGCGCGACCAAGCTGTTGACCTGGATTGCCGACGTCACCGTCAACGGGCATCCAGAAACGAAAGATAGAACGCGGCCGGCGCAGATTTCACGCGTCGCGCATGCGCCAAAATTCGAAGGTGCGCCGCTGAGCGGCACGCGCCAGATCCTCGAACAGCGCGGACCAACAGGGTTTGCCGCGTGGATGAAGGAGCAAAAGCGCGTTCTCGTCACCGACACGACCATGCGTGATGCGCATCAATCGCTCATCGCAACGCGCATGCGCACGCGCGACATCGCCGAAATTGCTGAAAGCTATGCGCGCGGTCTGCCACAGCTTCTGTCACTCGAATGCTGGGGCGGTGCCACGTTCGATGTCGCTATGCGCTATCTGAGAGAAGATCCCTGGGAGCGTCTGGCGCAGATCCGCGAGAAGGTGCCGAACATTTTAACGCAGATGTTGCTGCGTGGCTCGAACGGCGTCGGTTATACGAACTACCCCGACAATGTCGTGCGCTATTTCGTCAAGGAAGCTGCCGACGCGGGCATGGACATCTTTCGCATTTTCGACTGCTTCAATTGGGTCGAGAATATGCGGGTCTCAATCGATGCCGTTTGCGAAAGCGGCAAACTCGCCGAGGGTGCAATTTGCTACACGGGCGACATTCTCGATCCTGCGCGCGCCAAATACGATCTCAAGTACTATGTGGCGCTTGCCAAGGAACTGGAGCGGGCTGGCGTTCATATCCTTGGCATCAAGGATATGGCGGGCCTGCTGAAACCAGCCGCGGCGCGCGTTCTGATCAAGGCGCTGAAGGACGAAACAAGCCTGCCTGTCCATCTCCACACGCACGACACAACCGGCATTTCGGCGGCGACCGTGCTCGCGGCGATCGATGCCGGCATCGACGCCGTCGACGCAGCGATGGATGCAATGAGCGGCGGCACCTCGCAACCGTGCCTCGGATCTATTGTTGAGGCCGTGATGCGCACCGAACGCGAGACAGGGCTCGATGCAACAGCGATCCGCAAGATCAACACCTATTGGGAAGCCGTGCGCGCCCAATACGCAGCATTCGAAAGCGGCCAGATTTCGGGAGCCTCAGAAGTCTATCTGCACGAAATGCCGGGTGGACAGTTTACGAACTTGAAGGAGCAGGCGCGCTCGCTCGGCATCGATCACCGTTGGGATGAAGTGGCAGCGGCCTATCGGTCGGCCAACGATATGTTCGGCGACATCATCAAGGTCACGCCGTCATCGAAGGTCGTTGGCGACATGGCGTTGATGATGGTGGCGCAGGATTTCACGGCAGCCGAGGTTGTTGATCCGGCGGTCGAAGTAAATTTCCCGACTTCGGTCGTCGAAATGCTGCGCGGTGATTTGGGTCAGCCACCGGGCGGATGGCCGGATGGCTTGCTGAAGAAAGCGTTGAAAGGCGAGACGCCGATTACGGTGCGCCCAGGCTCGCTGCTGGCGGATACGGATCTCATTGCAACGCGAACTGAGGCTGAGACCAAGAGTGGTCGGGCGATCGATGATCGCGAGTTCGCCGCCTATCTCATGTATCCCCGCGTCTTCTCGGAATTTGCTGCCGTGCAGAGCAAGTATGGCCCTGTGTCGGCGCTGCCAACATCAGTCTTCTTCTACGGCATGACGCCGGCAACGGAGATAACGATCGAGATCGCGCGCGGAAAATCGATTGTCGTGCAATTGATCACGGTCGGCGACACGCGGGTTGATGGTCAGGTTGAAGTCTTTTTCGAATTGAACGGTCAGCCGCGCATTATCAAGGTTCCAAATCGTTCGGTTGCGGCCTCGGCCGAAACGCGGCGCGTTGCGGAAGATGGCAACGACAGTCATGTCGCGGCGCCCATGCCGGGTGCAATTTCGTCGATCGCGGTGGAGGTTGGGCAACTGGTATCGGCGGGCGATGTGCTGCTCACCATCGAGGCCATGAAGATGGAGACAACGATCCACGCACAGCGCGATGGGCAGGTGGCGGAAATTCTGGTTGCCGTCGCCAACCAAATCAGCGCCAAGGATCTTCTGATCGTGCTAGGGCCACGCGCAACGTGAGGTCACTCACATACGCCAGCACATCGACGGATTATGGGGCGATCTGCTGATCGCCCCTGAAGCGGCCGAAGCTTTGTGTGCCATCGCGCGTGAAGAGAATGACGTCGTAAATTTCGGGTTCTCCGCCTTCCATCCCGGGCGACCCGACCGGCATGCCGGGCACCGCAAGGCCGATCGCTTTCGGGCGTTCCGCCAGCAGCCGCGTGATGGCCGCAGCCGGCACGTGACCTTCGATGACGTAGCCGTCGATCTCGGCGGTGTGGCAGGATGCCAGAGATTTGGGAACACCGAGCCGGGCCTTCAGCGCGTCCAATCCCGCAACTTCCACAGAGGTCGCGGAGAAGCCATTGCTTTGCAGATGGTCAACCCATTTGGTGCAGCAGCCGCACTTCGGTTGCTTTGATACGCGGATGACGCGGTCGGGCGCGGTATCTTCCGCGCAGATCGCGGATGCGCCAAACGCTACGAGGCTGAGTGCGCCGAGACCGCCGCTTAGAATGGCGCGGCGAGATCGGGGCATGTTGTCATGCGTCATGACTTGATCCTCTGCTGTTGACGATCCCTTGCGCGTATCAGCGTGCAGACCGGCTCAACACATCCATCAACTCGGCGATCTTCTTGCGTTGCTCGGCGGGAGTGCCACTGGTGATCGCGTGCTCGACGCAATGCCCGACGTGGTCCTTCAGCACCGCTTCCTCAACCTTGCGCAATGCGGCGCGGACGGCTGAGATCTGCGTGATGACGTCGATACAATAGCGCTTGTCTTCGATCATGCGCGTGATGCCGCGCACCTGACCTTCGATTTTCGTCAAGCGTTTGATGCAAACATCGGCTGTCTCTTTTTCCATCTCTTGACGAATACCCCCACGGGGTATACATGTCAAGCGACATACCCCCGGTGGGTACGCGGCAATCATGCCGTCTGGACTTGAGTGCGATGCGGATCGCGCGCTTTATCGTAACCAGGGAAACATCGCGTATGGCTAAATCTCCAGTGAGCGGCGCGACACCGCCGCCGTCTGATCATGCCGGCGGATGCTGCGGCGGATCACGTGACACCGCGCACGCCGCCGACCATGTACACAAGCATGACCCGGCGCCT
>JBOFCQ010000301.1:0-2697 GCA_051646145.1 Hyphomicrobium sp.
GCCTGCTTACAGGGGAGTTCATTCATGTTTCGAAGGCTGGTACTGGCGGTGTGCGCCATGTTGGCCACCGGCGTTCTCGTAACCGCCGAAGCCCGCAAACGGTATCGCGGAGGCGACCAGCTGGTCGTTATTTCCGAGCACGATATCGATATGTCGCTCGACCAATACTCGATCGACGTGACCAAGGCCAAAGGTGCCTACAAAGGCATCCGCGTCAAAGCGAAGACCGGTTTCTTCGATCTGTCGCGCGTCCAAGTCGTCTATGCTGACGGCAGGGTCCACAACGAAGATCGACAGATCGACATGTATCAGGGCGAGCGCAGCCGCCCGATCAATCCGACCTACGACAGCTACTTCATCGATCAGATCAACATCTCGCAGCAGCCGGGTCGCGGACGCGGCACACTGCAGGTTCTCGGCATCCAGTCGGCCGAGGGTCGCGATATGAGCCGCGGTCGTGATGATGGCCGCAGACCGCCGCCGCCAACAACCACGGCGCCCTCGCGCCCCGATCCAGTGACAACGGATTTGCCGTCGCGTCCGACAACGACGGCGCCGACGACAGTTCCGGTCGGCCGCCAGACTGAAGGCGGAGACGTGCTGTTTGGTGCGCAATACGTTGGCTTCGGCGTCGACCGCGATGTCATCCGCGTCGGCAATGAAATCGGCCGCTTCGAACGCATCCGGCTTCGCGTTCTCGACAACGACATCTACATCACCGAACTTAAGGTGGTTTATGCCAACGGGGAAACCGACACGCTGGCCGTCAACGCCAACGTGCCGAAGAACTCGCGCACCAACTGGATCGACCTCAAGGGCGATCGGTTCATCAAGGAAATCCAGCTCGTCTACCGGTCAAAGCCATCGTTCCGCGGTCAGGCCCGCATCGAGGTCTTCGGTCAGTACGCCGAAGGCTGGCTTGGACCCAACGGCGAAGGCCGCAAGTTCAACCAGGGCTGGGTGCTTCTTGGCGCACAGACGGCAGGCTTTGTCGGCTTCGACAAGGACATCATTCCGGTCGGCCGCAACGAAGGCGGTTTCCGCAAGGTCCGCGTCACGGTCAAGGATCGCGCCATTACGCTCAACGAAGTGCGCGTGATCTACACCGACGGCACCGACGAAGTGATCCCCGTGCGCACGCGCGTGGATGCCGGCGGCACCTACGGTCCGATCGATCTGAAGGGCGAGCGGCGCCAGCCGATCGACCGCATCGAGGCGAAGTATCGCTCGCGCTTCTTCGACAGTTCGGCGAAGGGCAAAGGCACCGCGATCGTCGAGGTCTGGGGCCAGCACTGACACGCATCCGCGTCGTCACAAACCGGCGCCAGTTGAGAACGATTATCAGGGCCGTCCTTCACAGGGGCGGCCCTTTTGCCATCACCGCCGCGCATCGTGACGCCGCCGCCCTGCGCTACGCCGTCGCGCTCATTTATGGTCCAGCGCGGCAATAGAAAGCAGACGCGACACACCTGCGGAAAATCTCTGACAATCAACAATTGTTATGCCGCGCCAGACCCAAACTTAGTTCGCCTTGACCCAGCGAATATGCTAACCGAGCGGCGGTCGTGTTACCTACACCTTGGGGGACAACTATCGTGACCTTGAACGAAGCGCTCGCGATCGACATGCGCACGCAATCGGACGATATCGGACGCGTGGCAGCCGCAGATATTTCTGAAGGCACCAAGCAGAGAGTCAGGCGCCTCGCCGCGCACTGCAATACGTTCCGGGGTGCTGTGCCGCGGCAAGCCTATTGGCAGCTCGCCAATACCTTGATCCCGCTGGCCCTGCTTGTCGCGGCCATGTTCGCAACCGTGCGCACGCATTACTGGCTGACGCTGCTGATGGCGATACCAGCCGCCGGCCTGCTGGTTCGCGTTTTCATCATCCAGCACGATTGCGGTCACGGCTCGTTCCTGCCGTCGCGCACCGCCAACGATATCGTCGGCCGCCTGATGAGCGTGCTGACCATGGCGCCCTACGGCCTGTGGCGCCGCGAGCATGCCCAGCACCACGCGACGTCGGGCAATCTCGACCGTCGCGGCTCGGGTGACATAGACACCATCACCGTCACCGAATATCGCAAGCTCTCGGCCCTCAGCAAGCTGCGCTACAAGCTGTATCGCAATCCGCTGTTCCTGTTCGGCTTCGGCGTGCCCGCCTACTTCATGATCGTGCAGCGTCAGCCGTGGCTCCATGCGCTGTCGGCGCGCGATAGCATCAAGAGCGTCGTCGGCCTGAACATCGGCCTCGCCCTGTTCTACGGCCCGCTGGTCTACCTGTTCGGCTGGTCGGACGTGCTCTTTGTCGCGCTGCCGATCGTGCACATTGCGGCCGCGGCCGGCGGCTGGCTGTTCTTCGTGCAGCACCAGTTCGAGGATACGCTTTGGGAAAAGGCCGGCGCCTGGGACTTCCAGGTCGCAGCGCTGCTCGGATCGTCGTTCTACGATCTGCCGCGCGTTCTGAACTGGTTCACAGGCAACATCGGCCTGCACCACATTCATCACCTGAACAGCATGATCCCCAACTACCGCCTGCAGGCCTGCCTCAACGCCAGTCCGGAGCTGAAAGACATCAACCGGCTGACGCTGTGGGAAAGCTTCAAGTGCGCGCGTCTCAAATTGTGGGACGAGCGGGCACAGAAGATGGTGACCTTCCGCGAGGCGGACGCCATCGCCTAAGCGATCAGACGCGCAA
>JBOFCQ010000315.1:0-4400 GCA_051646145.1 Hyphomicrobium sp.
GCCTCGCCCGGCGCCAAGCGTTAGCAACCCGTAAATTGCGGCATCGGCATTTGATCGAATTACCGCGCAAATTTGCGCCGCGTCTCATACGTGATTTTATCGCGCGTCTCCTATGGTCGGCTGGAGATTGAACTCTAGACGTCAATGCGGGCCGGTGCGGAATGGCGACGACGAATGGCACGACTGCCAACGATGTGATGACGGGGACCACCACCGACGACATCATCGATGGTCTCGAAGGCAATGACCGCATCAATGGCGGCGCGGGCAACGACACGCTCTATGGCGGCCTTGGCGCGGATACGCTGACGGGCGACGCCGGCAACGATACGCTTTACGGCGGCGACGGCAATGACGGCTTTTTCGGCGGCGGCAACGACGATACCATCCACGGCGAAGCCGGCAACGACACCATGTATGGCGATGCCGGCAATGATACGTTGTACGGCGGCGACAACGACGACACGCTTTATGGCGGCACCGGCAACGACAATCTCTACGGCGGAAGCGGCATCAACACGCTGCACGGCGGCAGCGGCCTCGACACGATTTTCATCGAACTGACGGCCAGCCAAATCACGCCGGAAGTTCTCGACGATTTCCGCATGCTGCGCGGCGTGATGGAAGATCAGCTCTCGACCGCTGGCTCGGACGCCAATCTGGCCGCACGCACGACGGGACCGACAGTCACGCTGTCCTCGCTCGGCCTGACACTGTCGACGTTCGAACAGGTGCGCATTTTCATCGAAGGTCAAGAGACCGCGATGGACGATCTGTTCAATCGCGCTCCGACGGTTGAAGAGATGGTGGCCGTTGCGACCGACGAAGATACCGCGATCAACGGCACTGTCGGCGCCAGCGACGTCAATGGCGACATCCTGGCCTTCGACGTTGCGACGGGCCCGGTCAACGGCGTGCTGGCGCTTGATGCGCAAACCGGCAGCTATACCTATACGCCGAACGCCAACTATGCCGGCAGCGACAGCTTCGATATCGTTGTCAGCGACGGCATGGGCGGCGCTGCGACCCAGCACGTGGATGTCACCGTCAACGCGGTTGCCGATGCGCCCGTGCTGACCGCCGTGAACCCGGTCATCGTTCCGGCGGGCGTTGTGCTTGCCGGCCTCAACACATCCGATCTGCTGAGCGGCAGCGCCGGCAGCGACACCATCACCGGCAATTCCGGCGACGACGTTCTCGACGGCGCAGGTACGACGTCGATCACGGCGGCGCTCGACATCACCGCAGCCCTCGGCGACCTCGACGGCTCGGAAAGCCTGGCTATTCGCATCTCGGGCTTGCCCGATGGCGCGACACTCTCGGCCGGAAGCGCCAACACCGATGGAAGCTGGTCACTGACCGTGGCCGACCTTGCAGGCTTGACGGTTTCGGCAACGGTTGCGGGCGGGTTTTCCGTAACGGTCGCCGCCACAGCGACGGATGAGAACGGCTCGAGCGCCGAGAGCACGGCCACCATCGACGTGCTGCTCAGCCCCGATGCGAATGTGATTTTCGGCGGCGCGGGCAACGATCATATCGGCGGCGGCACCGGCAACGACACGATCTACGGCAATTCGGGTAACGATACGATTTCCGGCGCGGATGGCGCGGACGCGATCTTCGGCGGCAAGGGCAACGACATCCTGACCGGCGGCGCCGGCAACGACACGATCAGCGGCAATTCGGGCGACGACCTCTTTATCGGCGACGCCGGCGACGACACCATCATCGGCGGCTCGGGCTTCGATACGCTCGACTATTCAAACGTCGCCAGCGCGATCAATGTCGACCTCAGCAAAAAGACGGTGACGGGCCTCTCGTCCGGCAACGACACGATCAGCGGCATCGAGAAGATCATCGGCTCGGCCTTCGACAACGTGTTCAAGGGCAGCAAGAACGCCGACATGATGGACGGCGGCGCGGGCAACGACTGGCTGCGCGGCCTCGGCGGCGCCGACGTGCTGAAGGGCGGCTCAGGCAGCGACACGTATTTCTGGGAAAAATCGGACGTCATCGGTCCGAGCGGCGCGCATCAGGGCATCGACCGCATCACCGATTTCGGCGCCGGCGATGTGCTCGACTTCAAGAAGCTGGCATCCATCGGCAGCAAGCCGCTCGGCGACTTCATCAAGGTCGTCGACGGCGCCAACGGCAGCACGATCTCGGCAAAGATCAATGGCACGTTTGCCGATGTGGCGGTGCTGGAAGGCGTGCACGCAACGAGCGCGGCCGATCTTTTCGCCAACGGTCAGTTGCTGGTCGGCTGAGCCATCGGCTCAAGAATGCCAAGCGCAGGATTTCAGGCCGCTGCTGCGTCGAGGCGCATGGCGAGACCGGCCTTGGCCATGTGCGCCTTGGCTTCGCCGATGGTGTAGGTTCCGAAATGGAAGATCGACGCCGCGAGCACCGCGCTTGCATGCCCATCGCGCACGCCGTCGACGAGATGGTCGAGCGTGCCGACGCCACCTGAGGCGATGACGGGCACGGGAACCGCATCGGCGATGGCGCGCGTCAGCGCGATGTCGAATCCAGCCTTGGTGCCATCGCGGTCCATGGACGTCAGCAGGATTTCACCCGCACCGAGTGCGACGACTTCGCGGGCATACGCAATGGCGTCGAGGCCGGTCGGTTTGCGCCCGCCGTGGGTAAAGATTTCCCAGCGTGGCGCCTCGCCCTCGCCCGACACTTTCTTGGCATCGATGGCGACAACGATGCACTGCGCCCCGAACTTTTCAGACGCATCCTTTACGAACTGGCGGTTCGATACGGCGGCGGTATTGATCGACACTTTATCGGCGCCGGCTTCGAGCAGGCGGCGGATGTCGTCAACGGTGCGCACGCCGCCGCCAACCGTCAGCGGCATGAAGCACCGCGACGCCGTTCTCTCGACGATGTCGAAGATCGTGTCGCGGTTCTCATGACTGGCCGTTATGTCGAGAAAGCACAGTTCATCGGCGCCCGCGGCGTCATAAGCCGCAGCCGCCTCGACGGGATCGCCCGCATCAATCAGATCGACGAAGTTGACGCCCTTGACGACGCGGCCGTCCTTGACGTCGAGACATGGAATGATGCGAACTTTGAGCACGTGATGCGATCCCGTCGGTTGTCGGCGTGCCGCTTAAAGCGTGCTGACCGGCGTCTGGAAGTAGCGATAGGTCTCGTTGCCCGTCTTGGCGAGGTTGCCAACGCCCGGCCACGGGAAGTGGAAGGCGATGAACGGGATCTTGTCGGTCGAGAGCATATCCCACACCTTGAGGCGCGAGGCGACGGCCTGCTTGCTGTCGGTGTCGTAGGCGAACTCGGTCTTCGGCGTTTCAACCATCAGCACGTAGTGATGGCCGGTGTCGGCCGTGACGGCGATGCTCTTGCCGCCGGACGAAATCACGAATGCCGTGTGGCCAACCGTGTGTCCCGGCGCATCGATGGCGGTGATGCCGGTGATGACTTCCTGGCCGCCCTTGATGAACGTGATCTTGTCCTTGTGCGGCAGCAGATTGGCGCGCGCCAATTCGACGAACGGCTTGGCTTCGGGGTTTTCCAGCTTGGCTTCGTCAGTCCAGAACTTGAAGTCGGCTTCGTTGACGTAGACCTGGGCGTTCGGGAACACGGACTTGCCGGCCGCATCAACGAGACCGCCCGCATGGTCGGGATGGCAGTGGCTGAGAATGACCGCATCGATGGCGGCCGGATCGATGCCGGCGGCAACGAGGTTCTTCGGCAGGCGGCCGGTGGTGTCGCCGAACATCTTGCTGGCGCCCATGCCGGTGTCGATGATGGCGAGCTTCGTTCCGGTGTTGACGACAGTGATGTTCTGCTCAAGCACCATGTTATCGGCTTGCAGGAAGGACGCTTCGAGCTGCTTGCCCATGTCTTCCATGGTGCGCTCTTTCATGATCTTGCGCCCATCGCCGAACGGCAGCGGACCATCGGACACGACCGAGATCTGCAAGTCGCCATGCTTGAAATTGTAGAAGCCTGCCGGCTTCACATCCGCGAACGGCGCCTTGGCGGCGGCAGGGGTTGCGGAGAATACCGACTTGGCGGCAGCGCCAGCGAAAGAGAAACCGGCAGCGGCGACAAGCGCCTGGCGTCTGGAAAGATCGAGTGTCGGCATGATGCGTGAGCTCCTGCTTTGTGTTTGCGTCGGGCGTTTCATCCCGAATGATCCAGCGCGGTTGGCTCCGGCTGGAAGGCGTCGATGTCTGCCGGCCAAAACACGCGAGGTGTCAGGGGCCGCGCGCTCGCTTAACCCACACGCGTGCATTGCGCGTGTCTGCAAACGCATGACTGCCATTCCAGGATGGAATCTTTTGCCGTCGAAGGCCAGCGCCTCAACGCCCGCGCGATCGCAACTTTCGTTGCGGCAGGGCATGATGAGAGCCGGCGATGCCGCTTTAGCG
>JBOFCQ010000321.1:0-1920 GCA_051646145.1 Hyphomicrobium sp.
CGTAAGGCTGTTGCACTGCGTTCCCTGCCCTCATCCGGCAAGCCTCGCACTGAAGCGCCCGGCAAGCGGCGCGGATCAGCCAACCGTCCCCTGCCGCAGCGCCGGGGACCCGCCTAGGAAAGCGAAAGAAGGGTCCACCCCATGTCCACTGCAACCCTACAGGGCCGCGCCACGCCGCGTCCCATGACCAAAGAGGAAAAGAAGGTCATTCTGGCCTCCTCCCTCGGCACCGTTTTTGAATGGTATGATTTCTACCTCTACGGCTCGCTCGCCGCGATGATCGGCGCGAAGTTCTTCTCGGCCTTCGACGTCAACACCCGCAGCATCTTCGCGTTGCTGGCGTTTGCCGCCGGCTTCCTCGTGCGCCCGTTCGGCGCGCTGGTGTTCGGCCGGCTCGGCGACCTCATCGGCCGCAAGCACACCTTCCTCATCACCATTCTCATCATGGGTCTTTCGACCTTCCTGGTCGGCCTCCTGCCCGACTACAACACCATTGGCTGGATCGCCCCAGTGACGCTGATCGCGCTGCGCATGGCGCAGGGCCTCGCGCTCGGCGGCGAGTATGGCGGCGCAGCCGTTTACGTCGCTGAACATGCGCCGGTGGGACGCCGCGGCTTCTACACCTCGTTCATTCAGACGACGGCAACGCTCGGCCTGCTGCTTTCGCTGTTCGTGATCGTCGGCCTGCGTTTGTGGATGGGCGAAGCGGCGTTCGCTGACTGGGGCTGGCGTATTCCGTTCCTCGGCTCGATCTTCCTGCTCGCGATTTCGGTCTGGATCCGCATGCAGATGCAGGAATCCCCGGCCTTCCAGAAGATGAAGGAAGAAGGCACGCAGTCGAAAGCGCCGCTGTCGGAAGCGTTCGGCCAGTGGAAAAACCTGAAGGTCGTGATCATCGCGCTCGTCGGTCTCGTCATCGGTCAGGCGGTCGTGTGGTACACCGGCCAGTTCTATGCCCTGTTCTTCCTGCAGAGCATTCTGAAGATTGACCTGCTGACGGCCAACGTGCTGATCGCCTGGTCGCTGATCATCGGCACCGCCGGCTTCCTGTTCTTCGGTTCGCTGTCGGACAAGATTGGCCGCAAGCCGATCATCCTCGGCGGTTGCCTCGTGGCGGCGCTGACGTTCTTCCCGCTGTTCAAGATGATCGCGGAAACGGCCAACCCGACCTATGCCCGCGCGCTCGAGACAGTGAAGGTGGAAGTTTCCTCTGATCCGGCCAAGTGCGGCTCGCTGTTCGACCCGGTTGGCATCCGCCAGTTCTCGGAGCCTTGCGATCTGGCCCGCCGCGTGCTGTCGCAGCAGGCGATCAAGTACACCTATACGCCGGGCGCTGCTGGTGCGCCGCTCAGCGTAAAGGTGAATGGCACGGAAGCCGCCTGGGGCGCCGGCGCCGCCGACTTCACCAAGAATATCGTCGCCGCCACGCAAGCCGCCGGTTACCCGAAGGCCGATGACGCGGCCAAGGTGAAGGTCAGCGGCTTCTTCGCCGCTCTGGGCAATGCCCAGGCGCTGAAGATCATCGCGATCCTCACCCTGCTCGTGCTCTATGTCACGGCGGTCTATGGCCCGATGGCGGCCGCGCTGGTCGAATTCTTCCCGACCCGCATCCGCTACACCGCGATGTCCCTGCCCTACCATATCGGCAACGGCTGGTTTGGCGGCCTCTTGCCGGCGACCTCCTTCGCGATGGTGGCCTCCACTGGCGATATCTACTTCGGCCTGTGGTATCCGGTGATCTTCGCGCTGATCACCGTGGTGGTCGGCCTGCTGTTCGTGGTGGAAACCAAGGACCGCGACATCAACACGATCTGAACCTGCCAAGGATCAGACTCAGAACCCCGCCGGAGTGATCCGGCGGGGTTTTCGTTTGTTGTGGGTCGTTCGTGCCGCTCAACCGCAAACCCGGACCCGGCGCAC
>JBOFCQ010000336.1:0-3081 GCA_051646145.1 Hyphomicrobium sp.
TCGGTCTGATCCATGACATCTCGGATGCCAAGCGCGCTTACGAACGCCTGCTGCATGATGCCGTGCATTGCAGCCTGACCGGGCTGCCGAACCGCGAACTGTTTCTTGACCGCCTGCGCGGCGCCGTGGCGCGCGCCGCAACGGATTCCGACGTCCGCCCCGCGGTGCTGTTCATCGATATCGACAAGTTCAAGAGCGCCAACGCCTCGTTCGGTCTCGTGCGCGGCGATAGCCTGCTGCTGACCGTGGCGCGCCGCCTGCAGCGCCATCTCGGACCGCACGATACTGTCGCCCGCGTTGGCGGCGATCAGTTCGCCATGCTGTTCATCTCAGAACAGGATTCCCGCAATCTCGCCGCGCTGGCAGAACGCGTGCGCCGTTCGCTGCGCGCCCCGATCCCGCTCGCCAATCAGGAAATCGTTCTGACCGGGTCCATCGGCATCGCCGTTTGGGATGCCGCGCACTCGGGCGATGACGCGCTGCTGAAAGAAGCGGAACTCGCCATGTACCGCGCCAAGCGCGGCGGCGCCGACCGCATTGTCGCGTTCGAGCCCGAGATGCGCCGCGATCGCGACGACCGCATCCAGATCGAAAGCGATCTGCGCAAGGCGCTCGAGCGCAATCAGTTGAAGGTGCTGTATCAGCCGATCATCTATCTCCCAACCAAGGAACTCGCCGGTTTCGAAGCGCTGGTGCGCTGGGAGCATCCCAAGCTCGGGCTGCTCAATCCGGTGTCGTTCGTGCCGGTTGCGGAAGAGAGCGATCTCATCATCAAGCTCGGCTCGCACGTGCTGCTGCGTGCTGCCAAGGATGCCGCGCGCTGGCAGACCGAGTTGCCCCGCGCCGAGCGGCCGCTGTTTGTCAGCGTCAACGTATCGAGCCGGCAAGTCTTCAGGCCGGAAGCGGTGCAGGAAATCCGCCACGTGCTTGGCCGCAACATCGTGCCAAAGGGTGTGCTGCGCCTCGAAGTCACTGAATCTCTGGTCATGGAAAATCCGGAAGCCGCCGCGGAAGCGCTTGAAACGCTGCGCGGTGCCGGCGCCGATCTGGCCCTCGACGATTTCGGAACCGGATATTCCTCGCTCGCCTATCTGCGGCGTTTCCCGTTCGACTGCATCAAGATCGACCGTGAACTCGTGCGTGGAAGCTCGTCGCCCGAGGGCGCGGCGATCATGCGTTCGATCGTGGCGCTGGCCCATGAACTCGGCAAGCGCATCGTCGCGGAAGGCGTGGAACAGCCCGAAGAAGCCGCGTTCCTGCGCTCGATCGGCTGCGAGTACGCGCAAGGCTTCCACTTCGGTGAGCCGATCCCCGATCGCGACGTCGTGCAACTATTGAAGATGGTGCGCAAGTCGGAAATGAAGATGCAGCCGCGCGGCTTCTTCCGGCCCAAGACGATCAATCGAAAGGGCGAGGACGCGGCGGACATCGTGGCCGACGAGGCCGCGAAGTCGCCCGAGGCGCAATCGGCCATCGCCGCTGCCGCTGCATTGCCGCCGCCGTCGAAGGCGCAGACATTGCCGAATACCACTGTCCGTCAGCGCGCCAAAACGCCGGTCGCCGAGAAGACGGGCGGGCCCGCATCCGACGCGGCCGCAATAGCGCAGATCGCACCGCCGGGACGTCTCGATGTGCCAATGCCCATGCCGGCGATGAAGATGCCGCTCGCGGCGGCGGGGCAGCCGATGCCCATCGATCCGCGCCGCGCAAATGGCACGCAGGGTGGTCCGCCATCCCGCGAGGTTACGCAAGGGCGGCCAGCGGCGAATGGAAATGGCAATGCTTCGGCTGCCGGACATCATGCGCCGCCGGCGAATGCTGGAGTGCCGGGAGGTCCAGGCGGCAACGCGCTTGGCGCGCCGAAGCCGTCGATGCCGATGCCGCGTCAGCCGGGACCGTCAGCGCCGCCAGCAATGCGAACGCCGCCGGGCCCGGCAAATGGTCAATATGCAGGCGGAGGCGCAATGCCGCCGTCGGCGTCGGGCGGGCCCATAAATCCGCAGCAAAGCGTCAATTCGGCCGGCAATGCTGGCGGTAATGCCGGTGTGCGCCCGCTCGCTGAAGCGTTGGCCCGCGCCATGCCGCCGGCTGGCGCTGCACCGCCGCCGTTGCCGTCAGCGGCGGTCGCTCCGCCGGGCGCGTTCTTGACGGCCGATTATTCGAGCCTGCCACCCGGAGTGGCGGCGAGCCTCGCGCGGCTCGCGGGCATCGGCAAACCGCAGGAGCCTGTCGCTCCGGCAGATGACGCCACCCGCGCCGCGCCGGATGCGCCGCTGCCCGTCAAATCAAGTGGCTGATGGCGCGCGCTGACGTTGCTCGATCGCGGCGAGGCGTGCGCGATGTGGCGCTGTTTGAGCCTATGCATGTGATGGCGTCATCGCGAACGCGTGCTTTGCGATGGCGATGATCTTGGCTGCTCGCGGGGCAATCTGTCGAGCCATCGCGCGCTCGCACTTGACGCCGTAACGCGTCAGGCGTGGCCGGCGTCGTTGACGAGATACGACAGATCGATGCCGATCTTGGCCATGGCGCGCGTATATTTTGCTTCGAGATCGGTGTCGAAGATCAGATCGGCATCGGCCGGGCAATTCAGCCAGCCATTGGCCTGGATTTCGCTTTCAAGCTGCCCCGGCGACCAGCCGGCATAGCCAAGCGCCAGCAGTGCGCGGTTCGGCCCCTTGCCGTCGGCAATCGCTTTCAGAATGTCGAGTGTCGCGGTCAGGCACACGCCGCGTTCGATGGCGAGCGTTGAATCCTCCGCGAAGTAATCCGAGCTGTGCAGCACAAACCCGCGCCCGCTCTCAACCGGCCCGCCGACCTGGATCGACAGCGACAGCATGTCGTTGGCCGCATCGTCGTCGCGCGCCGGGGTGGTAATGCCGAGCCGTTCCAGAAGGTCGCTGGCCGAGATGTGGTTGGCGCGCTGATTAATTATGAGGCCCATCGCGCCTTCTTGCGAATGGGCGCACAGATAGATCACCGAGCGCGCGAACCGTTTGTCGGTCATCCGAGGCATGGCAACCAGCAGCTGCCCCTCCAGATACCCGTCGTCTTCGCCAGGCCGCGCTCTCTTTCGTCTCG
>JBOFCQ010000205.1:0-8052 GCA_051646145.1 Hyphomicrobium sp.
TTGGGATGCACCATGCCGCAGCCGAGAATTTCGAGCCACTGCCCCGGCTTGCCGATGGCCTCGGCGCCGATATCGACTTCCATCGACGGTTCGGTGAACGGAAAGTGCGAGGCGCGGAACCGCATCTTGACGCTTTCGACCTCGAAGAAGGCTTTGCAGAATTCTTCCAGCACCCACTTGAGGTGGCCCATGTGCGTTGTCTCGTCGATGACGAGGCCTTCGACCTGGTGGAACATCGGCGTGTGCGTCTGGTCGCTGTCGCAGCGATAGACGCGGCCCGGCGCGATGATGCGGATCGGCGGCTTCTGCGACACCATCGTTCGGATTTGCACCGGGCTCGTGTGCGTGCGCAGCAGCAGACGTGTGCCGTCGCTTCTCGGCGAAAAATAGAACGTGTCGTGATCCTGGCGGGCGGGATGCTCGGCCGGGATATTGAGACGATCGAAGTTCATATCGTCGGTTTCGATGTCGGGTCCTTCAGCGACGGCGAACCCCATGTCGGCAAAAATCTCGGCGACCTCGTCGAAGACCTGGCTCACCGGATGAATGCGGCCTTCGCTCATGGGGCCAAGGCGCACGGGCAGCGTCACGTCGGCGCGTTCGGTTGCAAGGCGCGCGTCGAGGGCCGCCGCTTCGAGAACGCTTTTCCGCGCGTCGAGTGCGGCACTGACGGATGCCTTCAGCGTGTTGACCGCCT
The DNA here is from genome assembly GCA_051646145.1 of Hyphomicrobium sp. Lineage (GTDB taxonomy): Bacteria > Pseudomonadota > Alphaproteobacteria > Rhizobiales > Hyphomicrobiaceae > Hyphomicrobium_B. The sequence goes on from JBOFCQ010000205.1 coordinate 698, forward strand.
GCCCGAACGCTTTGCGCTCATCGGCTGGCAAAGCGCCGAGCTTGCTCATCAGGTCGGAGACGCGACCTTTCTTGCCAAGAGCATTGACGCGAACCGCGTCGATCGCCGCCAGATCGCCGGCGCCGGCAATGTCGGCCAGCAATTCGGTTTCGAGTTTGGAAAGATCGAGTGTGCTGGTCATGCTTCGCGCTCCGCGACCGGTCTAGTCGGCGACGTGGACACGCCTGTGCAGCGGTGCGCGCCCGCGGCTTTATGCCTGGGATGCGGGCGCCGGCAAAGACCGGCGCGCAGCAGCGGCTGGGCAGAAAGTCTGACAGCGCGGCAGTGCGCAAAACGCGAACGTCGTCGCCTGAGAAAAGATGTTCCGGGGACGAGCCCCGGAAGCACGAGTGTCACGCGCGGCCGATACCGTTTCGGGTCGCACGCACGCGATGAGCGCCCGCTGCCTGCCGCAACTTCATCCTCTCGGACGACGAGCCGGCAGAGAGCGGCGCGGCAGCTTTACGCTGCTTTGGTCTTTGCAGCGTCCTTTTTGGCGACCGGCGAGCTCGCGGCCTTGGCGGCCTTGTCGACCAGCGCCTTGAAGGCGGCGTCATCGTTGATCGCGATGTCGGACAGAACCTTGCGGTCGACTTCGACGCCGAGGTTGGTCAGACCGTTGATAAAGCGCCCGTACGTCAGGCCGTGCTGGCGGCAGGCGGCGTTGATGCGCTGGATCCAAAGCGCGCGGAAATTGCGCTTGCGGCGCTTGCGATCGCGATAGGCATACTGCTGCGCCTTTTCGACCGCCTGCTTGGCAACGCGGATCGTATTCTTGCGGCGGCCATAATAGCCTTTCGCGGCTTTCAGAACTTTCTTGTGCTTGGCGTGGGCGGTAACGCCACGTTTGACGCGGGCCATGGAGGAAACTCCTCAATCAGAAAAAACTTCAAGATGGATCGTAACGGTGGTGCGTGTCGGGGTGCAGCGCGTGGCACGCCCTGAGGGCGTGACGGGCGCGCGCATCAGCGCCACTCACCGGCTGTAGGGCATGTACTTCTTGACGATCTTGGCGTCAGAATCGTTCAGCACACCCGTGCCGCGCGCCTTCTGAATGAATTTCGCCGTGCGCTTGATCATGCCGTGACGCTTGCCGGCCTGGCCGGCCTTGACCTTGCCGGTACCGGTCATCTTGAAGCGCTTTTTGGCGCCCGATTTGGTTTTCATCTTAGGCATTTTGCTCGTTCCTGTTCTCGCTCGCGGTCCGCGGCGATCCAATCCGGCGTAGGCCGAACCGATCTGTCCCGTTGCGAGATGTGTGCACCAGCCAGACCGAAGTGAACGCGTTGAACCCTGTCGGGTCGACGGTCAACTCTCGGCGGGTGATCGAATTGGAGCGGGCCATGCGCGCGCACGCCCTGGGGGCGGCGTACACTCAGGCAAGCTTCAAGGCGCTCACGGTGCCCAGGCCCGTTTCCGGGCCTAAGTGCATGCCGGATGCCCTGGCGGGATCTGGCGTGCACTCTCGGACGTGGCGAGCACGTCCGGTTCTGCAAAGGGATGCTTTTAGCGGATTTCGCTGTTTTATCAAAAGCATAAGAACCGCCACGGCATGCCTCGCCGGGCGGCTCTGTTGGGACTTATAGGCGAGCCCGCGCAAAAGCGCAACTGCGGGCGGGCGTGGTTGGACTGCCGGTTGGGCGATGGCGACCTAAAGCGTCTTTTCCATCAGTCGGCAGACCCACTGGCCGTTGCTCATCTTTTCCCAGATCAGGCACTTCCAGTCACCACCCTTGGGCTTTACGGCCGATTGCAGCCGCGTCGGGCTTGCCGGGCTGGCGGCAAGGCTGGTTGACGCCGCGCCGACAAGGGCTGCGAGCGTCAGAGCGGCAATCCAAGCATTACGGGTGAAAATGCGGGTCATGGCGGATCTCCTCCTCGGCATCGCGGCGGCACCGGCCGCCCCGAAGGAACCATCTGTCGCGGCGGACCGGTATTCGGTTCAGGCATGCCTCCCTGCCTGCCGCGCGGCCGAGCCCCCGGCCAAACCCGCAGCCGCCCACGTGGCCAACCCCGCGATCAGCCGCACGCGAGGCGCACCTGCAACTCGATCCGTGAACGGCTGAAACGCTCTTTCCCGCGCCTGCGAAATCGGCGATGCGACGCAAAACGGCAACGGAAGGGTCGAAAAATAATCACATATTCCGTTTTTTGAAGGGGATGGGCATAGGTCCGCCCGTGAGGCTTGCTAAGCTATGGCCTTGATGTCGGTGCGTGAGCCGGGCCAAACGTCCGGCTCGCCTTTGCGCGCGCCGGCTCAATCGTGATCGTCCGGCCAGGGGCCGAGGAGTGCGTAGATGTTCGACGTGATGACAGCGCTGACGTGGTTTGCGATCGGCGCGATCGTGGGCGCCATTGTTGCCTTCGTCATACGCCGCATGTTCGGCGGCGACGACCGTCTCGTGGCGCAGCTCAACTCAACGAGCGGCGAACTTTCCGACAACCGAAGTGCCGTTGCCAAGCTGGTGCAGGAAAAGATCGATCTAGAAGCCAACGTCATGTCGCTCAACGGCCGCGCGGCGATTGCCGATCAGTTGGAACGTGATCGCGAAGTCTGGCGGCGCACGGACAAGGCGCAGCAGGACGAGCTGGCAAATGCCGGCCGGCAGATCGCAACCATGCGCCGCGATCTCGAGGACTATCAGAAGGCGGAAGCGCAATACGAAGTCGAGTTCGACAAACTGATCAACGAATTCAAAAAGCTGACGTCGATCTCGGACGCCAAGAACGCCGAGATGGATAAACTCGTCGCCGAGTTCAACCGCGCCACGGCGCAGGCGTCCGACACCAGCCGGCAGCTCACCGACGCGCAGAAGCTGCGGCCCATTCTCGAGCAGGCACGCGCCGAGTCAATGTCACTCAAGAATGAGGTGTCATCACTGAAGAAGGCGCTCGCCGATCGCGATGAGGCGGGCAAGGCGGCGCAAGCGAGCCTCGCCAAGCTCGCCAGCGATTTCGACGCCAAGAGCCGCGCGGCCGGCGCGCAGATGGATGAAATTGCACGGCTAAAGCATGAATTGAGCATTGCCCAGCAGAATGCCGGCGAAACGCAAAAGCTCAAGGCGGCCATCGCTGAACACAAGTCGGACCTCGAAGAAAGCTACAAGCTTATCGAGGACGGCGAGAAGGTCGAAGCCGAATTGAAAGGCACCATCGAACGGCTTGAAGCCAAGCTGGCTCGCATGACGGAAGATGCCGCCAACTATCAGCGCTTCAAGGAAGCGCTCGAGGCCGCTAACCGCATCGCAGGCGGCCGCTAACAGCGCGCAGTCGCGTTTCAATCCGTATTGCCGTTGGGGTTTCCGACGTGCTCCAGACATGAAACCGCGCGCCTCGACGGATCGAGACGCGCGGATCGGGTGATTGCGCACGATCGTTCGCGCTATGTCATGTCGGGCTGGCGCCTCAGCGCGGCGCCAGAATCATCACCATCTGCTTGCCTTCGAAGCGCGGCTCGCTCTCCACCTTGGAGATCGTCTCGGTGTCGGCCTTCACGCGCTGCAAAACGGCCATGCCAAGCTGCGAGTGGGCCATCTCTCGGCCGCGGAAGCGCAGCGTGATCTTGACCTTGTCGCCCTCTTCGAAGAAGCGCTTGATGGCCCGCATCTTCACGTCATAGTCGTGATCGTCGATGCCGGGACGCATCTTGATTTCTTTGATTTCGACGATCTTCTGGTTCTTGCGGGCTTCGGCTGCTTTCTTCTGTTCTTGATATTTGTATTTGCCGAAGTCCAGGATCTTACATACCGGCGGCTCGGCATCGGGCGAGACCTCAACGAGGTCCAGTCCGGCGGCTTCGGCTCGGGCGATGGCGTCGAATTTCGTGACGACGCCGACGTTCTGTCCGGCCTCGTCGATCAATCGCACTTCACGGGCCCGAATTTGGTCGTTGATGCGGGGCCCGGATTGTTCCCGGCTCTGTGGCTCGGGGCGCATTGGCTTGCGGATGGCTCAGTCTCCTTCGATTGTTGCTCGTAGCCCTTTAGCTAGACGGCAGGATCGTTGAAGCCGAGTGAACTCCCAATCGCGCCAAAGGAGCCGAAAGGATCGGGAACAATCGATGACAAGTCAAGCACCGGAGGCCCGAAAGGCCGAAAGGTGGGGGCATTTTACGGTGCGTATAGGGTGCCTGTACCACATTCGGCGGCTAAAACACCTGATCAGCGCCAATGTTCGGCGATCCAGGGGGTCGGGCGCACGTGCTTGTAAACCTTCTTGTACCAGGGTGCTTCCCACCGCCCGTCGCGGGCTTCGTCGGGATCGGGCTTGCCGGTGAAGGCGACGACCTTGGTCGCGGGCGGCAGCGGCGTCGTGGCGACGAAGTTCAGCGGCCAGCGCGGCATCAGCGTGTGCTTGAAGCTTTCGCACCACGGCGCCGGCCAGAACGTCTTCTCCTTGATGGTGCGCGAGATATAGGTCTGGCTGTTCGGGAAGCGTCCGAGGATTGCGTCTGCATCGGCCTGCAGTGCATCGTAGAGATAGGCGTGTGCGCCAACGCGGAACCGGTAGACCGACGTATTGCCGATGCCGGACCCCATCTGCGTCCAGTTCTCGATGACACAGAACGTTTTCTCCGGCTGATAGTCGAAGAACGCGTCGAGAGACCCGGTGATGACGAGATCGAGATCGAGAAACAGCACGTCGCCCTCGAGACCCGGCAGGGTCGGTGCCCACAGCGAGATCTTGCGCCACGGCTTCTTCGACACGCGTTCGGGCAAAACGATCGGCGGCAGCGGTCGGGCTTCGATCTCCGGATCGAGACCCGTCATGTCATCGGTGTAGCAGACGAGCCGCGTCGGCCGCGCGGTGTTGCGCTTGATCATCGACCACAGACGGTTGGCGTAGTCGGCGGGGTAGCGCGTGCCCCATTTCATGCACACGATGGTTTGTGTCATCGGCCGGACATCCGCTGTTCGGGTTGGGCTTGGCGGCGCCGTGCGAGCACGTCGCGATAGACCGCAAGCGTTTTGGTGGTCAGTTGGTCAAGCGTGAAGCGTGCGCGCACATGCGCCGCGCCGCGCGCACCGTGGGCCTTGAGCACATCTGGCGGCCACGCCAACATGGTTGCGATGGCATCGGCGACGGCTTGCGGATCGCCATAGGGCACACGCAGACCTGAGGCCTGATCCGCCGCGACGTCGGGTGCTGTCAGCGCCACTTCGCGCCCGGGGCCGGTGTCTGAAACAATCATCGGCACACCCATGGCCTGCGCCTCGATGGCGACGCGGGGCAAGCCTTCCTGCTCCGAGATATTGAGCGAAATATCGGTGATGGCATAGGCCGCCGCCATGTCGGAGACGTGGCCCGGAAAGCGAATGAGATCGCGAACGCCAAGGCGCGTCGCCTGCTGTTCGAGCGCGTCGCGGAACTCCGGCTTCTCGACGTCGCCCGCGAAGACGTAGACGAGCCCCCGCACGCCACGCGCCTTGAGAATGCCGGCGGCGTCCACGAGGTGATGCTGCGCCTTGCGCGGCGTGATGCGGCCGGCGAGCAGCAGCACCTTGTCGCCCGGTGCGATGCCGAACGCCTGCCTCGCCGCGTCCTTGCGCGCGTCGGTGAGTGCCGCGGGATCGAACTTCGCCGGATCGAACGCGCGATGGATAATGGCGATGCGCTGCTCGGGCGTCTTGTAGCGCGTGCGGATGAGATGGGCCATGTAGTCTGAAACCGCGATCACCACGTCACTGCGCGCCATGACGCCATTGTAGAAATTCTTGATCCGCCCGCGCTCGGAATATTCCGAGTGATAGGTGGTGACGAAGCCGATGCCGGTTTTGCGCGCGGCCCACAGCGCGCTCCAGGCTGGCGCTCGGCTGCGAGCGTGGATGATCGACACGCGTTCGCGGCGAATGATGTCGGCCAGGCGGCGCGCGTTGGCGAGAAGCACGAGGGGGCTCTTGCCGGCAACCGGCAGGACGATGTGTTCGGCGCCGGCCGCGGTCAGGGCATCGACCAGTTGTCCGCCTTGCGACACGACGATGGCCCGATGTCCGGCGTTGACGAGCGCCGTCGCGATCTGCAGGCAGCCAAGCTCCGCGCCGCCGGCCTGCATGCGCGGAATGACTTGCAGCACGGTCATCGCCTCTGGCACTCTTGCGGTTCTCCTTGCCGATCGCGCACGTCTGTTTCGTGGTGCGCGCCGGCGTCGTCGTTGCCGGGGTCTCTATAAGGTGCCAGCGCCACAACAGCAAACCTTGATGGCCGGTGACGGACGCGGCGCGCGCGCTATTGCCTACATCACCGAGCCGCCAGCCGCCGCCGATGGCATATCGCTGTTCTGGCTGTCGGGTTTCATGTCCGATATGGCGTCGACGAAAGCAACCGCTCTGGCGCAATTCGCGGCGGATAATGGCCTTGGATACACGCGTTTCGACTATTCGGGACATGGTGTCTCAGGCGGCGCATTCCGCGACGGCACCATCGGCCGTTGGCTCGAAGAAGCCATGGCGATTTTCACCCGCATAACAACCGGACCGCAGATCGTCATCGGCTCGAGCATGGGCGGACATATCGCCCTCGTGCTGCTGAAAGCGCTGATGGCAAGCGATCCCGCCGCGGCGCAAAGACTGCGCGCGATGGTGCTCATCGCGCCGGCGTGGGACATGACGGAAGAGTTGATGTGGAAGAAATTTCCCGAGAGCGTGCGCACGGAAATCATGACGCAAGGATGTCATCTGCGCCCGTCAGCCTATGATGCGCCCTACACCATCACGCGCGAACTGATCGAGGACGGGCGCCGCCATCTCCTCGCCCGCCAGACGTTCGATCCCGGCCGGCCGATCGTTATTCTGCAAGGGCTGCTCGATCCGGATGTTCCCGCGTCGCACACGCGCGAACTGACGACATTTCTGTCAGGTGATCGCGTGCGCCTCGTCGAGATCGCGGATGGCGAGCATCGCCTGTCGCGGCCGCAGGATCTGCGCGCGCTCTACGATGCCATCACATCCCTGATCTGATGTGCAGCGTGGAAACCGTCCGAGACGAACGGCGTATAAACGCGGTTGCCTACTTGTCGTTGGCATCCGCCATGTCGTCCTCGGGCAATTCGTCGGATAGCGCGAGGTCGAGTGCGCTTGCGCCGGCTTTGACGGCAACGGCCTCGGGCACGATCCAGACGCGGTAGGCAACGGACGCAGCGGGACGGTTGCACACCAGATCGCCATCGGCGACGGCGCAGGTCTTATCGGCGCGCGCGTCGATCTCGTCGTGCATGTCATGCTTGACGAGGCCGAGATCGACGACCTGAAATTTCGTGTCGGCCGCCATGGGAATGTCGCGGAACGTGCAATGCGATTTGCCGGTGCACGCGCCGGCAC
>JBOFCQ010000405.1:0-5557 GCA_051646145.1 Hyphomicrobium sp.
TTCAAGGAACTGCCCATTCTCTCCAAGGGATCGGAAGAAACCGCAAAGGTGGCCCTCGCCGCCAAGCGCCAGGGCAAGTATTGGGAATTCCATCAGGCCATGCTGTCGGTTAAGGGCCAGGCAAACGAAGCCTCCGCCTTCAAGGTCGCCGAGGGGCTCGGCATCGACATGGACAAGCTGAAGGCCGATACCAAGGGCACGGCCGTCAGCGAGGAACTCGATCAGATGAAGGCGCTGGCCAAGAAGATGGGCATCAGCGGAACACCGCACTTCCTGGTCGGGGATCGCTCCATTCCAGGCGCACCTGAAGATCTCCATGACCAGTTGAACGCGCTGGTCGCCGATTTCCGTAAGTCCGGCTGCGGTTATTGCTGAGCGGGTCTAGCCGAAAGTCTCACCCAGAAGTTGCGCGCCGATGTTGAGAGTGTTGAAAACTCTCAACATCCGCGTGCGTTTGTGCCCTTTTCCCACCGCCGGAAAGCTGTTAGACCCGACCGCTGGCGGGGGCGTGCCTGAACGCACGTTTTCCTGCCGCCGCACGCTTCTCCAAAGATCCGCAGGCGATGGTCAAACCGATCTATGTTCTGAACGGCCCCAATCTCAACATGCTGGGGCTCCGCGAGCCGGAAATTTACGGTCGCGACACACTCGACGACATCAAATCCCGCACGGCGAAGGCGGCCGATGCGCGCGCGTTGGCAATTGATTTTCGCCAGTCGAACATCGAAGGCGAGCTTGTCAGCTGGATTCAGGAAGCGCGCAACGCCGGCAGCGGCATCATTCTGAACGCTGGCGGCTATACGCACACATCCGTTGCCATCCTCGACGCCTTGCAGGCGGCTGAGCTGCCGGTCATCGAAGTGCATCTCTCCAATATTTTCCGCCGCGACCAGTTCCGCCAGCACTCCTACATTTCGCTTGCGGCAACCGGCGTCATCTGCGGCCTTGGCGCCACCGGATATGAACTGGCGGTCGCGGCCATGGCCGAACTGATTGCCAAGCGGACGGCCGCAAAACGCTGATCAACATCGGCGCATCATGTTGGCGCCGGACGACTGAACGAGGAAGGACTTACGAGCCAATGACGGCCAAAGATCAAGCCAGCAAGCCCAGCCCCGAAGGTCAGCTCATTCGCGAGCTGGCCGAACTTCTGAACGATACCGGGCTCACCGAAATCGAGATCGAGAAGAGCGGTCTGAAGATCCGCGTGGCCCGCACGGTGTCGATTTCGGCATCGGCGATTCCCATGGCGCACGCCGTCGGGGCGCCGGCGCCCGCCGCCGCTGCTGCACCACAGCCTGCCGCCGCACCTGCGGCCGTGACCGATCCGGCCAAGCACCCCGGCGCCGTCAAATCGCCGATGGTCGGCACGGCGTATCGTTCGCCGGAGCCCGGCGCCGCACTCTTCTGCGAAGTCGGCAGCAAGGTGAACCAGGGCGACACGCTGCTCATCATCGAAGCCATGAAGACGATGAACCACATCCCCGCCCCGCGCTCCGGCACGGTGACGGCGATCCTGTTCGAGAATGCCCAGCCGGTCGAGTACGGCGAACCACTCGTCATTATCGAATAAGACCGGCCGCAAGGCCCACGCATATCGTTTCAGAAAGCTTCAGCGCATGTTCGACAAGGTTTTGATTGCCAACCGCGGAGAGATCGCGCTTCGCATTCAGCGTGCCTGCAAGGAGCTTGGCATTGCGACCGTCGCGGTCCACTCGACGGCCGACGCGGACGCCATGCACGTGCGGCTGGCGGACGAAAGCGTGTGCATCGGACCGCCGCCAGCGCGCGACAGCTATTTGAACATTCCAGCATTGCTGACCGCGTGCGAGATCACCGGCGCCGACGCGGTTCATCCCGGCTACGGCTTCCTGTCGGAGAACGCCCGCTTCGCTGAAATTCTCGAAGAGCACAAGATCACCTTCATCGGCCCGACGTCGGAACACATCCGCATCATGGGCGACAAGATCGAGGCCAAGGAAACGGCGAAGAAACTCGGTATTCCGGTCGTGCCGGGGTCCGACGGCGCCGTGACGAGCGAAGCCGACGCAGTGCGCGTCGCCAAATTGATGGGCTTGCCCGTGCTCATCAAAGCTGCCTCCGGCGGCGGCGGGCGCGGCATGAAGGTCGCGCACACGCTGGCCGACATCGGCGTCGCGCTTTCAACGGCGAAGTCCGAAGCCAAGGCGGCCTTCGGCGATGACGCGGTGTACATTGAAAAGTACCTCCAGAAACCGCGCCACATCGAAATTCAGGTCTTCGGCGACGGCCAAGGCAATGCTGTCCATCTCGGCGAGCGCGATTGTTCGCTGCAACGCCGCCACCAGAAGGTGCTGGAGGAAGCGCCCTCGCCCGCGCTCAACGCCGCCCAGCGCGCCCGCATCGGCGAGACCGTGGCCGAGGCCATGCGCAAGATCAAATATCGCGGCGCAGGCACGGTCGAATTCCTGTTCGAGGATGGCGAATTCTACTTCATCGAAATGAACACCCGCCTGCAGGTCGAACATCCGGTGACCGAAATGGTGACCGGCATCGACCTCGTGCTTGAGCAGATCCGTATCGCGTCCGGCGCGCCGTTGAGCTTCAAGCAGGAAGACATCCAGCTTTCGGGCCACGCCATCGAGTGCCGCATTTGCGCTGAAAATGCCAAGACATTCCGTCCCTCGCCGGGCCAGATCACCTACTGGCATCCGCCGGGCGGTCTTGGCGTGCGCGTCGACAGCGGCGCCTATCAGGGGTACCGCATCCCGCCCTACTACGACAGCATGATCGCCAAGCTGATCGTGCACGGCAAGACGCGCAACGACTGCATGATGCGCCTGCGTCGCGCGCTGTCGGAGTTCGTGATCGACGGTATTGAAACGACGATCCCGCTGTTTAACGACCTGGTGCGGCAATCCGATATCGTCGATGGCCTCTATGATATCCACTGGCTCGAAAAACATCTCGGACTGAAATAGACTGCGAGGCACAACGGTATCGCAACACGCCGATGCCGCTCGTTTCGAGACTTCAGGTTCGAGAGCGCAACAGCCATGGCAACGCGCGATGATCCCGTCTTAGAGATTACGCCGGAGGTGCTGCTCAAAGCGTATAGCTGCGGCATCTTTCCGATGGCGGAAAGCGCCGACGATCCGGCGCTGTACTGGATCGAGCCGCAGGAGCGCGGCATTCTCCCCCTCGACGGCGCTGATTTTCCGAAGCGGCTGCTGCGCACCGTGCGCACCACCCCGTTCACGGTCCGTGTCGATACCGACTATGAAGGCGTCATCGACGGTTGCGCGGCGCCGCGGCCAGGGCGCCAGACGACGTGGATCAACAAGCGCATCCGCACGCTCTATCGCGAGCTCTTCAAGATCGGCGCCTGCCACACCATCGAGGTGTGGGACGGCACGCGGCTCGTCGGCGGGCTCTATGGCGTCGCGGTCAGAAGCGCGTTCTTCGGCGAGAGCATGTTTTCATTCGAGCGTGATGCGTCGAAGATGGCGCTCGTGCATCTCGTGGCGCGCTTGAAGTTCGGCGGCTTCACGCTGCTCGATACGCAATTCGTCACCGAACATTTGCGCCAGTTCGGCACCATAGAAGTGCATCGCAAGGCGTTTCAGGCGCGGCTCGAAAAAGCGCTGAGCGTTGACGCTGATTTCAATCGTCTGCCGCTGGACACGCCGCCGGCCGAGATCGCGCGCATCGCCGCTGCAAAGCCCGACAAGACCTGAGGCGGCACACGCCCGCCGCAACCAATTTTCTTCCGCAAGCAACATTTGAAACGCGTGTTCCCCTTGGAACAGCGCCGACGTTCGCGTCTTGGCAAGTTGTTGTCACGAGAACGGGCCCCGCCGTTCCGGCGCTGAAAACGGCGCAGGCTTTTTGTAACACTCGGCATCAACCCCAAGGAGCACTTACAATGTCGACCAAGTCTCTCGCCTTCGCCGCCATCGCCGCTGTCGCTGCCATGTCGGCAAGCGTCGGCACGGCCAATGCCGGCCATCGCGGCTTCAGCTTCCATGCCCATCACGGCGTCCACGGCCATCACTTCCGTTACCGCCCGCGTCTCTATGTGCACGTCGGCCCGAGCTACGGCTCGTGCGCGTTCTATCGCGACATGTGGCACGACACCGGCCTCTTCAAGTGGAAGCGCCGCTACTATTCCTGCAAAGGCTGGTGGTGAGTGGACAGCCGGCCGCGGCCATCACAACCTCCCCTCGGCCGGCGTCATCATCGGTCCTATCCCCCGGGTTCCTCGCCCCGGGGGATTTTCATTTGGCTAACGTGTGCGCGGAATGCGTAAGCGCGAGGCGCTATTGCCGATCACGGTATATGCGACCGCCAGCGTGGCGCCCCGTCTCATGACCTCCGTCGCATTGTGTAACCCTGTTGCCGGCCTGTCACTTGGCGGCGAAGGGCGAGCGTTGCTAGAACGCCAGCAGGGATACCGTTGTTCGGAGTACGCGTTTTGATATTGCGATTTTTGAAAGCTGCCGTTGCCGGCATCTTCATCGTCATGGCCGGCGGCGCCAGCGCGCACCACACCTACGTCTCGAAGTACGACAGCGCCCGCGTCATTTCCATCTCGGGCACCATCTCCAGCGTCAGCTATCAAAACCCGCACATCCATTTCACGCTCGAGACCGCGAAGGGATCGTGGGTCGTCGAAACCGAAAGCATTTCGGTGGCGCGCGCCAGCGGGCTCACAGAAGAGGTGCTGAAAGCAGGCGCGAAAGCGACGGCTTCGGGATGGCCCGCACGTGCAGGTGGCGGCGCGCTCGGACTGAAATCGGTCAGCATCGGCGGTCGCAGCTACGTGTTGCGCCGGACCGCGCGCTGATGGCAACACCCGCGGCCGACATTGCGGACGCCGCTGGCGAGCCGATCGTGGACGCGGTTGCGGCGGTTGCTGCGCATCCAATCTTCGAGGCCATTGCGCAATCGGCGCTGGCCGTCTTCTTGCGCGAAAGCCAATGGCTCTACCCAGCCCTCGAAACGGCGCACGTGCTCGGCATCGGGCTGCTGTTTGGGCCGATCGTGCTCTTTGATCTGCGCGTGCTTGGATACAACCGCGATATCGCCATCGGGCGCATGGCGACGCTGTTGCTGCGCTCGGTGTGGATCGGGTTCGCCATCAACGCGCTGAGCGGGGCGCTGCTGTTCATTTCGGACGCTGCGGAATTTTCAACGAATACGGCATTGCGTGTGAAAATGCTGCTGATCGCTTTGGCTGGCTTGAACGCGGCCATCTTCCAAGCCCGCTTCGCGCGATGGCAGCGCGATGGTGCCGCAACTGAGGCGCCACCGGCCGCGCGGGCGTCAGCGCTTCTCTCACTGACGCTTTGGGTGTCGATCATTATCGCCGGCCGGATGATCGCCTACATCAAGTAAGCCCGAGCACATGCTTGCGGGACGGCCGCTGTCATCGCATCAAAATTGCGCTGACGCGCTATTGCGCGGCAGCTTCCACCACTTCCATCACAATCGGCGCGTTGAACTTCTTTGTGCGCGAGCCATACGGCAGCCCCTTCACTGTGACCGCTTTGCCAACCAGCCCGGCGAGAGCGCTGCT
>JBOFCQ010000411.1:0-5332 GCA_051646145.1 Hyphomicrobium sp.
GGTTCGGGCGTCTATGAAGTCGACGATGCCAAGTCCAAGGACGGCATGCAGTACGACATCAAGCTCGACAAGGATTTCAAGATCCTGAGCGTGACGCGCGACTAACCTGTTGCCGTGAACCCACCACGGCCGTTTTGACTCCCGGGTTCGCCCGGGGGTTTTTTTATGCCGGGAACGGCGGCGGACATCGTTGACAAAATCTAAAGTTTTTGGACGTAAGCTGATAGTTCTTGGTCATGTTGTGTGCGTGGGTGATAGCGTGACGCATTTAGTAATGTCGGGCCAGAAGGTCGGCCTCGAAACGGAAAACGAGTATGGCGGCGGGCATGCGCTCGTCCCGGTACTGATCGGATTGCTTGCGCCGGCGCTCACGTTGACGCTGATCGATCCGCGCGCGCTCGGCAGTGCCAGCGTGCTGCTGCACGTCTATCTGCTGCTCATCTTTGCTGTCGCGACGGGCGCCTACATCGTCAGCGTGTTCGATCAGGGCGAAGTTACGCGCGTCGTCTTCGACCGTGAAACACGCTCGGTGATGATCGAGCGCACGGGTCTTCTGTCGAAGAAGCAGGACCAACTGCCATTCGACGAAATCGCGACCGTCAAAATCGAAACGCGCTATGACGACGATGGCTATCAGGCCGCCGTGCCGTTGCTCGTTTTGAGCAACCGGCAGACCATCGCCTTGCCGCTTGGCACGCGCGAAGTCGATGTGGCGGCGATGCGGGAGGCACTTGGGCGCCGTTGAACGAGCGGCGCGGCGCACGGTCGTCAGGCGGCGCTGGCCCATTCATGGGCGAACACACGAACGCCAAAGATAAGCAGAGCGTGGCCTTCCCTCGTCAAAGAAAAAGCCACGCTCACGACAAAGGTCTCGTGCAGGAGACTAAGCTTTGCCCGGCCTACGTTAGTGCGCTGTTCACCAACATTTCCTTTACGGGCCGCGCGATCCTCGCATCCGTTATTCCGCAAGCCGTGCGGCGTTTCATCCCCGGGCCTATCCCCCGCGTTAGCCGAGGGCCGATGGCTTTCGCCGCGCGCCGCTGCTAGCCTGTTCGAGTGATTTGCACGGCGCGTACGCGCGTCTGGGGCCGCGCCCAGCCGACACCCACGGCGGCATGCGCCTGCAACCCAGGATCAACACGCCGTGCCCTCCGATCTCCCGTCAAACCTCAGTCTGCGCCCGGCCGCTCCATCGATTTGGGGCGACGGCATCACGCCAACCGCTGAGTTCGAAACGGCGAAGTCGTATCTGGTCGAGGGCCAGGGCCATCTCTTTGTGACGGGCCGCGCTGGAACCGGCAAATCGACGTTGCTCAGGTCATTGCGGGCGATGAACGCCGGCGAGATGGTCGTGCTGGCGCCGACAGGACTTGCCGCCATCAATGCCGGCGGTCAGACCATCCACTCCTTCTTCGGCTTCCCGCCGCGCCTGCTGCAAGAGGGCGACATACGCCGCAGCCGCAACGGCCGGGTGATGCGCAAAATCGAATTCCTGGTCATCGACGAAGTCTCGATGGTGCGATCGGACCTGATGTGGGCGATCGATCAGGCGCTGCGCGTCAACCGCGGCCGGCCGCGCGAAGCTTTCGGCGGCGTGCGCCTGTTGATGTTCGGCGACCTGCATCAGTTGCCACCCATCGTGCAGGAAGGCGAGGTTGCGGCCCATCTGGAAGATGCCCACGGCGGGCCGTTCTTCTTCTCCGCTCACGGCTTGCGCGAAGGCGCGGGGACCGAGCGGCTGGAACTGCAGCAGGTGTTCCGCCAGAACGACGAAGATCTGGTGCGGGTGCTGAACCGCATTCGCGAGGGCGATGTGTCGGACGACGATCTCGACCTGCTCAATACCCGCGTGCATCCCATCCGCACGTTGAGCGAGGGCGATCCCTACGTCATCCTCACGCCGACCAATGCCGCCGCAAAGCGCATCAACGCCGCCTACCTCGAAGCCCTGCCGGGCGCGATGATGAGCTATGCCGCGGGCATTGCCGGCGATTTCCAGGACAGCGCGCACCCGGCCGAGGCCGCGCTGGCGCTCAAGGTCGGCGCCAAGGTCATCCTGCTGCGCAACGACCCGGACCGCCGCTGGGTCAACGGCACCGTGGCGCGCATCGCCCGTCTGACCGCCAAACAGGTTTGGATCGACGTCGATGGCCGCGAGTACGAATTGGAGCCGGTGTCCTGGGAACACCGCCGCTACGCCTTCGATCAGGTCGCCGGCAAGGTCGTCGAGACGGTCGCCGGCACATTCAAGCAATTTCCGCTACGGCTGGCCTGGGCGCTGACCATTCACAAGGCGCAGGGCCTGACGCTCGATGGGGTCTATGTCGATCTCGGCCGGGGGACCTTTGCGCACGGGCAAACCTATGTCGCTTTGTCGCGCTGCCGGTCGCTGGCGGGTCTTGCACTTGCCCGCCGCCTGAACCCATCTGACATCTTGTTCGACCGTGCCACGCTTGGATATCGTGATGTTTTTCCAGCGCTTGCATAGGCGCCCGAAAACCGTCATATATATTGCACATGCGAACAAGACGCATTAAATCGCATCAACAACCTTGACCACGCGCAGCCTTAAACCGCCTGAAATTGTGTCTCTACGGTCAAATTTGAGGTTGCGCAGCAATATTCGTGTTGCAATGCACAATGAGATTGCCTATAAAAGGGTCATCGAATTTCATTCGACCCGACGCCCCTGTTTACGACCCATTGGACAGCTTTAGGAGACCTCATCATGACCGACGCATTCACCAAGCAGGTTCAGGACTTCACCCGCCAGGCTCAGGACATGTTCACGGCCGGCAAGGACGCGAAGATCCCCGAGAACATCGCAGCATTCGCTGAAGACGCCGTCGCCAAGTCGCGCGAAGCCTACAACAAGGTTGCCGCCGTGACGAAGGACAACGCCAAGGTCGTGGAAGACGTCGTTCTGACGGCTCAGGCTGGCGCGAAGTCGATCGGCGAAAAGATGCTCGCCAACACGCTCGCCAACACCGAAGCCGCTTTCGACGCCGCCCAGGCGATCGCTCGCGCCAAGACGCTCCCGGAAGTTGCCCGCCTCCAGGCCAACTACTGGCAGCAGCAGTTCGCAGCCGTCGGCAACCAGTCGAAGGAGCTGTTCGAGCTTTCGAACAAGGTGACCAAGCAGACGCTCGAAACCGTCAGCTCGGCAACCACGAAGACCTTCGAGCAGATCAAGAAGGTCGGCTAAGCCGACTTCGGAGAGAGCAGGCGCTGACGATCAGCCGATCGCTCTCATCCACCGCCGATCTGGCTCCGCAAATTTGGCAAAGGGCATCCGCAGCAACGCGGGTGCCCTTTGTCATTTGCCATCGTCGAAAGAAGACTCCCCGCCCGACCACGGCAGCGATATAGTCGTCGTATGATCGGAGCCGGAACCAAAGCCCGCGTCAGACGCGCAGTGTTTGCCGACAGCGAGCCGCTGGCGCAGCTGTTCGCGCTTTCATGGCGGCAGGCTTATGGCGGCATCATTCCGCACAAGCAGCTTGAGCTCATCATCAGCCGGCGTGGCGAAGCGTGGTGGCGTCGCGCCATAAAAACCGAAGCGCATCTCTTGGTTCTGGAGTGGGACGGCAAGCTTGCCGGCTATGCCACGTGCGGCGCGGCCCGGCGCGGCGGCGCCTACAGAGGTGAGATCTACGAGCTGTATTTATTGCCGGTTTACCAGGGGCTTGGGCTTGGCGAAGTGCTGTTCGAAGCCTGCCGCGGCGCGCTCGATCATCGCGGCCTCGATGGCCTGATGGCCTGGGTTCTGGAAGATAACCACTTAGCCGCCGACTTCTACTATCGCCGTGGCGGACGCGCCTATTCGCGCGAAACCGAGCGCCTCGGCACGACCCCCATGGTCAAGATCGCCTACGGCTGGCGCTGACCGAGATCAGAGCTTGCGTCACTTGAGCACCTAGCCGAAAGATCACATTGATCGGCGGCGGCGCATCGCGTTCTGTTGCCCGGCATTCGAGGCGGCAGCAAACGCCCGCACCCGTGAGACAAGGATCTTTCGCATGCGCATCGACGCAATTGCCATCGGCGCCAACCCGCCCGACGATATCAACGTCATCATCGAAGTGCCCGTCGGGGGCGAACCGATCAAATACGAAATGGACAAGGCATCGGGCACGCTGTTCGTCGACCGCTTCCTTTACACGCCGATGCGCTACCCCGGCAATTACGGCTTCATCCCGCATACCTTGTCGACCGATGGCGATCCGCTGGATGTTCTCGTGTGCAATACGCGCGCGATCGTGCCGGGCGCGGTCATCAGTTGCCGCCCGGTCGGCGTCCTGGTGATGGAAGACGATGGCGGCGGCGACGAAAAGATCATCGCCGTGCCGACCAGCAAGCTGACCAAGCGCTACGACGGCATCAAAACCTATTCCGACATGCCTTCGATCTCGATCGAACAGATCCACCATTTCTTCGCCCACTACAAAGATCTGGAACCCGGCAAGTGGGTGCGCATCGATCATTGGGGCCACGCGGACGAAGCGCGTCGTCTCGTCACCGAAGCCATCGACCGGGCGGCCAAAGCAAAAGCCTGATTAGAACGGCATTTGTGCTCTGTTCACCAGGCCGGCTTTTCCGCGCGGCGGCACTTTCCCCGCCGTCTTCTGGTTGCTATACCGCCTGCACGCTGCGCCTCGGCGCGGGATTTGAGATCACGCAGGCGGCACGTTCGGGCGGGCGGGGCAAATTATGAAAATAGCAGTCATGGGCGCTGCCGGCCGCATGGGCTTGGAGCTGGTTCGGGCCATCGCCGCGCAACCAGGCTGCACTGTGGCCGGCGCAACTGAAATGGCCGGAAGCGCCGCCCTCGGCCGTGATGTCGGCGAACTTGCGGGCCTTGGCAAAATCGGCGTCGTCGTGTCCGACGATGCGGCAGCGGTGCTCTCCGCCACGGACGCCATTCTGGATTTCACCAGCCCCAAGGCGACCAGCCACTTCGCACACCTGGCGGCCGAACGCGGCATCGTGCACGTCATCGGCACCACCGGTTTCGATGCGGCAAGCGAGGCTGCCGTTATGCGCGCGGCTGAGCGCGCCACTATCATCAAAGCCGGCAATATGAGCCTCGGCGTCAACCTGTTGGCGGCGCTAACGCGCAAGGTTGCGGCGGCACTCGGGGCCGATTGGGATATCGAAATCGTCGAGATGCACCACCGGCTGAAAGTCGATGCCCCGTCCGGCACCGCGCTGATGCTCGGCGAGGCGGCCGCGGCCGGCCGCGCGGTGGCGCTTGGCGATGTCGCGGTCCGCAGCCGCGATGGCCACACCGGCGCCCGCAAGAGCGGCGACATTGGTTTTGCGACCTTGCGCG
>JBOFCQ010000067.1:0-7424 GCA_051646145.1 Hyphomicrobium sp.
TGTTAGCGCGTGCCGATACAGCGGGCGTCTTCCAGCTTGAAAGCACGGGCATGCGCGAAAGCTTGAAGCGGCTGAAGCCTGACCGCTTCGAAGACATCATCGCCATGGTGGCCCTTTATCGGCCGGGCCCGATGGACAACATCCCGACCTACATCAACCGCAAGCACGGCGAAGAGCCGCTCGACTGCCTGCATCCGATGCTCGAAGGCATCCTCAAGGAAACCTATGGCGTCATCATCTATCAGGAGCAGGTCATTCAGATCGCTCAGGTGATGGGCGGCTACACGCTTGGCCAGGCAGACCTTCTGCGCCGCGCGATGGGTAAGAAGGACAAGGCCGAAATGGCCGCGCAGCAGGCGCGCTTCGTTGAGGGCGCTGTCGCCAAGGGTGTCAAGAAAGAGCAGGCGGTCACCATCTTCGAGCTTGTCGACAAGTTCGCCGGTTACGGCTTCAACAAATCGCACGCGGCCGCCTATGCGCTCGTCAGTTATCACACGGCCTATCTCAAGGCCAATTTCCGCGAGGAATTTCTCGCGGCGTCGATGACGCTCGACATGGGCAATACCGATAAGCTCGCCATGTTCGCGGGCGAAGCGCGCAAGTCGGGCATTACGCTGCTGCCGCCGTGCATCAATGCCTCTCACGTTGACTTCGGTGCCGAGCCGCCGAAAGACGGCGCCAAGCACGGCGCCATTCGTTATTCGATGGCAGCATTGAAAAACATCGGCGCGTCCGCCGTCGAAGCGATCGTGCGCGAGCGCACCGCGAACGGGCCGTTTGTGTCGCTGGCCGACGCCGCCAATCGCCTCGACCCCAAAACCGTGAACAAGCGCGGTCTGGAAACGTTGGCGAAGGCCGGCGTTTTCGATGCGCAGGAGCCGAACCGGGCGCGGGTGGCTGCCAACGTCGACGCCATGCTGGCACTTGCGCAGCGCCGTTCGTCCGACGAAGCGGCCGGCACCAACGATCTCTTCGGCGGGTCAGCGGCCGCCCCCGATCTGGTGCTCCGCCCCGTCACGGCGTGGACGCCGATGGAGCGCCTGGCGGCGGAATTCGAAGCGGTTGGCTTCTATCTCTCCGGTCATCCGCTCGACAGTTATGAGCGTGTGCTGGCAAAACTCGGCATCAAGCGTTTCACCGAATTCGAGGCACTGACCGAGCGCGGCGCAACCGCTGGCCGCCTAGCCGGTATCGTCATCGCCGCACGCGAGCGCCGGTCGCAGAAAGGCAATAAGTTCGCCTTCGCCATGTTCTCGGACATGACCGGGCAATTCGAGGCGGTTGTATTCTCGGAAACGTTGGCGGCCGCGCGCGATCTGCTCGAGCCGGGAACGGCCGTCATCATTTCCGTCGAAGCGGAACGTGACGGCGATACACTGAAGATGCGCGCCCAATCCATCGAAGCGCTCGACAAGGCAGCGGCCAACGTGCCGCGCAATTTCAAGGTTGTGCTCGACAGTACGAAAGTCGCGTCGGCGTCGGCGCATATGGCGGCCATCCGCGCCTTGTTGCGGCCGAGCGGCGCGCGCGGCGGCGAAATTCGCCTTGTTCTGTCGCTTGCCGATCGCGGCCGTGAACTTGAAATCGTGCTGCCGGGGCGCTTCGAGGTCAACCCGCAGGAGGCCGGTCGCCTATCGACCCTTCCGGGTGTTCAGGAGGTCATCGAAGCGTAAAGTTTTTGGATGAGGGACGGCGTGCTTGTGTGCCATTGTCCGCGCCGGGAACGCTGACACGGCAAGTTTGGGGGCACGGGCGCATGTGGTCGCAACTGTATGATCCATTCGGCAACATGGCGCTCTCGTCGCTTGCCGCCGCAGTGCCGGTTTTCGTACTTCTCGGCGCGATCGCGATCTTCGAAATCCGCGCTCATATCGCAGCCCTCCTCGGATTGATCGCAGCGCTCGCAATCTCCATCCTCGTGTTCGGTATGCCGGCGCCGATGGCGGCGACGGCGGCCGGCTATGGCGCCGCCTTCGGCCTGATGCCCATCGGCTGGATCATTCTCAACGTCATCTTTCTCTACAACCTGACGAGCGAGAACGGAGATTTCGTCAAGCTGCAGTCGGCAATCCAAAGCTTGAGTGACGACCGCCGCCTGCAGCTCTTGTTCATCGCCTTTTGCCTCGGGGCCTTCTTCGAAGGTGCGGCCGGTTTCGGTACGCCGGTGGCCGTGACCGCGGCGATGCTGATTGGCCTTGGCTTTTCGCCGCTCGCCGCGTCGGGTCTCTCACTCATTGCCAACACCGCGCCGGTGGCCTACGGCGGCCTTGGCACACCCGTCATCGCGCTTGCCGCCGTCACCGGTCTCGATCTCCTCGAACTCAGCGCCATGATCGGCCGGCAGCTGCCGTTCTTCTCGGTGCTGGTGCCGTTCTGGCTCATCTGGGCCTTCGTCGGTTTTCGCAAGATGTGCGAAGTGTGGCCCGCGATCCTGGTTGCCGGACTGTCGTTCGCCATCCCGCAATTTCTGATCTCCAATTTTCATGGTCCCTGGCTCGTCGACGTGGTGAGCGCCATCATCTCGATGGCAAGCTTGGCCCTGTTCCTGCGCGTGTGGCAGCCCAAGCACCCGATGACGTCCATGCCGGGGCAAGCCGAGAGCACAACGTCGTCGCCCGCAATGCCCACCGCTTCTGCGGCAACGGGCGGACAGTTCCGTGTTTGGCTGCCCTGGATCCTGCTCAGCGTTTTCGTCTTCACGTGGGGTACGCCGCAGGTGAAGGCCTTTCTCGACAGCGTCTTCGTGATGAAGCTGCCGGTCGCGGGCCTGCATGAGATGGTGCAGAAGGTGCCGCCGGTCGTCGCCAAGCCGCATGCGGAAGCCGCGATCTACAATTTGAACATCCTGTCGGCGACCGGCACCAGCATCTTCCTCGCCGCGCTGCTATCAGGGCTACTTCTCGGATATTCGCCAGGCGGCATGCTTCGTCTCTACGGACGGACGATCTACATGCTGCGCTATTCGCTGGCGACGATTGCGGCCATGCTCGCCATCGGCTTCGTCACGCGCTACTCGGGGACCGACGCCACACTCGGTCTGCTGCTCGCCAACACCGGGTTCTTCTATCCCTTCTTCGGCACGCTGATTGGCTGGCTCGGCGTAGCGCTCACGGGATCGGACACGGCGTCGAACGTTCTCTTCGGCGGACTGCAGCGGGTCAGCGCCGAGCAGATCGGTCTCGACCCCGTGCTCATGGCGTCGGCCAACAGTTCCGGCGGCGTCATGGGCAAAATGATCGACGCGCAAAGCATCGTCGTCGCCTCGACCGCCACAAAATGGTACGGCAACGAAGGTTCAATTTTGAGGTTCGTCTTCTTCCACAGCGTGGCGTTGGCGTGTCTGGTTGGACTGTTGGTGATGGCGCAAGCCTACCTCTGGCCATTTACGCTGCTGCTGCCGACGCCAAGGTAAGCGCCGCCGCTGACACCGGGTGGCGCGCCACCCGGTCTCGGTCCGCGTTTGAACCGTTAGCGCCCATTCTGCGTTCAAGATCTGTGCTCTCAGCGCGTGACAGTGCACGGGGTCGGTCGATCGGCCCTGTAACGTCCGACCGAAAACCAACGCGCGCAAAGCCTTGGGATCGACAAGCTTATGCGCATTGAGGCAGCAGTTTGCGAAAAAGACACGCAAGTTGATGGCGTTAGCAGCGCTATCCGGCGTCGTCGCCAGCGATACTCTGACGCGCGGCGTGCTCCGTTCTGGTCCGCGTCAGGATTCGCAATTACCTTCGCGCCACATTGGCTGAGTCTCGGCACCTTCACGGGGGCCAGCCAAAGCACCTGCAGGCACGTCACGTCAAATTCGCTGACACCCACTTCGATTGGGAGAACGACGATGCAGTTACTCAAGCGCACACTTGCCGCGGCCGGCCTTATGTCGGCACTCACGTTGCCGGCGGTGGCCGTCAACCATCTGACCTTCGAACAGTTGCTCTCGGTCGTGCTGTTTGAAAACGAGAACGCCTACGCCGATCCGACCGGCTTCGTCTGCCGGTTCATCAATCTGACCGATCCAACGGATAGCTGCAAAGTGGACTTCCGCGTTGTCGACGAGCGCTCCTGCAAGGTTGAGATCGTCCGCGAGATCCGGGCGACTTACACCGACGGCGCGGAGCGCGGTCGCGAATTCATCAAGTTGCGTGAAGTTTTCACACTCGCAAGCTTGAACCTGATGGGCGTTGGCCCGCCGGATATCGACGAGGTTGCGCGCTCGGCGCGTGTTTCGTTCAAGGGTGAGATCGATATCTATCGTCACGAAGGCTATCACTACACGTACGCGCTCGACCAGTCCGGCGCCTATAAGGGCTGCCGTGTTGATGGCGTCGTCAAGGATATCCCTGAGGCCGCGTGCATTGAGGCGGGAACGCACACGCCGTCGGCTTCCAAGAGCATGTCGCTCGTCTTCAATCAGAACGGCTACAACCGGTCGCTTGCGGCTGTGCGCTGGCTGCAGAAGAATTATTGCCCGAGCGGTGGTGAGGCGCTATAGCAGCGCGCGTCCGCGAAACTCGCACACGTGGCATTGAGAAAAAACTACGGCGCGCCTCGTTTGCAAGGCGCGCCGTTTTCAGTTTTTATCGTACGTAGGGTGGCGCAAAACCACCCTCGCCATCGCTCACGACGTCTTCGATGTGACCTACTGGTCGACGGGTTTGCCAGGCGCCGATGCCACGCTGCGTTTGCGCGTCAGCATGTTCAAGCCTTCGACCAGTGCCGAGAATGCCATCGCGGCGTAGACATAGCCCTTTTCGATATGTGCGCCGAAGCCCTCCGCGATCAGAACCATGCCGATCATCAACAGGAAGCTCAGCGCCAGCATGACGACAGTCGGATTTGCCGATATGAAGTTCGCGAGCGGCGTCGCGGCAACCAGCATGACGGCGACGGTGACGAGCACTGCGATGACCATGATCGGAATGTGTTCCGTCATGCCGACGGCGGTGATGATGCTGTCGACCGAGAACACCAGGTCCAGCAACAAAATCTGACCAATGACCGCGGCGAAGCCGAGCCCGGCGGCTTTGTTGTCGAACATGTCGGGGCCGGGATCGAGGTCCACCTTGTGATGGATTTCCTTGGTCGCTTTCCAAACTAGGAACATGCCGCCGGCGATCAGGATCAGATCGCGCCACGAGAAGGACTTGCCGAGAATGGTGAAGATCGGCGTGGTCATTTTCACGATGTAGAACACCGTCGACAGTAGCAGCAGGCGCAGGATCAATGCGCCCGCGATGCCATACTGGCGCGCACGCTCACGATGCTGCTCCGGCAGTTTGTTGGTCAGGATCGAAATGAAGATCAGATTGTCGATGCCAAGCACGACTTCCATGGCGATGAGCGTCGCCAGTGCAATCCAGGCGGCGGGGTCGGCAGCAAGCTGCAGAAGATATTCGGTCACGGTGTCAGTCCTCGCAAAACGTCGTCAAATAATGTTGTCGGCTATAGCCCAGGTGGCGGGCGGTCGGCCAGCGCCGTCGCTTGGTCGTCGGTGGAACGAACGAGCGCCATTGGCGTTGGCGGATATGGGGCGGCATAGGGCGCATGCTCACGAACGATCCATGCTCACGCAACGATCTGTGTGACTGTTGATGCTCTGTGCTGAACGTCCCCCCTTGGATGGTGCGCGATGGCAACGACCAACGCGGACGTCGCACCGCTGCGGTTTCGCGCTCACTGATATAGGGTGCAAGTTTGATTGTGCCAGCACTGGACCGGGGGAATTGACGTGCCGTCCATCACCATGCCCGCGTGGCTCACGCCCATCGTACTGCTCAGCCTCTCGAACGTGTTCATGACCATCGCCTGGTATGGACATCTCAAATACAAGGCGTCGCCGCTGTGGATCGCGATCCTGGCAAGCTGGGCTATCGCGTTCGTCGAGTATTGCTTTGCCGTGCCGGCCAATAGGTTCGGCCACGCCGTGTATTCCGCCGCCGAATTGAAGACGATGCAGGAAGTGATCACACTCGTTGTGTTCGCCGGTTTCTCCGTCTTCGTACTGAACGAGAGCCTGACCATCAATCACGCCATTGGCTTTGCTTTGATCGTGGCCGGCGCCTTCTTCGTATTTAAAGGTCCGATCGGCTGACGTTGGCCACTGCGTCCCCACCTAAGCCATGCCTGCGGAGCTGCGAGAGCCGCCGTCGCGGCGGACTATGCCCGGCCGCGCCGTGATTGGCCGCAGGGGCCCGCCTTGCCAATCCGGCCGGGATCGGTCATAAGCACGCCATCTCACACGTGAGCTTATGCGCCCGGCGGATGAAAAGCCCCGTCCGGCCGCTCCGGTGGAAATATCGTAAGTCATTCATTTGGCTTCGTAATTTCTTCTCAAGGCTCACGGAGGATTAACCGGAAAAGGAAGATTTCTGATGGCAGTTCCCGCCTTCAATATGCGTCAGCTCCTGGAAGCTGGCGTGCACTTCGGCCACCAGGCCCACCGTTGGAACCCCAAGATGGCACCGTTCATCTATGGGTCGCGCAACAAGATCCACATCCTCGACCTCACCCAGACCGTGCCGATGCTGCATCAGGCCCTGAACAAGGTGTCCGATACGGTCGCCGGCGGTGGCCGCGTTCTGTTCGTCGCCACCAAGCGTCAGGCCGCCGATGGCATCGCTGAAGCCGCCAAGCGCAGCGCCCAGTATTACATGAACCACCGCTGGCTCGGCGGCACGCTGACCAACTGGAAGACGGTTTCGCAGTCGATCCGCCGCCTGCGCCAGCTTGACGACATCCTGGCCGATCCGCAGGGCCGCACGAAGAAGGAAATCCTGACGATCCAGCGCGAGCGCGACAAGCTCAATCAGTCGCTTGGCGGCATCAAGGACATGGGCGGTACGCCCGATCTTCTGGTCGTCATCGACACCAACAAAGAGCAGATCGCCATTCAGGAAGCCCGCAAACTCGGCATCCCGATCGTGGCCATCGTCGATACGAACTGCGATCCCGATGGCATCGATTTCCCGGTTCCGGGCAACGACGACGCCGGCCGCGCCATCACGCTCTACTGCGATCTGATCGCGCGCGCGGCGCTCGATGGTCTCGAACGTGCGCAGGGCTCGGCGGGCGTTGACATCGGCGCATCCGACACGCCGCCGACTGAAGAACTTCCGAAGGCCGTGTTCAAGGGCATTGATGCTCCGCGCGGTGAAGCGGACGATCTCAAGCGCATCACCGGCATCGTCGGCAAGCTTGAGCAGCGTTTGAACGATGCCGGCGTCTTCCATTTCTGGCAGATCGCCGACCTTGATGCAGATCACGCCGAGGCGCTCGATCGTCTGCTGCGCCTCAAGGGCCAGGTCAGCCGCGATGATTGGGTTGGTCAGGCCAAGAAGATCGTCGAATCGACGGTTGTCTAATCGGTCCCAAACGGGACTTCGACAAACGACGTTCAGATCAACGGGGTGGCCGCGCGGGGCCCCCTC
>JBOFCQ010000103.1:0-4011 GCA_051646145.1 Hyphomicrobium sp.
GGAACAGAAGGGCGTTGAAGGCACCGGCAAGGAAGGCCGCGGCCCCGTCTATCGCCAGTTGCTCGGCGAACTCAACAAAATGCAGGAAACCGCGAAGATTGCCGACGAGCGCCTGAAAGACGCGCAGAAGCGTCTCGGCACCGTCGAGACGCGGTTGACTGCGATCGATCGCGAACTGGCGACCATCGACGGCGATCTCGCCAAGCTCAAGGGTGAAGCTGAAACCGCCGAACAGCGCATTTCCATCGCTCAGGAAAACGTGTCCGGCGACACCGGCCCGAAGCTCGATCCGGCACGTCTGCTGCCCGATTTCGATCGCGCCAAATCGCAGTTCCTCGAGAGCCCGACGAGCGAGCGGCTTGCGAGCCTGCAGTCGCTGTGCACCGATATTCAGGGCGCCATGTCGGCAACGCCTGAAACCAAGGACAAGATTGCCGGTATCGATTGCGACACGAAGGGCGTCGTCGACGCGGCCGGTAGCCTGTTCGCGCTGCAGTCAGGCATTAAACTGTTCGCCGCGACGTGTGTGGGCGGCGACAAGCTTGTCGCCAACACGACGGCAGATCAGCTTTATGCGTTCGCCCGCAAGTGCCTGGCCGACAGCGGACTTCCGAGCAAGGAAACTGAGGCGCTGCGCACCAAAATCAATGGCATCGAATTGGCGCGTGACGACAAGGCTCACCGCTTCGTCGTGACGTGGAACGCGTTCAGCGATGGCAACCGCCTCGCCTATTTGGCACTCGCGATTGCCATCGCCATCGACAGCCTCATCTTCATGTCGGGCCTCTTCGGCGCCAACGCCGTTCGCTCGCCGCTGTCAGACGTGCCGACCAATAAGGCCCGTTCGGGCGCGCAGCTCGAAGCCACCATCAATGCAGCCTTGGGCCCGCATCCCTACGACACCGCTTGGCTGGCATTGAATGCGTTGCGACCGATGACCTATTCGGATGGCTTCTCGGCGATGGTCGATCTCAGCCAGCTCGACAAGCCAACGGCTGACCGTATCCGCATGGTGCTGACGGCAGGTGCCGACATCGGCGCCGTCGAAACATTGAGCGTCAATCCGGAGCGCTACCGCGTGCGCAGCGAATTGCGCGAGTACCTTTCGACGGTGTGCGAAAGGTATTTCAAAACCGATGCCGGCGCCAAGGAGCGTGCGCGTCTCGAACAGCTTGTCGGCGCGGCACTTGCGCCGCATCCGCGCGAGCATGCCGAAATCGTCCTGCACACACTGGAGCCGATCCGAGAGACGGAAGGTTTCACCTCGCAAGTGTCGCTCAATGAAATCACCGACGACTACGAGCTTCGCCTCGTGCGGCGCGTGATGAATGCCGGCGCGGCCGTCAAAGCCGTCGCGCCGGACCTCAAAATCGACGACCGCTACTATGTCCGTCCGGCACTCTATGAAACGCTGCTGGCGATCCGCGCCACGGCGCCGGCATCTCTGTCTTACGATCAAGAGCGCGGCCGCCTGCTTGGCAACGCAGCGACCGGCGCCATCAACGCCGGCCTTCTCCAAGCCGCGCGCGAGGAGATTGCCGAAAACAAGATGCCACGCCTTGAACAGCCCAAGCGCGCCTTGCCGGAACGCGTGGGTCCGCCGCCGTTCACGGCCGAGCAGCAGAAAGAATGGTCCGATTATTTCCGCAGCACGCTGCTCAACGCCATCAACCTCGACGCGGCGGACGTGGAGCAGCGCTTGAGCGCGCCTGGGCTTCGCGAAGCCATGCTCGGCGCGTGGCGCGCGCTCAACGCCCACGCCAAGAAGAACGACCTGCTCGATCGGCTGTTGCGCGGATTGATCGATCAGCTCGGCGATACGCTCGGTCGCGCGTATTCAAAATTGAAGGGTGAGGCTGACGGCGACGACCGCAAGGTGGTGCTGCTGGAGGCCGTCGATAATCACATCCAGAATGAGCTGACGTATTATCTGCTGCTCCCCGATCTGCGCCTGATCGACAATCTCATTCTTGAGATGGAAACGGCGGCACAGTTCGACGATGGCCTGCGCCCGGACGAAGAAGCCTTGCGCGAACGGCTGAAAGTCGTGCAGGCGTCGCTTGGCCGTCTCGATCTGACGGACCCGATGTCGTGGAGCGAAATCAAGCAGGGGCTGCTCGTCAACGACGCGACACGCGCCAACATTCTGCGCATGGAACAGCGCAAGTTCGGCGGCCAAAGCTAACGGGCGGCTCTCAACGCTGGCCGACAACGCGCGCCTTTGCGCATCCGACAAAAGAAAATGGCCGGAGCAGATCATCTGCTCCGACCATTGCTGCTTTTAGTCCAAGCTGCGGAGGAGACGCGCTCAGAGCTTGAAGGGCACCACCGTCTGACGCTGGATGCCCAGGCCTTTGATCTGGAGTGTCATCACATCGCCCGCCTGCAAGTATTGCGGCGGCTGCTTCGCCGAGCCAACGCCCGGCGGCGTGCCGGTCGTCACGATATCACCCGGCTCCAGCACCATGAACTCGGTGACGTAGGCCAAAAGCTCCGGGATCTTGAAGATCATGGTGGCGGTTGAGCCCTGTTGCATGCGCGCGCCATTGACATCGAGCGCCATGGCGAGATCGTTGGGATCGGGAATTTCGTCGGGCGTCACGAGCCACGGCCCGATAGGCCCGAACGTCTCGGCGGACTTGCCTTTCACCCATTGGCCGTTGCGCTTGGTCTGAAAGCGGCGCTCCGACACGTCATTGCAGATCGTGTAGCCAGCGATGTACTTGAGCGCGTCTTTCGCCGCGACGTAGCGCGCACGCGTTCCGATGACGAAGGCGATCTCGCACTCCCAATCCATGCGATTGGAATTCTTCGGATACATCACGTCATCGTAGGGTCCGCAGATGCACGTCGCGGCCTTGTTGAACAGGATCGGCTCGGCCGGAATGTCCTGCCCCGTCTCCTTGGCGTGATCGGCATAGTTGAGCCCAATGGCGACAAAGTTGCGCGTGCCCGCAACCGGCGGACCCAGCCGCTCGCCATCCGGCACGACCGGCAGCTTGTCGAGATCGAGCGTGCGGATCTTGTCGAGCGCCGCTGGAGCGAGATTTGCGCCCGCAAAATCGGTGACGTGAGCCGAAAGATCCCGGATAGCGCCGCGCGTATCGACGATGCCCGGCTTCTCGTGGCCGGCTTCGCCATATCGTACCAGTTTCATGGAAAAATCCCGGTTCGTTTGGACAAGGGCAGAAGACTGATCGCGGTCACGCGTGGCCACCCAGATCCAACCGGCGCCACACCCGTTTCCGCTTGAGCGGGCTTAATACGATCGCTGGCGGTAGGCAACGGCAGTGGCCGCTTGCCGCTGAAATTCGTGCCAATTCAGGCGTTTCGCATGGCGGGCGGGACTGGCCAGGGTTGTCGGCGCGCAACAGCGAACGGGAAATGCGCACATTTCGCGCTGAAAGAGTCGCGAGCCGGCCGCTGGCCCCGATAAGTTCCAAAGACAGATGGGGCCGGACGCCCGCGCCGTTGCGCGAGCGTTCCCGGCTGTTGTCGCAAGCGTTTCCGAATGGTTCGCCGACCGGTTTGGTCGGCGCGATGCAACGGGGATGCTTCCGATATCGAACTTGAGTTTGTGACATCAGCAGTGGCTGTAGCGGAGGTATTCATGTTGCGTGGCTTGATTAAGAAAAGCGCCCGCGTTGGCGCAACGTTGGGATTGGCAACAGTGGCGGCCATTGCGGCGATTGCGCCGGCAGCCGCACAAAGCTCGCGCGAGCTGGTCATCACGATTGAGCGCATCCGCGCTTTGGACGTTATCGACTGGGGCCTTGCGGGCGACGCCGACTTCTTTGCCCGCGTCACCATCGATGGCCAAGTTTACACGACGCAGCGCGTGCGCGGCAAAGACTACGTGCAGCCGAACTGGCGCATCGCCAAGGATGTCGGCCGTGGCAAGTATGACGTCAAGCTCGAGATCTTCGACAAAGATCCGCTGAAGCCGGACGATGTCATCGATATCAACCGCATCGGCTTCAAGCGCGACCTCGACTTCGTTGTCGACACGCG
>JBOFCQ010000121.1:0-3863 GCA_051646145.1 Hyphomicrobium sp.
ACGCGCGCTGCGCGCCAACCCCAAGCTCGATTGGTCGACGGAAGCGCTATTCGACCTTCAGTGCAAACAGAAGGAATGGTCGGGCGCTCTCGAAACGCTGGCGCTGTCGAAGCGTCATGGCCATATCGACAAAGCCGTCGCCGACCGCCGCCGCGCGGTGCTGCTCGCTGGCCTGGCGCAGGACGCAGAGGATAGCGACACGGAAAAGGCACTGACGATGGCGCTGGAAGCACACGCGCTGGCCAGCGATCTCATTCCGGCAGCAGCCGTCGCCGGACGCATCCTCGCCGCGCGCGGCAACACGTCAAAAGCGTCGAAAATCATTCAGAAAACATGGGCGCGCGCACCCCATCCCGATCTCGCAACGGCCTACGCCTATGCGCGCATCGGCGACAGCCCGCGCGATCGCCTGAACCGCATTCGGCAGTTGGCCGCGCTCAACCCGCATACGATCGAAAGCCCGATCGCGGTCGCCAACACGGCGATTGAAGCGCGTTTGTTCGACGAGGCGCGCGAGGCGCTGGAACCCTTGCTCGGAGATCGCCTGACACAGCGCGTCGCAACGTTGATGGCGCGCGTCGAAGCCGGCGAGCATGGCGACAAAGGCCGCGTGCGTGAGTGGCTCGCGCGCGCCGTCACGGCCGGCCGCGATCCGGTGTGGACGGCAGATGGCGTTCTCTCCGACCGCTGGGAACCGATTTCACCTGTGACGGGTACGCTCGACGCCTATGAGTGGCGCGTGCCGGTCGAAAACATCGAGCCAGGCCGCGCGAGCATCCTCGCCGACCGCTTCGAGGAGTTGATGGCCATCGGCGCGCCGGCGACGATGGCGGACCGCGGCGACGACGCCGCATCCGCACCGCTCGACGTCACCCCCGCCACGTCATCGGCCAAGGCGGCAGATGGCACGACGAAGGGCACGCCGCCCGCCGCCGAGCGTGGACGCAATGCAGGCCGATGGGCTGACGCGGTCGATGCAGACGCCGTGACCATCCGACCCGACGCTGCCGCCCGCAGTGCACCTGCGCGCGCGCCATCCAACGCGCAGCAAGCGTCACCGCAATCATCACCGGCCTCGTTGCCGGCCTCAATTGCAGCCACCAGCAAGGCGGCGGCGTCAGCGCCAGCCGTCAGCCAGAAGGAAAAAGCAAGCACCACCCCCGCGCCATCCGTACAGCCCGCCGCCGCTGGCGCACGTGATGCAGCAACGCCGACACCGGGTTCAGCGCCGGGTGCAAAGGCGGAACCCTCCAAAACCGCGGCGTCCGCGAAATCGCAACCGGGCGAAGGCCGCCAGAGCGGCACCGCCAAACCCGACGCCAAGATCTTCGTCGCGCCGCGCGCGCCCGACGATCCGGGCCTCGACGATACGGACAACGACCCAGAGCCCGCAGGATATCCCAAGCGCGCCTTCCGTGCCGTCAACTGATAGGGCCGGTCGGCCCCGTCGCGCGGGTCGGTAGTTTCCGGCGCCATGCCGCCGACATGCGCTACTCGCGGCCAAATGACTGGGGCCGCCGGCAAAACGGGCCGTTGATGGCGACAATTCGGGCGTCCCTTGGGCCTTGCTTTTGGCAAGCCAAGCGGTTATCCCAACGCTTCTCGCAGCGACCCCGTATGGTCCGTTGTTGGCAAGCCGCTTTAGCTCAGCCGGTAGAGCACGTCATTCGTAATGACGGGGTCAGGTGTTCGAGTCACCTAAGCGGCACCATTTTAAAACTCAACAAAATCAGCAGTTTAGGCAGTCCGAAAAGCGGTAACACGATTTTCGTCTTTCGAAGCTGAGTGTCAACTGAGTGTCACCAATCTTAGAACACCCGGATTTTCCGTCAATTTAATCGCCGTCCCGCCCGCCCCAGTCTTTGACAGCGGCCGCCCAGCCGCAATGTGCGCATTCATCTGCCGGTTGATCACTGCGCCGCGAGCGCGTTTATCCAAAACCTCAGCTTGAAGTCATAATCGCCCGCGACGCGATCTTCGTCGCCAGCTCACCATTGCGGCCATCGCGCGCGATACAGCGACAGCGACAGCGTCGGCGCAGCGGCGATGCGGGCGCTCGGCCTTGCGCCGCCAGTCAAGGCAACTGGCCCGACCTGCGCGCAAACCGGCGAGACAAATCTTGGACGTTTGAGTTGCTCTTTGGAGCCGCCGGATTGTCCAAACCCGCGTCGATGGCGAGCGCTAAGGATCAGTCGGCCATTTGGCGGCGTCGGCGCATGCGCTGACGCAATCTGCTGCCACTATCGCCACGCACCGATCGGCGGTGCGAGAGGCTGCGGGCCCGTGAGCGTATCGGGGCCCGCAGCAGGTCACGTCACTTAGGCGCGTTCGAGCTTTTCACCCATCGGCATGCTGCGCACGCGCTTGCCCGTTGCAGCGAAGATGGCATTCGCCAAGGCAGGCGCGAACGGCGGCACGCCCGGCTCACCGACACCCGACGTGCGGTGATCTTCCGACGCCGGCTCGATGATGTGGACGTTCACCTTCTTCGGATAGTTGCTCATGCGCGCAACTTCGAAGTCGTTGAAGTTCGACTGCTCGACGCGGCCGCCCTTGAACGACACGCCACTGTAGATGGTGTTCGACATGCCCATCACGGCAGCGCCTTCGACCTGAGAGCGGATGCGCTCAGGATGCACGTAGAAGCCGCAATCGACGGCCGTCGTCACTTCCGGAACGCGCACGACGCCATCCTTGCCGATGGACACATGCACGACGGATGCAACATACGAGACGAACGCGCGGTGAACCGCGATGCCCAGACCTTCACCCGCGGGCAGCTTCTTGCCCCAACCGGCTTTCTCGGCCGCGACGCGCACGACGTTCTTCAGACGCGCGGTATCGATCGGGAACTGGTCGTACGGCTCGCCGTAGTTCCAGAAGTCTTCCGGCATGCCCGACGCCTTGACGTCGAGTTTGCGGTCCGGACCGAGCATTTCGAGCAGGAAGTCTTTCGGGTCCTTGCCGAGCTTGTGGGCAAGCTCACACACGAACGACTGCACGGCAAAGGCGCGCGGAATATTCGACACCGAGCGGAACCAGCCGATGCGGGTGTGGGCCATGGCCTGACCGTTCTCGCAACTGATGTTCGCGATATCGAACGGCATATCGACGAAGCCCATGCCATGCTCGATGAAGAACTGGTATCCGCTGTCGGGCGCGAACGTCGACAGGATGGACGGCGCAACCGTGCGGTGACGCCAGCCCGTGACCTTGCCCTTGTCATCGATCGCGGCTTCCAGGTGTTCGACCGAGGTCGTGTGATAGAACGCGTGACGGATGTCGTCATCGCGCGTCCACACCACCATGATCGGAACGCCAGCCGACTTCTTCGAGATTTCGACCGCTTCGAGCGCGAAATCGCACTTCGATTTGCGGCCGAACCCGCCGCCCAGGAGCGTGACGTTGACGGTCACGTTCTGGATCGGAACCTTGTAGGCTTCAGCGATGTCCGAGCGTGCGCCGTGCGGGCTCTGCAGCGGACCCCAAACGTCGATCTTGTTGTCGCCGAACTGCGCGACGCAGACCGGCGGCTCCATCGATGCCTGAGCGAGATGCTCCTGATAGTAAGACGCCGAGAAGGTATCCTTGGCTTTTGCGAACGCCGCATCGGCGTCGCCTTGCTTGCGGATGACTTTGCCCGGCTTCAGCGCTGTCGCTTCCATTTCCTTCCGGTAGGCAGCGGTGTCATAGCTGACATTCGGACCGTCATCCCACTCAACGACAAGCGCGTCACGTCCGGCGATGGCGGCATAGGTCGACTTGGCGACCACGGCGACGCCGCCGAGAGACGCGAACTTGGCCGGCGGCGCCTTGCCATCGATCTCGAACACCGCTTCGACGCCCGGAACCTTGAGCGCAGC